>JAQIBH010000068.1 GCA_027859205.1 Bacteroidales bacterium | reverse complement strand
GCCTCAATTACAACTTCATTCTTTGATCCTTGTGTTAAATATAAATTTGCTGGAATTGATAATCCTATCTTATCAAATTCAGCGACTTTTCTTGTCTCCTTTTTATCCTGAAATAAAGGAGAAGCATTAAGGTTATTTACTTGTAATCCTAATAACACAAGAAATGTAAATACGAGTGTTTTAATTTGTTTAGTTTTCATAATATTCATTTTTTCGTTTCGTTTCATTTCGATAAAAGACGATTAAAAATTATTTATGCTGCAATATTTTTAATATTTTTGAATATATAAAATTAGTCTTTAATTTACAATAATTGTTCTGTATATAATGATTAGATTCCCTAAGTCATATACTCCAAGGTGGATTGTTTTCCTGATTGATCTAATCATTTGTGGAATTTCTATTTCTGCTTCTTTTTTATTACGATTTAATTTTGAAATCCCTCATGAATATTATATTGAACTAGGGTTTATTATACCTTATGTATTGTTTTTCAGATCAATCACCTTTCTTATTTTTAAAACTTATGCTGGTATTATTAGACATTCAGGTGCAAAAGATACCGAACGAATTTTTTTAGTTGCTATTTCAGGTAGCCTTGTATTTACTATTGTAAATATTATAAACTTTTACTTTTTTAATGGGACATATATTATTCCATTTGGAATAGTAGTTATCGATTTTCTATTAACAGTTTTCTTGATGGCCTCTTTTAGACTTGCTACCAAAATTATATATCAAGAAATTTATAACCCTAATAAAGAAAAAACAAGTGTTATTATATATGGTGCAGGTCAGTTTGGTGTAATAACAAAAAGGACTTTGGATCGTGATGCACAGAGCAAATATAAGGTTCTAGCCTTTTTAGATATCATTAACTCAAACATCGGTAAAGCATTAGAAGGTGTAACTATTTACCATCCGGACCATCTGGATAGTTTATTGCAAAAAGATACAATCGAGAAATTAATTATCGCCAAAGAAGGAATTAAGTCTGAAGAAAAGCAGAACATTATTGAAAAATGCTTGCAATATGATATTAAAGTACTTTCAGTACCTGACATAAATACTTGGATAAATGGGGAACTGAGTTTTAATCAAATTAAAGAAATAAAAATTGAAGATTTACTTGAACGACCTCCTATTGTTTTAGATATAAATAAAATCAAGAAAAAAATTCTCAATAAGACAATACTTGTTACAGGTGCCGCAGGTTCAATTGGAAGTGAGATTGTTCGACAATTAATAAATTTTAATCCGCATAAGATAGTTTTGTTTGATCAAGCTGAATCTCCATTATATGATATGGAACTTGATCTTCAAGAAAAATTCAATTTCTATAATTTTGAAATAGTTATTGGTAATATTGCCGATGAATATAGAGTAAAAAAACTTTTTGAAGAATACAAACCATCAATTGTGTATCATGCGGCTGCATATAAGCATGTTCCAATGATGGAAAACAACCCTTCTGAAGCTTTAAGGACCAATATTCTTGGTACAAAAATCATTGCCGATATTTCAAATGAATTCAAGGTGGAACAATTTGTAATGGTTTCAACAGATAAAGCTGTGAACCCAACAAATGTGATGGGTGCTTCAAAAAGAATTGCGGAAATCTATATTCAGGCATTTAATCAAATAAGCTCAACAAATTTTATTACAACACGTTTTGGAAATGTTTTAGGATCAAACGGTTCTGTGATTTTAAGGTTTAAAAAACAAATTGACAAAGGAGGCCCTGTTACTGTAACACATCCCGAAATAACACGTTACTTTATGACTATACCCGAAGCTTGTCAATTAGTTCTTGAAGCTGGAGCTATTAGCAAAAGAGAAGAAATATTTATTTTTGACATGGGCAAATCGGTAAAAATACTTGACCTTGCTAAGAAAATGATTAAACTTTCGGGATTATCTATTGGGAAAGATATTCAAATTAAATACACAGGATTAAGACCCGGCGAAAAACTTTACGAAGAGTTACTAAATGATCTGGAAAATACAATTCCTACATATCATTCTAAAATTTTAATTGCTAAAGTTAGAAAATATAATTTTAAAGAAATCAAAGGAAAATTTGTGGACTTAATTAAACTTAAAGAAGCACATAACAATATTGAGATAGTTCGTAAAATGAAAGAAATTGTACCCGAATTTAAAAGTCAAAACTCTATTTACGAGGAACTTGATATTGAATTACAGGATTATGAAAATTAAATCAACCACTAAATTTTTTCATAAAACCCCAATCCAAATAAGATTTAACGACATTGACATTTTAGCTCATGTTAATAATTCTATTTATCAGAATTACTTTGATATGGCGCGTATGCAGTATTTTGAAAAAGTGTTTGAACAAAAAATGGACTGGAAAGAAAGAGCCTTAGTCCTGGCAAAAATTACAATAGAATATCTTAATCCAATATTATTACATGAAGATATTATTGTTTTATCAAAAGTTTATAAGCTTGGAAATAAAAGTTTGCAAATGAAACAGGAAATTGTTAACGCAGCTACAAATGAGGTAAAAGCTCATAACGATGCTGTTTTAGTTGCTTTTGGATCAAAAGAGAATGAAGCTATTCTTCTGCCGGACGATTGGTGTAATAAAATTATTAATTACGAAAACGATCTTTCTTTCTAATTAATATCTAAAAGTCCTTCTGGAATGTTCAAAATAATTTCCTGTAAATCATCATCAATTTCAATTATTAATTCATCTTTTGCAGGAATCAGAATTTCTCCATTATCCGTTTTCACATTCAGTAAAGGATTTTTGGAAATATCAATAAAATCAAGAACTACACCTATATTGTTTTTGTTTTGATCAATTACCTTATAACCGGTTATATCAATAGATTCAACTTTATTAATTTGTAAAACCTCTGATTGATCAACAGAAATATAAAAATCAGACCCGATAAATTCAATAGCTTTTTCTTCCTCATCAATACCTTCAAGTTTGACTATTGAGGTAGATAAGGTTTTTAGTTTAATATTCTCAATAAAAAAAGGAACCAATTTATTATCTACATCGATAAAAATTGATTCCAATTTTGAAATTTCTTCCGAACAATCATTATTAAACTTAATTATTATTTCACCTTTAATTCCTTTCGTTTTTAAAAGTGATCCTAACAAATAATGATCATCCTTTTTCATGCATGAAAATATCTTAAGCTTCTGGTGCTTCTTCTTTATTTTCTGCTTCAGGAGCTTTTTCTTCAGTTGCTTCTGGAGTTTCTTCAGCTGGAGTTTCAGCAGTTTCTTCAGGAGCCTCAACAGCATCTTCAGTAACAACTTCTGGAGTTTCTTCTACTACAGGAGCATTAGCTTTTGCTTCAGCTGCAGCAGCTTCAGCATTTCTCTTAGCTAGCTCTTCAGCTCTTGCTTCACGAACTTTAGTTTCAGCATCTAAACGTTTCTTTGCATCAGCGTCATCGCCTTTTTGCAACATGTCAACTTTAGTTTGAATCTTGTTCCCTTTTTCTGTAAGCCAGCTTTGGAATTTCTCTTCTGCTTGCTCTTCAGTGAATGCACCTTTTTTTACTCCTTCAAGTAAGTGCTTTTTCATCATAACACCTTTGTACGACAAAATAGATCTACAGGTATCTGTAGGTTGAGCGCCTTTTAGTAGCCAATCTAATGCTTTATCGAAATCTAATTCAATAGTAGCAGGATTTGTCAAAGGATTGAATTTTCCTAAGCTTTCAATGAATCTACCATCTCGTGGCGCTCTGCTATCCGCGACAACAATGTGATAAAACGGAGCTTTTTTTCTCCCTCTTCTTGTTAATCGAATTTTTACAGGCATGCTCTTTTTTTTAATTAATTAATAAATCTATTTTTAAAATAGTGCGGCAAAGATACAATAATAATTTAGTAAAAAAACATTTTTTAAATCTATTTAAATGATCAATTTCAGTAAGTTAAATGAACATAAAATTTACACAATAAACAATCTGGTTCTTTTATAGGTTTAATAACAAAATGTTATTATTAATTATTAACATGATAAAATTATTTTCACCAAATTTATTACTTTTAAAAACTAATTTATTTGCATCACCCTTTTCGCTAATTTTCATTAAATCAATTAATTATAATGGCTAAGTTTACACATATACATGTTCATACTCAATATTCAATTCTAGATGGAGCTTCTGATATTAGAACTCTAATCAAAAAAGCTAAGAAAGATGAGATGCCTGCTGTTTGTATTACAGATCATGGCAACATGTTTGGCGTAAAACATTTTTTTAATGAAGCAAAAAGTCAAGGGATAAAACCAATTATTGGTTGTGAAATTTATGTTGCAAAAGGTAGTCGAAATAGTAAATCAGGAAAAGAAGATAGAAGTGGATTTCATCTAATATTGTTAGCGAAGAATAAAAAAGGTTACGAGAATCTAACAAAACTAGTTTCTTTTGCATGGATTGATGGTTTTTATTACACTCCCAGAATTGATTGGGAATTACTTCGCGAACACCACGAAGGATTAATAGCCTCATCAGCTTGCTTAGGGGGTGAAGTGCCTCAAGCCATTATGAAAGAAAGTGAAAGTGCTGGCGAAAAAATGGCTTTGCAGTATAAAGAACTTTTTGGAGATGATTTCTACCTCGAGCTACAGCGTCACAAGTCGGGTGATCCTAAAAAGGACGAAGATGTATACGAGCATCAAGTAAAAGTAAACGAAGTACTTGTAAAAATCTCTAAAAAGCTCGATATAAAATTAATCGCATCAAATGATGTTCACTTTGTTAATGCGGAAGATGCTGACGCACACGATCGTTTAATTTGTTTAAATACGGGTAAAGATCTTGATGATCCTAATCGTATGACATATACAAAACAGGAATATTTCAAGACTCAGGAAGAAATGAATAACTTATTTCAAGATATTCCTGAAGCTATAGAAAACACAAATGAGATTGTAGAAAAAGTTGAAGATTATGATTTAAATCGTGAACCGGTAATGCCGGAATTCGAATTGCCAGAAGGTTTCGAAAATGAAGATGATTATTTACGACATTTGACATACGAAGGTGCAAATAAAAGATACGATGAGATTACTGATGAAATAAGAGAAAGAATTGATTTCGAGCTTTCAGTAATTAAAAAAATGGGATTCCCTGGTTATTTTCTTATTGTGCAAGATTTTCTGAATGCTGCTCGTGAAATGAGAGTTGCCGTTGGACCAGGCCGAGGATCAGCTGCTGGTTCTGTAGTTGCTTATTGTAATGCTATTACAGATATTGATCCGCTTAAATACAATCTTCTTTTTGAGAGATTCCTAAATCCGGATCGTATTTCAATGCCCGATATCGATATTGATTTTGATGAAGATGGTCGTGAGAAAGTTATAAAATGGGTTGTTAACAAATATGGAGCTAAACGAGTTGCTCAAATTGTTACATTCGGAACAATGGCTGCAAGAATGGCTATCAGAGATGTTGCCCGTGTTGAGAAACTACCTTTAAGTGAAGCCGATCGACTTGCAAAGCTAGTTCCCGAGAGACCTGGTATTTCTTTGAAACAGGCATTTAAAGAAGCACCTGAGCTCAAAGAAGCTAGGAAATCAGACAATCCTCTTATATCCAAAACATTAAAATACGCTGAAACACTCGAAGGCTCCGTTCGACATACTGGATTGCATGCCTGTGGCATTATTATTGGGCGTGATGATTTATATGAACACATTCCTGTGTGTACATCTAAAGATTCAGATCTTTATGTTACACAATTTGATGGCAATCATGTTGAGTCAGTAGGAATGCTTAAGATGGATTTTCTTGGTCTTAAAACTTTATCTATTATTAAAGATGCAGTTGAAAATGTTCAAGAGTCGTTCGGAACTACAATAGATATTGCCAATATTCCATTAGATGATGAAAAAACATTTGAGCTATACAGTAATGGAGAAACAACTGGTTTATTCCAGTTCGAGTCACCCGGAATGAAAAAGCATCTTCGCGGATTAAAACCTAACCGCTTCGATGATTTAATTGCCATGAATGCCCTTTATCGTCCTGGACCAATGGAATATATTCCATCTTTTATAGATCGAAAAAATGGTAAAGAACCTATTAATTATGATCTTCCCGAGATGGAAGAGTACCTGCGAGAAACATATGGTATTACCGTTTACCAAGAGCAGGTGATGTTACTTTCCCAAAAACTAGCCAATTTCACCAAAGGTCAAGCAGACTCATTGCGTAAAGCTATGGGTAAGAAGAAAAAAGACCTTATGGAAGACTTAAAGGAAAAATTCATTGAAGGTTGTAAAAATAATGGACACGATGTAAAAATCGTACAAAAAATATGGACCGATTGGGAAGCATTTGCCCAGTATGCTTTTAATAAATCTCACTCAACTTGCTATGCATTAGTCTCATATCAAACGGCTTATTTAAAAGCACATTTCCCAGCTGAATATATGGCCGCAGTTTTAAGCAGAAACTTTACAGATATAAAAAAGATTACTCTATTTATGGACGAAACCCGTCGTATGGGTATGTCTGTTTTGGGACCCGATATAAATGAAAGTAAATTAAAATTTAATGTGAACAAAAATAGAGATGTTCGTTTTGGTTTAGGTGCGATTAAAGGAGTTGGCGAAACCGCTGTATTAAAAATAATAGAAGAGCGTGAAGCAAACGGTCCATTTAAAGATACTTTCGATTTTGTTGAACGCGTTAATTTAAGTCAGGTAACAAAAAAAACGCTTGAAGCCCTTGCTACAGCAGGAGCATTTGACAATATTGACAACATTAAACGCGGCCAATATTTTACAGTTGACAACAAAGATCAAACATTTATAGAAAACCTCCTTCGTTATGGAACAAAATTCCAAAATGATCAAAATAGCAATCAGCAATCTTTATTTGGTGGAGATGACACAATAGAAATTGCAAAGCCTGCAATCCCGGAAGCAAATAACTGGCAAAAGCTAGAAAAACTAAATAAAGAAAAGGAACTTATAGGAATCTATTTATCGGCTCATCCACTTGATGATTTTAAATTAGAAATCGATAATTTTTGCAACGCAACCTTTGGAGAATTCGATGACATTTCAAATTTACAAGGGAGAGATATAACGGTAGCAGGTATTGTTATTGGTGTTCGACATTCAATGACAAAAACAGGAAAACCTTTTGGCTTTTTAACTATTCAGGATTATACTGATTCATACCAACTAGCCCTTTTTGGAAAAGATTATGAAAATTTTAGAAAATATTGCTACTTGGATTATCCTTTAATGTTAAAAGGCAAAGTACAACCAAGACCTTATAATGTTGCAGAATTAGAATTTAAGATTAAAACCATAACGATGCTTAGTCAGGTTCGCGAAGAGATGGTCGAGAACTTGCAATTAACAATCCCTTTAAAAACAATAAATCAGAATTTAATTGATGAAATCAAAAAACACGCCTTAGCAAAAAAAGGAAAAGTAAATTTAAAGTTCAAAATCATAGATACTGAAGAGAATATTGGCGTTGAGCTATTCTCGAGAACAGAACGTATTGATGTAACTAATGAACTAATTGAATTCCTAAATAAAAAAACAGAGATACAATATTCTATAAATTAAACATTTTATATTTAAATTTGTATCCTTATTTAAAATGTATAAACTGATTAAAAAATAAAACTATAAAATTATGACAGTAGAAGTAAACGATTCAAATTTTGATGAAATAGTATTAAAATCAGACAAGCCAGTAATAGTTGATTTTTGGGCTGAATGGTGTGGACCTTGTAGAATGATTGGACCAATTGTTGAAGAATTATCAGATGATTATAAAGATCAGGCATTGTGTGCAAAAGTTGATGTTGACAGTAGTCCGGGCGTAGCATCAAAATTTGGAATCAGAAATATTCCAACAATATTATTCTTTAAAAATGGAGAAATTGTTGATAAACAAGTTGGAGCAGTTCCAAAAAGTAATCTTGAGGCAAAACTTAAGCCGCTTTTATAAAAAACAAATTTAAATTATATAACGTCAAGGCATGGAAAACACTCCATGCCTTTGTTATTATATACAAAATCAAATTTATTAGATCCTCATTTTTTCAAAAACTTAACCATTGTTTTTCCTTTTCGTTTATTGTTTTGATATTTATTTATTAACTTAAAGCAAATTATCATTTTAAAAGTTTTATTTAATAATGGAAAACTATTCTACCCTAACTATTAAAGACTGGGCCGTTGAAGATCGTCCACGAGAAAAACTTCTAAAAAAAGGCGTTCAAACTTTAAGTGATGCAGAAATTATCGCCCTTTTAATTGGGTCGGGTTCGAGAAATGAATCTGCAGTGGAATTATCTAAGAAAGTTCTTAAATCAGCCAATAATAACTTAAACGAATTAGGCAAACTAAATATTCCCGATTTAACCAAACTAAAAGGTATTGGAGAAGCCAAAGCAATAACAATACTTGCAGCTCTTGAATTAGGTCGCAGAAGAAAAGGTTCTGAAATAATTATCAAAAAGAAAATCACACAAAGCAAAGATATTTTTGAGCTATTTCAGCCAATACTTGGAGATCTTCCTCACGAGGAATTCTGGATTTTATTATTGAATAGATCAAACAGAATAATAGAAAAATTTAAAATAAGCCAGGGTGGAATTTCAGGTACAGTAATCGATATTAAAATAATTTTAAAACAATCAATTGAGAAATTAGCCTCATCAATAATTTTATGTCATAATCATCCTTCAGGAAACATAAATCCAAGTACTGCCGATGATAGCATTACTGAAAAACTAAAAAAAGGAGCTGAATTATTAGATATACAAGTTCTTGATCATATTATTATTGCAGATATTAAATATTATAGTTATGCCGATGATGGAAAGTTTTAGCGCAATTAAGAATGCAATATTTCATTGCTCTAATTATTAAAAAAACTAACTTTGAACGCAAAGCATTATTTCATATGTGTAAAGGTTTAAAAATGCTAATTAAAATTAATTAACATGGTACATATTCTTGCTCAAGAAAACTCCTTAATTACCCAGTTTATATCGGAGTTGCGCGATATAGATATTCAAAAAGACAGTTTGCGTTTCAGAAGAAACATGGAACGAATTGGCGAAATTTTTGCTTACGAAATAAGCAAACACCTCAATTATAAAGAAAAAAAGATAACTACTCCTTTAGGTATTTCCAAAATGAATGTTTTAACAACTAATATTGTTAATGCTACAATTCTTCGTGCAGGATTACCTTTTCATTATGGAATTCTAAATTATTTCGACTCTGCAGAAAATGCTTTTATTTCTGCACATAGAAAATATCATAAAGACGGATCGTTCGCAATTCAACTTGAACATATTTCTAGTCCTAATATAGAGGGTAAAACTTTAATCCTTTCCGATCCAATGATAGCATCTGGTGCCTCAATGGAAATTGCCTACAAAGCTTTACTTAAAAGAGGAACTCCGGAGCATACACACATAGTTTCCATTATTTCGAGTAACCAGGGAATAAATTATGTGAAAAAACATATCAACATGAAAAATGTTACTTTTTGGGCTGGTGATGTTGATGACGAACTAACATCTAAGGCTTATATTGTGCCTGGAATTGGCGATGCCGGAGATTTAGCATTTGGTAACAAAATGTGAAATTAAAGCTTTTTTACTTCCGCTACATCTGTACATTCCATCATGATTTCAGAAAGCGATTTTTTTATTTGTGGATGAATAAAATCGGGTGCTAATTCAACCAAGGGTTCTAGAGTAAATCTTCTTTGATGCAAACTCTCGTGAGGAATTATCAAATCATTATTATTTATTATTTCATCATTAAAAAAAAGAATATCAATATCCATTGTTCTTGAAGCATATTGATCCAATTGCCTAACTCTTCCAAATTTATCTTCAATAATCTGACATTCTTTTAATAATTGAATTGGAGTTAAGCTTGTTGTAACAATAATTACCTGATTCAAGAAATCTTGATCTGACTTAAAACCCCAAGGTGCAGTTTCGTATATTGATGATTCTTGCACAATTGTTCCTATCTCTTTTGAAATGATTTCTTTTGCAGAACGTATTAAGCCATATCTATCATCCAAATTTCCGCCTAATAATAAAAATACCCGATTCATAAATTATAAATTAAACCATTTTATCTTGTACAAATTTAAACATCATATATCAATTTATTGTTTGTAGATTAGTTTTAAAAATATAATTTTATCCCTTATCAAAAAGGGAATAACTAAAACATAAAATAATGAAAAGTTTTTTTAAGTACTTATTAGCAACAATGCTGGGAATTATATTGAGTAGCATTTTATTATTATTTATCATAATAGGTGGAGTTGGAGCTATGGTTTCCTCTCAAGATCAAGTCGCAGAAATAAAACCTCAAACAGTGTTACATGTTCAATTAAGTCAACCAATTATGGACAGAAGCAACAATAATCCTATGGATAATTTTGATTTCTCAACGTTTAAACCAATTATTCAATTAGGCTTGAATGATATTTTAAAAAACTTAGAGAAAGCTAAAAACGATTCGGACATTGAGGGCATTTATCTTGATTTAACAATTATTCCGTCAGGAATAGCAACCATTGGAGAAATTAGAAATGCACTAATCAATTTCAAAGAATCTGGCAAATTTATTTTAGCTTACGCCGATTCTTATACACAACCTACTTATTATCTTGCAAGTATTGCTGATAAAATCTACCTTAACCCCGAAGGATTAGTAACATTTGTTGGTTTACGTTCTGAAATTATGTTCTTTAAGGAAGCCATGGCAAAGCTGGGTATCGAGCCACAGATTATTCGTCACGGTAAATTTAAAAGTGCTGTTGAACCCTTTATGTATACTAAAATGAGCGAAGAAAACCGCGAACAAGTTATGATGTACATGGGTTCTATTTGGAATCAAATTCTTGACGGCATTTCAAAAGAACGACAAATCAGCACAAAAACATTAAATAAATTAGCTGATAATCTAATCTTAAATAACGCTCAATCAGCAGTTGATAATGGTCTAATTGACGGATTAAAATATAAAGACGAAATTTTAGATGAATTAGTAGAATTAACCGGGAAATCAGATGACGATAAAATTGAAGCTATTTCATTAGAACGATATACTCATGTAACAATTAAAAAACGTAAATCATTCGAAAAAAATAAGATTGCTGTAATTTATGCAAGTGGTAGTGTTATGATGGGTGAAGGTCCGGAAGGAACAATCGGATCAGATCGAATATCAAAAGCCATTAGAAAAGCCAGAAAAGATTCTTCGATAAAAGCAATCGTTTTCAGAGTAAATTCAGGAGGAGGAAGCGCTCTAGCATCCGAAATTATTTGGCGAGAGGTTAAGCTTGCTCAAGAAGTTAAACCAGTTATTGCCTCGTTAGGTGATGTGGCTGCATCTGGTGGATATTATATTGTTGCTCCAGCACAAAAAATTATTGCAAGCCCAAATACTATAACCGGTTCAATTGGTGTTTTTGGTTTATTATTTAATGGGAAAGAGCTTTTAAATAAAAAATTAGGAATACATGTTGATGTTGCCAAAACAAACAAGTTTTCAGATATTGGATCTTTTAGTAGACGATTAACCGCACAAGAGCGTGAAGTTATTCAGGGTAGTGTTGAAGAAATTTATAAGACTTTTACAAAACATGTTGCTGATGGTAGAAACATGACAATAAAAGAAGTTGATGATATAGGACAAGGACGAGTTTGGAGTGGCACTAATGCTCTTGATATTGGTTTAATTGATGGTTTTGGCGGACTAGATGAAGCTATTAAATTAGCTGCTGAAGAAGCCAATATTGAAAATTACAGAATAGTTAATTTACCTAAATTAAAAGAACCACTTGAGCAATTGCTAGAAGATTTTCAGGGAAATGTTAAAGCATCAATATTAAAACAAGAGCTTGGTACTGAATATAAGTATTATAAAACATTAAGAAATATAACAGCCCAAGACGGAATACAAGCAAGAATTCCTTATGAAGTAGAAATTTATTAATTGAAATTTTGTGTAAATATTTTTAAAATAAGAGAATATCTTATAATCCGTCTAGCGGTTTTGAACTGCTAGACGGATTTTTCTACTGCAAAGCTTTTCTTGCTTTTAAAATCCATTTTGAAGTATCCAGTGGACTAATACCTTTGTATTCTCTTTTTTGACCTAATTCATCAGTGCATTCCTGATAACCATGAAATTTAGTTGATATTTTAGCTTTACCACCTGAACGAGAACTTAATCGAACAGGAAAGTCCAGTGAAGTTGCAACGGGCAAAATTCCTGTTAATATAAACTTTTCATTTCCCATTTCAGGACTATCGAAGCTGCCTCGCATTTGTGTAATATCACTTGTAATTGCTCCCAACAAATCTTCAATGGCAGATATTTTAAATGATATTAATGGTTCTAATAAGGTTGTACCGGCTTTTACCAAGCCATTCATTATTCCCATTGGAGTTGCTACAATAAAATCGCCTGGGTTTGAATGTACTTGATGATCTTCACCTTCAATTAAAGTAATTTTTAAATCAGTAACTTCCCATCCTTTTATTCCTTGTTTTAATGCTTTTGGAATTGTACGCTCGACTTCGTTTTGGTATTTTCTTTGAACATCATCAACACTTATTTTCGATTCATAAACGACTCCACTTCCTCGTTCGCCAGGTTCAATAATAAATTTCATAATAGCCCAACAGGGTTTCGGCATCCAATATTGTACAAATCCTTCACCTTTTTTTGCAGGAGTTTCTTTATAAATTACTGTTGGGTCATCGAATTTTGCTTTTATATTAAATCGATTTTCAAGAATTCTTTCTAACACTTCTATTTGAATCCATCCCATTATTTTAACATGTAACTCTTTATCTTCACGTAACCACTCAAAATCCAAACTCGGATCTTCTTTAGAAAGAATTTGTAAGGCCACAGCTAATGCTGGATAATCTTTGTCATTTTCAGCCCCGCCTGCCGGACGGGCAGGTTTTACTTGAACTGTAAGTAAAGGTGTTCTTAAACTAACTTCATCTGGTAATACTTTTGTAAATTCGCCCAACACATCTCCCACTCTTGTATTTTTTAAACCCCATATTCCAACAATATCACCTGCTTTTGCTTCACTTATATCTTCAAATTTATTGGAAATTAACTTTCGTACTTGTGTTATTTTTTCTTCAATATTTTGGCTTGCATTTTTAATAACTTCACGATTTTTAATTACTCCACAGTAAATTTTAACATGAGCAATTGCCCCCATAGTTTTATCGTGAGTAAGTTTAAACACAAAGGCCGACAAGGCTCCTGTTGTATTTGCTTTTGGTGCTGGGAAATAATGTAAGCTAGCATTTAAAAGTTCTTTAATCCCAAGTGTGTTTTTTCCTGAGCCCATTAAAACGGGGAATAAATTACAGTTATGTACAGCCTTTACGAATGAATTATCTAGCTCTAGAAATGTTAGTTTTTCCTCATCCAAATATTTCTCAAGAATAACCTCATCAGTATTAGCAATTGCTTCAAGAATTGAATCATTAATATTAGTTTCATTCCAAATAGATTCAATTCGCACGTCACTTGACGCTTCTCTTGAAACATTATAAATAACAGCCAATTTATCGGCTAACTCCTTTTTTATTTCTTTTACGACCAAATCAACATCAGATCCAACTCTATCAATTTTATTGATAAAAATAATTGTGGGGATATTTAAGTTTAGCAAGGCATTCCATAAAGTTTCAGTATGAGCTTGTACTCCTTCAACTGCGGAAATGACCAAAATGGCACAATCCAAGACTCTCAAAATACGTTCTACATCTGCTGAAAAATCAACATGCCCGGGAGTATCAATTAAATTAATTTTTGTTTCTTCCCAAACAAAAGTAGTAATTGATGATCGAACAGAAATACCACGTTCTCGCTCTACGTCTAAAAAATCTGTTTGTGTAGTTCCTGCATCAACACGGCCAAGTTGCTTTGTTGCTCCACTTAAAAAAAGAAAATTCTCTGTTATGGTCGTTTTACCTGCATCAACATGTGCAAGAATACCAATATTTCGAATGTTTGGATTCATTTATAAGAATTAATAATGCTACAAATGTACTCTAGTTTTGAATTAAAAATAATATGATAATTGAATTATTTACTCTGGCGCTTAGCGCGTTATTGAAATAAAAACTTCGGGACTAAACTATCATACAAACATCTTATAAGCTCAATCCTAATAATATAATAAATTAGCCTTACAGAAAATCTGCAAGGCTAATTTAGTCATCAATTTATACATTTTTTAATCTCAGCTATTAACAGGACATACTATAAAAATCATTCCCTTTATCATCAATAAGAATAAATGCTGGAAAATCTTTTACTTCAATTCTATAAATAGCTTCCATTCCTAACTCAGGATACTCAAGTAGTTCTACTTTTGTAATATTTTCTTGAGCTAGCAAGGCTGCAGGACCACCAATACTACCTAAATAAAAACCTCCGTATTTCTTACATGCCTCGGTAACAGCCAGACTTCTATTACCCTTAGCAATCATAATCATGCTTCCACCTTTACTTTGGAATAGATCTACATAAGAATCCATTCGACCAGCTGTTGTTGGTCCAAATGAACCAGAAGGCATTCCCTCAGGTGTTTTAGCCGGACCTGCATAATATATTGCATGATCTTTAATATATTGAGGCAATCCTTCACCTGTTTCAATACGTTCTTTTAACTTAGCATGTGCTATATCACGACCAACTATGATTGTACCATTAAGAGATAAACGTGTACCAACAGAATGCTTCGTCAATTCTTCCAAAATATTTTTCATTGGTTGATTTAAGTCGACAGTAACTGCTCCTCCTTCATTAGAATTCCTTAGTTCTTCAGGAATAAATCGTCCCGGGTTTTCTTCCATCTTCTCAATCCAAATACCATCTTTATTGATCTTTGCTTTAATATTTCGATCGGCAGAACAAGAAACTCCCATTCCTACAGGACACGAAGCTCCATGTCTGGGTAATCTAATTATTCGAATATCTAAAGTAAAATGCTTCCCTCCAAACTGTGCTCCAATTCCTAACTTATAAGCAGCATTTAATATTTCCTTTTCTAATTCAACATCTCTAAATGCCTGACCACCGTCGTTCCCTTTTGTAGGAAGATTGTCATAATATTTAGCGGATGCCATTTTAACTGTTTTTAATGTTGTTTCTGCAGATGTTCCTCCAACCACAAAAGCAACATGATAGGGTGGACAAGCAGCAGTTCCGAGCGATTTCAATTTCTCAATAAGAAAGGCCTCTAATTTTTCAGGATTTAATAATGCTTTTGTTTGCTGATAAAGTGCTGTTTTATTTGCAGAACCACCCCCTTTTGCAACACATAGAAATTTATATTCATCTCCATCGGAAGCATGTAAATCTATTTGAGCAGGCAAGTTTGTTTTAGAGTTTTTCTCTGTATACATATCCAAAGGTATAGTTTGAGAATATCGCAAATTTTCTTCTTGATATGTTTTATATACTCCCAGAGAAAGTGCCTTTTCATCCCCTCCACCAGTCCATACTTTTTGTCCTTTTTTTGCTACAATTGTTGCTGTTCCTGTATCCTGACAAAAAGGAAGTTTCCCTTTTGCAGAAACTTCTGCATTTCTAAGCATTGCGAGAGCAACATATTTGTCGTTATCGCTGGCTTCTGGATCTTTTAAAATTGAGGCGACTTGTTCCAAGTGCTCGGTTCGCAACATAAACGAAGTGTCTCTAAATGCAGCATTTGCAAGTTTGGTAAGTCCTTCCGGCTCAACTTTTACTATTGTTTCTCCTTCAAATTGAGAAACGGAAACGTGATCTTTGGTTAATAAATAATATTCTGACTCATCTTTCCCCAAAGGAAACGGTTCTTGATAATTAAATTCGGGAGTTGACATAAAAAAGTAATTTTTAGTTTATATTTATGATTTTTATATTCAGCACATAATCAAGCCATTAACGCAGAAAAGTTTGATTGAAATAAGAATTGAAAAGATACAAAATTTAAAGCAATACATCAATATGTTCTACAATATCTCCAAGAACCGCCTTGCCCTCTTTTTCGACAATTGGTCGTTTTATCAATTTGGGGTTTTCTACTAAAATCTTTATCCATTCTTTGTCTGAGAATTCTTTGCCTTTAAACTTATTCTTGTAGTCTGCTTCCTGAGTTCTAATTATTTCACTTGGTTTTAATTCAAGTTTAATTAAAAGCTCTCTTAAACTCTCTTCTGAAAATGTCTGGTCTTTTAAATATTCAATTATAGTTGGTTTTATTCCTTTATCTTGAAGATATTGTAAACCAGCACGACTTTTTCGACATCTTGTATTGTGATAAATTTTATATGCCATAATTATTCAATTATATTAATTTTTATTTATTTTGGTTTAATCTTTTAAGGCTTTGTGATCAGAATCAAATCTATCGATTATTTACTTTAAACTATCGCTGTTAACCTAAAAAATGTTTTTTACAGATATTGATTTTATCGCTAAATAATAATGTTTAATGTACAAACACAAAACAAAAAAGCCTGAAAATAAATGATTTCAAGCTTTCTATTATATCTTCTCGATTTTATTATTTCATAAATGCTAACATTGATTCAAATATTAATCTACCATCTGTATTTCCCAACTCATCATCTGCTGCACGTTCCGGATGTGGCATCATTCCAAATACATTCTTTTTCTCATTACAAACACCTGCAATATTTTCAACCGAACCATTAGGATTTGAATCTGAAGTTATTTCACCTTGTTCATCACAATATCTAAATATTATCTGATCTTTCTGACGCATCTCCTGTAACACCTCTTTTTTTGCATAATATCTACCTTCACCATGAGCAATAGGGATTTTTAGTGCTTTTTCAGTATTTAATAAACCTGTTATACTATTTGTGTTATTATCTGGAACAATATTAATATTCTTACATATAAATTTTTGATTATCGTTATGCAATAATGCTCCCGGTAATAATCCCGATTCACAAAGAATTTGAAATCCGTTACAAACACCAAAAACAAAACCTCCATTATTAGCAAACTCAATTACTTTTTCCATAATTGGTGAATAACGTGCTATTGCACCAGATCGAAGATAATCACCATATGAAAATCCTCCGGGTAGAACAATAGCATCAACATTCTGAATATCGGTATCTTTATGCCATAGTTTCACAACTTCGTGCTCCATAATATTTTGAAGAACATATATCATGTCTTGATCACAATTTGAACCGGGAAATACAACAACTCCAAATTTCATTAGAAAATATTTTTATTTTACAAACTGATTGATATACAATAAATTAAATCTTGAGAATTAACTTGATTTCACTTCAAAGATATAATTATTTAATACTCCGAACAAATATTTAAAATCAAGTTTAACTCAATTTATACAATCGTATTTTAAGCCATAAGTTAAACGCATGATAATCATCTTACTTTTAATAAAAGACTATAAAATCGATAGTCCCAAAGGAATATCTAAGAGTCGTTGAAAGAGTTAAATAGTACTTTTATTCTTTAAAATGTTATCTGTCTGATTTTCAGTTTAATTGTTATGTTTTCTTAACGTTGTTACCCCATGTAATTTATCAATATTAAAAAAAATTATGCTCGTGAACAAACACAGGATATCCGGAATTTTTTATATCTTTAATTCTATATTCCCAAATTTGACATTAACTTATTGAAAATCATATTTTGAAATATATTTAGTAATTATATTAATTTAAATTGACATATTTTTTCTATACAAGTTTATTAACTATTTTTGCACACTTAAAACAAACTATTTTAGAAAATTAGCGTACTAAGAATATCACTTTTTAACTGAAAATACCGGATGGTTCTATCTGATCAAGAAGCACAATTTTTTGTAAATACCATTAAAAATACATCGGGATACGATTTTAGTGAGTATTCTGAAAAGTCACTTAAACGTCGTTTACAAAAAATTCTTATCGATAACAATACCGATCTTCTTGGGCTTATTAATAAATTAAAAACTAATAAATCTTTCTTAGAAAAAACGGTGAGAGATATTACCGTTAACACTACTGAGCTTTTTCGTGATCCTCAAATTTGGCAAACTTTGCGTTATAGAATTCTACCTGAGTTTTCTGAAAATAGGAATATTAATATTTGGCACGCCGGCTGTTCTACAGGTCAAGAAGTTTATTCAATGATGATTTTATTAAATGAACTTGGGCTTTTGGACAAAGCAAAAATATTTGCAAGTGATTTAAATACCGATGCACTTGAAGCAGCAAAAAAAGGAAATTATAAGTATCGATTTAATATTGGATATCTTGACAACTTTGATAAAGTTATAAAAGAAAATCCATACAATTATGAAGAATATAATGATGTCCCTTATTCGAAATACTTTAAGATTGATAAGGTATCTGATTCAATTCAGATAAATGATTTCTTAAGACAAAAGCCAATATTCCGGCAACACGATTTAGTGCACGGGGGCAATTTATATTTTGCAAAATTTGATCTTATTCTATGTAGGAATGTAATTATTTACTTTAAATATAGCTTACAGAACAAAGTATTTAAACTTTTTCATGATCATCTTTATACCAAGGGATTGTTAGTTTTGGGTATGCACGAAACAATGCTCGGAGAGATTACATCTCAATTTGATAAAAAGGGACAGGCATATCAAAAAAAGTAAACGATGTTAAAAGCATTATGCAATGAATAGATATGAACTAGGCATAGTTGATACACGAAATATAATAAAGACATTACAAGATGTCTATAATTATGATTTTAAAAATTACGCTCTTACATTTTTTAAGCGTAGAGTGGAAAAAATCATAATTAGTAAAAATTTAAAAGATGCCGATGGCTTTATTAATAAGATTATAGCTGAAAAAGATTTTTTCGAAATATTCTTACAGAGTATATGTGTTGAAACTACGGAGATGTTTCGTGATCCCTCACTTTGGAGAGTTTTAAAAGAAGAAATATTCCCAAATAAAATACAAGATTCAATAAATTTTAAAATATGGTTCCCCGAGGTTGCTTCTGGCGAGGAATTGTATTCAACAGCTATTATACTTAAGAAATTGAATCTACTTAAGAATGTTAAATTTATAGCCTCAAGTCTTAGTGACCTTGTTATTGAAAATACTCAAAAAGGAATTTTCGATGCAAAAAAGATCGAAGTAAATGATGCTAATTATAAAAGAATATTTAGCGAAGGCGATCTTTCTGAATTTTTTACTCAAGAAGGAGAGAAAGCTTTTTGGGATACTTCTTTGATTGAGAATACTAAATTTATAAAACAAAATATTATATTTGATGATTATCCGAAGGGTGTAAAGTTAGTATTGTTCCGAAATCAGATGATTTATTTTAATCAAATTTTACAAGAGCGATACACTAAAATTAATTATAATGGATTAGTTCCAGGAGGTTATTTAATTGTAGGAAATAATGAAATAATCGATTACTGGAATTCAGATAAAGATTTCACATTAATTAACAAAGAAGAAAGTATTTATAAAAAGAAATTATCATAAACTAAATGTACAAAGCAGTAGTAATTGGAGGGTCAGCAGGAAGTTTTCAGGTAATTACGAAAATCTTAAATTCGTTACCTATTAATTTCCCTTTGCCTGTATTATTAAGCTTGCACAGATTAAAACATGTGCGTTCAGGCTTTGTCGAAGCTTTGTCTATAAAATCTTCAATTCCTATTGTTGAACCTTACGATAAAGAAAATATAAAACCAGGGAAAGGATATCTTGCTCCGGCTAATTATCATATGTATATCGAATTAAATAAGCGTATTGCTTTATCAACCGAAGAACCGGTAAATCATTCTCGCCCATCGATTGATCTTACTTTTGAAACAGCAGCACAAGCTTATCGCGACAAATTAATTGGAATAATATTATCTGGCGCTAATCGCGATGGAGCGAATGGTTTGAAGAAATTAAAACAAGCAGGAGGCTTAGCAATTGTTCAAGATCCTAATGAATGTCAAGTAAAAACAATGACCGAAGCTTCGCTAAACCTAACAAGTGTTGATCATATTTTTACAACGGAACAAATTATCAAATTTTTATTGAATTTAAAATGATAATTACTAATGGACACAAATAGAACTTATAAAATATTATCTTCTGTAGCTCTTATTGCCACATTTATTGTATTCTTTGTGCTTTTTGGGAAAATTCAGAACTTACTATTAGAATATAATATCTCTGATAATCATTCAATTAATACTTTGTTAATTGTTGCAATAATTTTAACCTTAATTCTTTTTATACTTTCTATATTAGTTTCCTCTAAACAAAGTACTCAAGAAAAATACTCTAATAACGGAATTGATATATTCAATGAAAAATCAACACAACAAATTGTTGATATAGGTGAAACCGAAGAAGAATTATTAGATGTTGAAATTTATATTAAGAAAATATTACCAAAAGTTGATTCAAAACTAAGTTTAGAAAAATACACAGAAAAAATATTATCAAACATTGCAAAGGAGTTTGATATTGTACAGGGACTATTTTTTGTAAAAAATAAAGACAAAGACACCTATAATATTGCAGGCAAATATGCCTACTTTGGCGATGAAGAACCAAAAAGCTTTAGTTTAGGTGAAACATTATCAGGTCAAGTTGCTAAAAATAAAATCGCTTTAAATTTAAAGGATATCCCCGATAATTATGTAACAATATTATCGGGACTTGGAAGTAGCTCTCCAAATCATTTAATAATTATTCCAATTATATTAGAAGATAAAACATTGGCAATTGTTGAGCTCGCTTCTTTTAAAGAATTTAAACGTAACTTTAGTGACTTGTTCGAAGGTATGTCTAATCAAATTGGCAAAACTTTATTAAAGTTTTAAATCATTATCGAAAATATGACTGTTAAGAAACAGAAAAATAAATTAAGTACCATAACATATAATGATATAATCATAGGTGTTGGAGCATCTCTATTATTTCTTTTTATCTCCTGGATGATTGATATATTAGATAATAATCTAAATGTTTCTATTAATACTATTACTGAAATTCACAAATCCAACCCAATACATTGGTTAATTGATCTGCTTCCAATTATTGTTGGAATTGTAATATACTTCTCAATTAAAAAAAGAGCACAGGATAAAGTTACTTTTGAAAAAATAATAGAACAGCGAGACCAAGATATAAATAGGAATGCTCGTTTTGCCAAAAAAATTGGTGAAGGAGTTTACGATGACAATGAAGATTTAATTAACGAAGATGATATTATTGGAAGGTCATTAATTGTTATGCGCAACAATTTACTTGCTAATAATAAAAAAGAAAAAGAACAAAACTGGATATCTGAAGGTAATGATTTAATTTCTAGAATTCTTCGAATGAACAACGATATTGATGAGTTAGCATACGAAGTAGTCGTTAAATTAATTAAATATATTAGCATACTCCAAGGATCTTTTTATATCTATGATGAAGAGACAAAAAAACTCAGAAATGTTGCTACTTATGCTTATAACAGAAAAAGATATATAAGTCAGGAGTTCCATATTGGAGAAGGATTAATTGGTCAATGTGCTTACGAACAAGACATAGTATACCGAACTGAAATTCCTGAAGATTATTCTTCTATAACATCCGGGATTCTAGGAGATAAAAAACCCTCGAGTATATTAATTGTTCCTTTAATTGCAGAAGAGAAATTACAAGGAATTATTGAATTTGCTTCAATTGAAGACAAGTTTCCAGAGCTAACAATTGAGTTTTTAAGAGAATTAGGAGAAATCATAGCTCGTACTCTCTACAATTTAAGAATGAATCAGAAAACGGAGAAGTTGCTTCATGAGTCTCAACAAATGACAGTTGAACTCAAAGCAAACGAAGAGCAACTCCGCCAGAATGCTGAGGAAATGAGAGCGACTCAAGAGGAACTTAAAATTTCAAATAAAAATCTTGAAACTCAAATTAAAGAGGTTGAAAATGCTCAAAAAAGACTTCACTCTTTATTAGAAAATGCTTCAGAAGTAATATCAATATACGATAGTGATATTAAATTAAAATATCAAAGTCCATCTGTTACAAAAATACTTGGATATACACCTGAGGAAATGATGCGAGGTAAAGACATGGATCGATTGACAGCAAAAGGTGAAGCGGCAATGAAAGAAATGTTTGATCAATTAAGAGAAGATCCTCACACTCCAAGAGCCATTCAATATACCTACATTAAAAAGGATGGACAAAAAATTCATATTGAAACAACTGGTAGAAATTTACTTAATGATCCTGCAATAAATGGAATTATTTTAAACTCCCAAGACATAACAGAGAGAAAAAGAGCCGAGAAAGAAGAAAGAATGAAGAGTAAAATGCAGTCTCTTTCTGAAAACAGTCCGGATTTAATTCTTCGAATGAATACAAAAGGACAGTTCTTTTATGCAAATCCTATGGTTAACGATTATATTGGGGTTAAATCAAAAGATATAATAAACGGAAGAATTGATGAACTTGATATGGAGCCATCACTTGTTGCTTTCTTTAAAGATACTATTAAACAAATCAGAAGAACCAATCAAAATATAATTCAAGAACTAACAATGCCTACTGCAAAACTTGGCAATAGAATAATGAATTATAATGTTATTCCTGAATTTAATGAAAATGAACTTGAGACAATTTTGTTTGTAGGTCATGATATTACCGAAGCAAAACAAATCGAACTTGAAATAAAAGATAAGAATAGGAAAATTAGTGAAAGTATTAATTATGCTCAACGAATTCAGTCATCAATACTACCAAATACTGCCCTAATACAAGAGCATTTACCAAAATCTTTTATCTTCTATTTGCCTCGTGACGTTGTAAGTGGTGATTTCCCATGGTTCTTTAAAAAAGAAGATATATTGTATATTTCTGCTGTTGATTGCACAGGCCATGGAGTTCCTGGAGCTTTGCTTTCATTTATTGGGTTTTTCCAACTTAACAATATTGTCGATCACGATGTTAATTATAATGCAGGACAAATTCTTGACAAATTGCATTATGGAGTTCGTACAACATTAAAACAAGATAGAATTGATGCCGATGCTCGCGATGGTATGGATATTGCATTTTGTAGAATAAATTTAAAAAAGAAAGAAATACAATATTCTGGTGCTCACAGACCGCTCTATTTATTGAGAAATGGTGAGTTAATTGAATATAAAGGAAACCGGAAAGCAATTGGTGGTATTCCGCATAGAAAAAAACCAGAAAAAGATTTTGTTAATCATTCTATTGAAATAATTAAAGGAGATAAAATATTTATTTTCTCAGATGGCATGCCTGATCAAATAGGCGGACCAGAAGGAAGAAAATATTCTCCACAGCGTATCAGATCTCAAATTGTTGAAAATAAAGATCTTTCCATGCAACAGTACTCAACACTGTTTTCAACGTATTTTAAAAAATGGAAGGGTAAAACCAAACAAATTGATGATGTGTTACTAATTGGATTAGAATTTTGATTTTTTATTAATTTTAATAAATATTAATTTTACAGACTATGGATAAAAGTAATGTAAAAGGCTTTCTAGAATTTGTCTATGATTTTTATCGTTCTATGAAAGCACACGAAATCACTCTGGTATACGAAGGTGAGATTACTCACCAGATTACCAAAGCGTTTACTTCTTTAACTGAATCAAACATGGCAAAAGAGTCAGAAGCAAATTCAGTTCAGAAGAAGGTATTTCATGTTATGGTTGAATGTTTGCAAAACATTAGTAAGCATGCAGATTCTTTTGGATCGGATGATTTCTTATTTGCAGGCAGAGGAATATTTATGGTAAGTAAAGGGAAAGATGACTATCATGTTACTACTGGTAATGTTATCGAAAACGACAAGATCGTTGAACTTACTGAAATGCTTGACCATATTAACATCTTAGACAGAGAAGGTCTAAAGCAACTTTATAAAAGTCAGATGAAAGAGGGAAGACTTTCTGAAAAAGGTGGAGCAGGTTTAGGCTTTATCGACATAGCTCGAAAAACAGGAAACAAACTTGAATTTCACTTTTTACCAATAGATGAAAGCAGTTCGTTTTTTCTTTTAACCTCATCAGTTTCTAGAAACCTATAAAATAATAACAATATTATGGACGTAATAAAGATAAAAAGTACTGACGATACTCCAACAATCATACTTGATAAGGATAGTGGAATTTTTGAAATTTCGGGTAGATCACTTCCTGAAGACGTAACAACATTTTACGAACCTGTACTTAATTGGCTTGACGATTATCATGAAGAAGCAAATGAAAAGACAATCTTTGCTTTTAAACTTGTATACTTCAATACAGCATCTTCAAAATTAATTCTTGACATTTTAATGAAACTTGAAGAAATGCATGAAGACGGAAAAAACGTTTTAATTAAATGGTTTTTCCCTGATGATGATGAAGATATGGAAGAAGCAGGTGAAGAATATGCTGATATTGTTGACGTACCATTCGAACAAGTAAGTTATACTTTGTAAAAAGAGAATGTTTATAATTTACCTTTGTCATTTTTAATTTTAAATTATGAGTGAAGAAATTTTAAAAGCCCTTATGCAATTGTTCGCTATTATAGCAAAACAAGATCAAGGTGTAGAAACTGGCGAAAGGGAATTTGTAAATAACTTCTTAACACAGCAATTAAATGACGAAGCTGTGCCTGAATACATGGCGCTTTTCGACGAAAAAGCTGGCTTTTTAGATCAAAAAGCTGAAAAAAATAACGAAATAAAACTAACTTCTGTTAAAGATTCTGTAAGGATTTTAGGGATTTGTAAAAAAATTAATAAAACTCTTACTCAAAAACAGAAGATTATTGTTCTAGTTAGACTTTTTGAGTTGGTTAATGCCGACCGAAAGTTTTCTGAACAACGTATGGCAATCATACACACTGTATCTGAAGTATTTAAACTTACAAGAGAAGAATTCCGAAATATTGAAAATTTCGTTATTCATAACGGAATTTCTGAAATTGACAAGTTCGGGAACCTTATTATTAACGATAAAGAAAATCAATGCAAAGAAGCTAAACACGTAAGAGTTGAAGCTTTAAATGGCAATATTTTTATCCTGCAAATTAAAAGTGTTGATCTTTATTTCATGCGTTATACCGGTAATGAAGATATTTTCTTAAACGGATTACCAGTTAGCAATAATAAAATATATCTGTTCGCTAGTGGAGGAACAATAAAATTACCAAAAGGTAAACCAATATACTATAGTGATATTGTTGCTCATTACCTTTCTGATAGTACCTCAACAAAAATTTCATTTATTGCCAACAAGCTTAATTATGTATTCCCAAATGGTGGTATTGGATTAAGAAATATCCAATTTTCTGAGGATCAAGGTAAATTAATTGGATTAATGGGTGCTAGTGGTGCCGGAAAAACTACATTACTAAATGTTCTTACCGGATTAAGCGTTCCTACATCGGGAGAAATTCTCATTAATGGAATAGATCTTCATAAAGAAAAAGATAAACTTGAAGGAATTATTGGATATATTCCTCAAGACGATTTATTAATTGAAGAACTAACGGTTTTTCAAAATCTATATTATAATGCAAAACTATGTTTCAACAATAAATCTGAAATAGAAATCGTTGAACTGGTTAATAAAACCCTTACAAGTCTTGGTTTATTTGATCGTAAAGATCTTAAGGTAGGATCACCCATGAACAAAATGATTAGCGGTGGTCAGCGTAAAAGATTAAATATTGCACTTGAATTAATAAGAGAACCTTCCATTCTTTTGGTAGATGAACCAACCTCCGGTTTATCATCACGGGATTCTGAGAATGTAATGGATTTACTTCGCGAACTTGCTCTTAAAGGAAAACTCATTTTTGTTGTTATTCATCAACCCTCATCAGACATTTATAAAATGTTCGATAATATGATGATTCTTGACACAGGTGGCTATATGATTTATTATGGTAATCCTGTTGAAGGTGTAATGTACTTTAAAAAGCTGGACGCACAAATAAACAGCGATGTTGGCGAATGTCCTACATGTGGTAATGTTAATCCCGAACTTCTTTTTAATATTATCGAAGCCAAAGTCGTTGATGAATATGGAAAATATACTCGAAAAAGAAAGATTTCTCCACCAAAATGGGAAGAAAATTTTAAAAAAAATGTAAAAAGTAAAAAAGTAAAAACTGTAGCTGATGCACCTCCATCTACACTAAGCATTCCGTCTTGGTTTAAGCAACTTCAGATATTTACAATTCGCGATTTTCTTTCAAAAATAAGTAATACACAATATATTGCTCTAAACTTATTAGAGGCTCCAGTTTTAGGTTTTATCCTATCTTTTATAATCAGATACATTGCAGATCCCAATTCAAAGGTTTATATATTTCGCGAAAACGAAAATATTCATATATACATATTTATGGCCCTAATCGTTGCCTTATTTTTAGGATTAACTGTAAGTGCCGAAGAAATATTCCGCGATAGGAAAATATTAAAACGAGAAGCTTTCCTTAAATTAAGTCGGTCAAGTTATTTGGTTTCCAAGATCTTTATCTTATTTACAATTTCAGCAATACAAGCAATTCTTTTTGTGTTAATTGCAAATAACATCCTTGGAATTAGATCAATGACCTTTGAATACTGGTTTGCTTTATTTACAACTGCTGCATTTGCGAATATGCTTGGATTAAATGTTTCTGCTTCTTTTAATTCTGCAGTTACTATTTATATCTTAATACCATTAGTAATGATTCCAATGATGATTTTAAGTGGTGCAATGTTTCCGTTCGACAAAATGAATAGATCAATTGGCAGTGTTAAAAAAGTTCCATTTATTGCAGAATTCATGCCTACAAAATGGTCATTTGAAGCTTTAATGGTTAATCAGTTTAAGAATAACAAGTTTGAGAAGACCTTTTATGAAATTGAAAAAAGAATAAGTACCGCAGACTTTAAAAACGTATATTATATACCAGAACTTGAGGAACGCTTGACTTATATTGAAGATAATTGGTATAAATTTAGTTCTGATGACAAGGTTAAAGAAAAAATCACCAACTATTTAGGATTACTTAAAAATGAACTTTCAAAAGAAGAAACAAGAACGGGAATTCCATTAGTAATAGGACATCAACTTGACACAACACAATTTAATGAAATTGTACTTTACAAAGTATTTGATTTTATCGAAAAATTGGATTCATATTACGGTTTAATATACCAAAAAGCCAATAACGAAAAAGAAAATATTATTCGTTACCTTTTAAAAACAAATCCAGAACATTATAATTCAAAACGTGCAGCATTTCATAATGAAAGCGTTGAAGATCAAGTTAAAAAAGCATTCGAAAAAAATCACATTGTGCAATATAAAAATGAATTGATTCAACAAAAGGATCCAATTTACAGAGATCCTGATATTGAAGGATTTCTTAATTTCAGATCCCATTTCTTTGCACCAAGAAAGTATTTTGCAGGCAAATTCCATGAAACTTATTGGTTTAATCTTATATTTATTTGGGTTTTAACATTGTTTTTCTATATTACATTGTATTACGAATTACTTAAAAAATTACTTGATCTGCCAGAAAAGTTAAAGTTTAAAAAATAATTATTCAAGATATTGAATATTTTTATATCTTTATAAGATATGTTAAATTTGCAATATAATTGAAAAACAACATATTAATTATGAGCAAACGATTGATTTACATACTTTTACTTTTGTTATTAATTACTTCGTGCGGGGAGAATAAACAAAAAAAAGATGACTTCTCGAGTGAATTTGAAATACCTGATTCTCAGAGATATGCTGGAGAACTTGCAATTTCTGCAGAAGCAATGGATGATATTGTTGAAAATATTTCCTCTCCAGTTGAAATAGCAGCATTAATAAAAGCTGTAGGTGTACCATATTCTAAAGATTATCTTGCTACTACCGATTTTGTTGACAAGTATAATACAAGCTTTAAAAAAGCTTTAGGTTTAGGAATTTTTGGTGCAGATTTAGGTTACCAAAACATGTACAATAAAACTGGCTCAGTTATTGATTATATTTCGGCAATTAAGTCACTAGCAGATGGAATACATGTTGGACAGTTCTTTGACTTCACCACACTAAAAAGATTAGCTACAAATAATCAAAATTTAGATTCGTTGATGTACATTTCTGTTCAGAATTTTAATCAAATGGATCGATATTTGACCGAGAACAATAGAAGTAATTTAAGTTCTTTAATTGTTGCCGGTGTTTGGATCGAAAGTATATATTTATTAGGTGAAGTAATAAAAAAATCTCCTAACTCAGAGTTATCTGAAAAAATTGGAGAACAAAAAATAATATTAAGTAATTTAATGCTACTACTAAAAAATTATGAAAGAAATCCTGACTTTAAAGTATTAGTTGCAGATTTGGCCGAAATACAGGCTTTATTTAAAGAAGTTACTATTACTTCTATATTAGGAGAACCTGAAATGGTTGAAGAAGATGGAATGTTAGTAATTAAACAAAATGACAAACAGTTTATCGATATTTCCGATGAAATATTATTTAAAATTATTGATAAAACTGTTGAAGTTCGGAATAAAATAATACAGTTGTAAATATGAAAAACGTTTATAAAATATTTACTTTATTTGTGGTTTTTTTACTGGCTAATAACACTTTATTCGCTCAGTCTGGTCAGGAATTAGTTGATATTTGTGGAATGGTAGCCAATCAGAATGGTGAAGCTACATATTTAAAAGATTTTCAAATAAAATTAGAAGCTTCTAAAGCTGGCGAAGAACAACAAAGCGATAGGTATTCTCTTTTATTAAGTAAAAACACTATATATAGATTCTCAATTTGTAATTCCAGAGATTTCCCGGGTGAAGCAATTCTTCAACTTTTCGATAACAATAGACTTTTGGGAACAAACTATATGGTAGCAACAGGGAATAGCTACCCAACTTTTGATTTTAGATGTACACAAACTAGTGTCTATCACGTTTTCGTAAACTTTAGAGAAGGAAAGCAAGGCATGTCAGTTGTGCTCTTATCATTTGTTGAACGATTCTAAACTTCAAACTTCAAAGATTAATATTATAGCTCATTAATTAATGAGCAATAATTTGTATGTAGAAAAGAGAAGCTAGTAAAATCAATAAAATACTACTTAAGTATAAGTTCTTTTTAAAATAATAAAAATAATCACTTAAAAGAAATGAAATAGGTATACTAATTATATAAATTATCTCGTAAGTTACATTTCTTAAAACCAAAAATAGGCCCAAACTTATTAGAAAAAACCAAAAATTAATTTCAAAGTATTTCCTTGATTTAATCTTCTTCTTTTGATAATTAGTTACTATTGCATAGCTTGATACTATTACTAACAAGGTCAAAAATCCATAAAATATATAATATGAATGATGAAGAGCATAAAGAGGCTTAATGAATTCAAAATTAGAAATAAAATAATCGGTTAATCGAGAAAGTTCTTCTTCTTTTAAGAATACAAAAAAATACACAAATACAAAAAAATAAGGAGTTAAAAATCCAAGAATTCCAACAATCCATTCTCTACCGATAAATGTTCTTAAAATTGAAAGAGAAATCCATATAATTAAAATGAAGATAGCTAATGGTGCCCAGAACAATGATGCTATGGCAACAAAAAATCCTGCCAAATAAAGTTTGTTTAATGAATAATCACTCCTATATGTACTAAATATAAAGTTAATTGCAGCGAAAATGAATAATGTTCCAATTATTGCAGGATTAAGCCTATGTAGTTGTATAAAACTACTAGCAATAACTATATAAAAAAAGGCTGGTAAATATGTTCTATAATTAATTATTATATGCTTTTTGTTAAACTGTACCAACAAAAAGGCTTGTAGTAAAACTAACAGAAATGTCGCTAATATTCCTAAAAACGAATTGTGTTGTATATAACCTTCAATAAACTCATAAAATGGCATATTAATACTATCGGTTGGAATTGCAATTCCTAAAGGATCGATAAATGAAGGAACCCAAAATCCCATACCCAAAAGAAGAATAAGGATTATAACAAAAGGTTGGTTACTTTTTAAAATCTTTGATAACATATCTATTATTTTAAATCAAAGCCAATATCTTTTCTGAAATTCTTCCCGGCAAATTCAATTTTCTCGGCATTTTTATAACTTTTCCGCAGTGCATCAATCATATTATCACCATATGATGAAACAGCTATAACTCGACCTCCATTTGTAAGAACTTTCTCACCCGATTGTTTAGTCCCTGCATGAAATAACATAGAATCTTGTATGTTTTCGATATTTTCAATTCTTTTCCCTTTTTCGTAACTTCCAGGATATCCTTCCGAAACAAGCATCACGGTTGTACAATATTCAGGACTTGTTTCAAATTCTGCTTCATCCAACGTTTCTTGCGCAGTATGAATAAATAAATCAACAATATCTGATTTAATGCGCGGAATTACAGCTTCTGTTTCCGGGTCACCCATTCTTACATTATATTCAATAACAAAAGGCTCACCTTTAACTTTTATTAAACCAAAAAATATAAATCCTTTATATTTAATATTTTCTTTAATTAGACCATCAATTGTTGGTTTAATTACTTGCACTTCTACTTTATCTAAGAATTCTTTATTAGCAAAAGGAACTGGAGAAACTGCTCCCATGCCTCCTGTATTTAATCCTGTATCTCCCTCACCAATTCGTTTATAATCCTTTGCTTCTGGCAGTATTTTATATGATTTGCTATCAGTAATTACAAAAACTGAAAGTTCAATTCCATCTAAAAACTCCTCAATAACAACAGTAGCGCTGGCATTCCCAAACTGTCCGGCAAGCATTTCTTCCAGGGCTTTTTTTGCTTGATCTAAATCATCAAGAATTATGACTCCCTTCCCTGCTGCCAATCCATCCGCCTTTAAGACATAAGGAGCGGATAAGGTTTCTAAAAAGTTTTTTCCCGCCTCTACATTTGATTTAGTAAACGATTTGTATTTCGCAGTAGGAATATTATATTTCATCATAAAATCCTTTGCAAAATCTTTACTTCCTTCTAAAATAGCTCCAGCTTTTACAGGTCCAATAACCGGAATCTTATGAAGTATTGAATCTTCTAAAAAATAGTCGCTAATACCATCAACAAGAGATTGTTCGGGACCAACAACAAGCATATTGATGTTTTTTTCTATAACGCAATTTTTAATGGCTTCGAAATCCGAAAGATTAATATCGATATTTTGGCCAAACTCTGAAGTGCCAGCATTTCCTGGCGCAATATATAAATTGTTGATTTTTTTGCTTTGGTTTATTTTCCATGCCATTGCATGTTCACGCCCTCCTGAACCTAAAAGAAGTATATTCATAGTTTTTAATTTTATTGAAACCAAAGATAATTATCTAAATAATAGACTACAAATTAATCTGCATAAGTCTTTACACAAATAAAAAGAAGCCGTCTCAAAAGTCACTTTTGTCATCTCCAACTTGATTGGAGATCTCGTAATTACCTGTTTATATGATAAGTATGAGATTCCCTTTTTCAAGGGAATGACAGTTTTATTACTTTTGAGACAGCTTCTGTAATATTCTCATCCGTCGTCTATTGCAATAATATTTTATCTTTAAAAATAAACGTACTATTATAAATTCTAATAAAATACACCCCTTTTGGATAAGCCGATAAATCTAACACCTCCTTCGTTATACCGTGAGATTTAATTTCTTTATTTAATATAATCTGACCCGAAATACTTAATACTTCTATTTTCAGATTATCAAATTCATAATCAATCTCAATAAATAATTTATCAGATGTAGGATTTGGATACATTTTTATTTTATCAGATTTTGAAATATCTATAATTGCATCTGGATATCCCACAGTAATTGTGTTAGAACTTACCGGACCGCAAGCATTATCATCCGTTACATTCACTGTATAATCATCTGGGATTAAGTTACTGAATACACCAGTAGTATTTATTATAGTTCCTGGAGATAATGTATACTCTAAAGTTCCTGTTCCGCCTGAAGCAGTTAAGGTTACACTTCCATCAGCTGCAGTTTGGGTAGTAGCATCTGTAAAGTTTTCCGAATCGATACTTATTGCAGTTGGTTCAATAATTACAATTGTACCAGTTCCTGTACATAAATTACCATCTGTTACAGTTAAATCATAAGTGCCTGCTCCTAATCCTGTTTGATCCTCCGAAGCTGCAACTAATCCAGATCCATCAGTTGTAGTCCATGAATAAGTATATGATAGAATACCTCCTGAAACTGTTATGTCAATACTTCCATCTGTTAAGCCATTACATGTTATATCTAATACTGCAGTTTCTGTTATATTTAAAATTGTTGGTTCTGTAATTACTATTGAAGTAATTCCAGTACATGTATTATCATCTGTTACGGTTAAATTATATGTTCCTGCTCCTAATCCTGTCTGGTCTTCGGAAGACGCAACTAATCCAGATCCTTCGGTTGTAATCCATGAATAAGTATAAACTGTTGCTACAGTTCCTCCCGATGCTGTAATATCTATACTCCCATCCGCTAATCCATTACATGTTATATCATTTACTGATGTTTCTGCAATGCTTATTACTGTTGGTTCTCCTATTACTATTGTACTTGAAGTAATTGGTCCACATCCATTTACATCATCTACGTCAACGTTATATGTTCCTGCAATTAAACCTGTAAATATTCCTGTAGTATTAGTTTGAACTGCTCCGGGGTTTAATGTGTAAGTTAAAACACCCGTTCCTCCAGAAGCTGCAATTGTTATTGTTCCTGTATTGTCTCCATTACAAGTTGTAACATCGGTTTTATTTTCTGTATCTATTTGTAAAAGTATCGGTTCTGATACAAGAAAAGAATCAACAGCTTCGCATGCATATGTATCAGTTACTATAACTTCATAAGTTCCAGCAGATAAACCACTTTGGTTTTTATCAACCGCAACTAATCCGATACCATCTGAAGAACTCCAAAGGTAACTCATTGGTACTGTCCCTCCTGTTACTGTTAAAGCAATTGTACCACTATTATTATCAAAGCAATTTAAGTCTCCTACAATGGCAGACACACTGAGAACATCCGGTTCTGTAAGGTTAACATTATCTGTTGCTGCACATCCTTTAAAATCAGTAACTGTAACCGTGTAAAACCCGGCATCCAGTCCATCTGCTATTTGCGATGTCTGACTACCAGGATCATTCCACTGATACGTAAAAGGTGCATCATTGCCCCCGGCACCATCGACCCTGATTCTACCATCAAAATCTCCATTATAAGAAGGTTCATCAACAATGGATGTGGATGCAATTAAATCAAATTCCGGCTCGGAAATTACACGATCTGAAATTTGTAATGTACAAGAATTATCATCTGTTATTGTAACACTATAAGTGCCTGCCGGTAAGTTAACAATATCTTGTGTTAATGCTCCGTTACTCCAATTATA
>JAQIBH010000018.1 GCA_027859205.1 Bacteroidales bacterium | reverse complement strand
TTGAGGTCGCGGGCGGATTCGAACCGCCGTGCACGGTTTTGCAGACCGGCGCCTAGCCACTCGGCCACGCGACCATTTTTAAGTGGACAGCAAAAATAGAAAAAAATTCCACAATACTCAAATCTAAACTGCAAATTTCAAATATCAATAAACAAAAAGCTAATAACGTCAGTTCTATATAAGAAAACGACTAAACAGATGATATTAAGACTCTTTATTATTTTAGGCCTCAAAGTATCAAGATAAGAGTATCAAGATTCAAGACAAAATAATCTATTTCTTGATACTTGGGGCTTGATACTTGATACTTTTTAATATTAAATCAGCAAGCGTCTGGCTAATAGCAGTTTAAGCAAATGTATTACGTCGAACTCAGTTTAATAACTAAATTTTATCGACTTAAAGTAACGCTAACTCTCTCCATCTTACCACCCATTGGTGGATTCATCTTAGAAACCTTTACGCTTGCCTTTTTCATCGTACTAAAATTATTATATAATGAATCCATAATGCGCCCAGCAATATGCTCCAATAAGTGAGATTTTGTTTGCATCTCCACTTTAACAATATTATATGCAAGCTGATAATTTAAAGCATCATCTAAATCATCTGATTTTGCAGGCACTTGCATATCTGTTTCAATCGATAAATCTACAAGAAACCTATTCCCAACAATTTGCTCTTCTTTAAAATGCCCATGATAAGCATAAAACTCCATATTTTCAATCTGAATTAAACCCATAACAACACTAATTTAAATTATAACTCAAATTTAAAGTATTATGTTGCATTTGCATATTTTTCAGTACATTTTATAAAGCATTAGATAAAATCCTGTATTTTTGTAAGTTCAATATAAAAACAACAACAATTAATATATATTTTTCAGATGAACACCGAAAACAAAGAAACGGAAGAAAAAAAATCTTTAAACTTTATTGAAAGTATAATTGAAGATGATATAAAAAACAAAAAGAACAATGCTGAAGTTTGCACCCGTTTCCCTCCAGAACCAAACGGATATCTGCATATTGGTCATGCGAAATCAATATGTTTAAATTTTGGTCTAGCACAAAGTTATAATGGCAAAACAAACCTCCGATTTGATGATACTAACCCTGAAAAAGAAGAAGTAGAATATGTTGAATCAATAAAAGAAGATGTTAATTGGCTGGGATTTAATTGGGATGGCGAAGCCAGATTTACATCTGATTATTTCGATAAGTTGTATGAATGGGCCCTAAAATTAATAAATACAGGCTTCGCGTATATCGACGATCAAAGCCCTGAAAAAATAAGCAAACAAAAAGGTACTCCAACACAAGCCGGAATTGAAAGTCCGTATAGGTATCGTTCTACTGAAGAAAACCTTGATCTTTTTACTCGAATGAAAAACGGAGAATTCAAAAATGGAGAACGCGTTTTAAGAGCAAAAATAGATATGAGTTCACCAAATATGCACATGCGTGATCCAATTATTTACAGGATTTTACACAAAGAACATCACAGAACAGGGAATAAATGGTGTATCTACCCAATGTATGATTTTGCACACGGACAATCTGATTATATCGAAAGTATTACTCATTCGGTGTGCACTTTAGAGTTTGAAGTTCATCGTCCGTTATACGATTGGTTATTAAATCATTTATATACCGAAGGTACAATTAGGCCTACACAAATTGAGTTTGCTCGATTAAATTTAAGTTATACCATAATGAGTAAGCGAAAACTACTCCAATTGGTCGAAGAAAAATTAGTTAATGGATGGGATGATCCCCGAATGCCAACTATTACAGGATTAAGGCGAAGAGGTTTTACTCCGGCATCTATCAGAAAGTTTGCAGACACAATTGGAGTTGCAAAACGTGATAATGTAATTGATGTTGCCTTACTAGAACATAGCTTACGCGATGATTTAAATAAAATAGCTCCACGTGTTATGGCTGTATTAAATCCTTTAAAAATTGTTATTACAAATTATCCCAAAGATAAAGAAGAATGGCTTAATATTGAGAACAATCCGGAAGATGAAAGTATGGGAACACGAGAAATGCCTTTTTCTCGTGAGATTTATATTGAGCAGGATGATTTTATGGAAGATGCTCCAAAGAAGTTCTTTCGTTTAGCACCAGATAAAGAGGTTCGTTTAAAAGCTGCATATTTTATTACGTGTAAAGAAGTAATTAAGGATGACTCTGGTAATATTACGGAGCTACGTTGTACGTATGATCCTGACACTAAAAGCGGAAGCGGAACTGAAGCAAGTAAACGCAAAGTAAAAGGAACGTTACATTGGGTATCGGCAAAACATGCCTTAGATGCAGAAGTTAGATTATATGATCGTTTATTTAATGATGAAGATCCCGGAGGGCATAAAGAAAAAGATTTTAAAGAGTTTATTAATCCTGATTCTTTGAAAGTACTTTCTAATTGTAAATTAGAACCAAGTTTAAAAGATGCAGAACCAGAATCTAAATATCAGTTCCAGCGATTGGGCTATTTCTGTGTCGACAGAAGAGATTCAAAACAAGGAAATCTTGTATTTAACAGAACTGTTCCGTTAAAAGATTCGTGGAGCAAAATGAATAAGTAATCATTTTAATACTGCCGCAAAGTCGCAAAGTAAAAATCAAATTAAGAATGTTAAAAATCCGCCCAGCCGCTTCGAGCAGCTAGGCTGATTTTGCATTATAATAACTTTTATCATACTTCGTAGCTATCGGTACAGTATGACCTGAAACCTACAATCCAAATCCATAAATCTGAGACTGGTAACTCTGAACTAAAAACTTTAAACTATTTTCTTAATACAATCCTTCAACCGATAAATATCGCTCTCCTGTATCATAAGCAAAAGTTAGGATTCGAGATTTTTTGGGCAATTTATCCATTTTTTTAGCAATCGCTGCTAAAGAAGCACCTGTTGAAATGCCAATAAACAAACCCTCTTCCTTTGCAGCTTTTTGTGCAAAAAGATAAGCTTCTTCTTGAGTGATTTGTACAGTACCGTCAAGAATTTCTGTATTCAAATTTACAGGAATAAATCCAGCACCAATACCCTGTAATTTATGAGGACCGGGACTACCTCCGCTTATCACAGAAGAGTTTTCAGGTTCTACAGCAAAAACTTTCAAATCCTTAAATTTTGATTTTAAAACTTCGCCTACTCCTGTTATATGTCCTCCGGATCCAACTCCTGTAATCAAGTAATCAATGCCTTCAGGAAAATCATTTATAATCTCCTGAGCTGTTGTTTTTCTATGAATTTCAGGATTAGCTTCGTTTTCAAATTGCAAAGGCATCCATGAATCAGGAATTTCATTTAATAATTCTTTTGCCTTTTCAATTGATCCTTTCATGCCAAGTTCTTTTGGAGTTAGTATAAACTCTGCTCCATAAGCAGCCATAATCTGTCGTCGTTCTTTCGACATTGATTCAGGCATTACCAAAACTAATATATACTTTTTTACAGCTGCAACTATTGCCAATCCAATACCTGTATTACCCGAAGTTGGCTCAATGATCGTACTTCCCTCCTTTAATAATCCATTTTCTTCTGCATCTTCAACCATAGCTAATGCTATACGATCTTTAATACTAGCTCCCGGATTATTTTTTTCTAACTTAATCCAAACTTCATGATTCGGAAATAACCTACTCAATCGTAAATGTGCTGTGTTCCCAATTGTTTGTAATATGTTTTCTGCTTTCATTTTATATAATTTTAATTTTTGTAATTAATTATCACCTTGCCTGTAATTTGTTTTCTTATATCGAACTCATTCATTATATAACGAAGTTTATTGGTGTCTTAAATCTTTCTTTGCCATTCCTAACTCTAATTTCACTGTGATTGCTAACCACAGAATATGGTTCTATACTTTTAGTTAACCACACATTACCACCCACAACACTATCGTGCCCAATAACTGTATTCCCACCAAGAATTGTTGTTCCTGAATACACAATTACATTATCTTCAATTGTAGGATGTCGCTTTTTCTTTGCGTCTTCTTTACGAACATTTAACGCCCCGAGCGTTACTCCCTGATAAATTTTTACATTATCTCCTATTACGGTAGTTTCGCCAATTACAATTCCTGTTCCGTGATCAATAAAAAATGATTTTCCAATTGTTGCACCTGGATTAATATCAATTCCTGTATTTGTGTGAGCAAATTCAGACAACATTCGAGGTAAAATTGGTATTCTTAATTGATATAAAGGATGTGCCAAGCGGTAGGTCATTATCGCCTGAAAACCCGGATAAGCCAAAATAATTTCTTCCAAAGAATGTGCTGCTGGATCAAATTCGAATATAGCTTTTGCATCTCCATTCAATTGATTATATATTTCTGGAATTTTTCGAAAATATTCTTCTACTAACTCGTTTTCCGATTTAGATTGAAACGATCTAATTGGCGAAAGTAATTCCATTAGTAGAAGCTTTAATTGCTTCCATTGTGTATCCATTTCAGCTGTACTTAAAATTACTTCTCCATCCACTGGGAAAAGTATATTAGTCAATTGATTCAGGAATTTTAGTGCTAATTCTTTTGTAGGATAATTACCTGATAATTGCTGATTACAAATACCCAATTTTCTCAAAAATTCTTGTTCTTCCATCATTAAAATTTTTACATAAAAAAAGCCTTTCCAAAAGGAAAGGCTCGAATTAATCTATAATTATTAATTATATCATTAAATACAAAGAATACCTTTCCCGTTCCGAATAATCGCAACAACAACAGTTTCTATGCATTTTTATTTTCATCATTATTTTTTAGTCTTCTTTATTAAAACAATCTTCGCCAAATGTAGTTCAATTATTTTTAGAAATTATAATTCAGTTAAATCTCTTATAACAACCGAAGCACAATAACAACCATAAACTGGTGGCATATAAGAATTAGTACCTACCATTGATCTCTTATTTTCATTTTGCCCATCATCTACTACAGCATTTTCATTAGAAATTGGCAAATGAGTTAGAATCTTCGAGGACCTAATTACAAACTCTGATTATTTTCTTTTTATATTATCAATCCCAGCTTGTAATCTGTTTAAGGTTTCTTGTTTACCAATCAATTCAGCAATTTCTAATACACTCGGTCCAATTCCAGTGCCAACAAGAGTTAATCTAAAAGGATTCATTACTTGTCCCATTCCATATTCTTTCCCTTCGAGAAAATCCTGAATTAATTTCTCCATATTAAACTGGTCAAAGTTTTCAAGCTCTTTTAATTGCTTTTTTAATTCCGAAAGTATTTCTGGAGTATTTTCTTTCCATCGCTTTTTTATCACTTTTCTATCGTACTCTTGTGGAGCTTGAAAAAAGAAATAAGATTGATCCCAGAAATCAGAAACAAAATTAGCTCGTTCTTTAATCAACTTAACAATTTTTATAACGAAACTATCTTCAACTTTTATTTCTTTCTCTTTCAGAATAAGCTGGTATTCTCTTGCTAATTTCTCATCAGCTTTTACAACTAAATATTTATGATTGAACCATTTTGCTTTTTCGTGATCAAATTTTGCACCAGCCTTATGTACTTTCTGTAAATCAAAAACAGAAGTAAGGTCTCGCAAAGAAAAAATTTCTTCTTCTGTACCCGGATTCCATCCTAACAAGGCCAACATGTTTACGAAAGACTCAGGGAAATAACCGTCCTCACGATATCCTCGTGATATTTCATTAGTTTCTGGATCAGTCCATTCTAACGGAAATACAGGAAAACCTAAAGCATCGCCGTCTCTCTTACTTAGCTTGCCTTTTCCACTTGGTTTTAATAATAATGGAAGATGAGCAAACTCTGGTTTTGAATCATCCCAACCAAAAGCTCTATATAATAATACATGTAGCGGTAAAGAAGGTAGCCATTCCTCCCCACGAATAACATGCGAAATTTTCATTAAATGATCATCAACCACATTGGCTAAATGATATGTAGGCATTCCATCAGATTTAAATAATACTTTATCATCTAACTGATCTGTATTTACTTTTACTGTTCCCCTAATAATATCCTCAACAACTACTTCTTCATTTTTCTGCATTTTAAATCTAATAACATAAGGTACTTTATCCATTAGATGTTTCTTTGTTTCTTCATCAGATAAAGCCAGAGAATTCCTCATTTTATCTCTGGTAAGAGCATTATATTGTTGAACACTACTTTTCTCTTCCTTCAATCTCAATCTCATTGCTTCCAATTCCTCAGCAGTATCAAAAGCATAATATGCATTCCCCGAATTAATTAAATTTTCAGCAAATTCTTTATATAATTCTTTTCTATCCGACTGGCGATATGGCCCATAAGGTCCCCCTTCTTCTATTCCTTCATCAATTTTTATTCCGCACCATTTTAACGATGCGATAATATAATCTTCTGCTCCATCAACATATCTAGATTGATCTGTATCTTCAATTCTTAAAATAAACTGGCCATTATTTTTTTTTGCAAAAAGATAATTAAACAATGCTGTTCTAACGCCTCCAATATGCAGTGGTCCTGTCGGACTTGGTGCAAACCTTACTCTTACTTTTCTATTATCCATTTTATTTATTTTACTCCCAGTTCAATATAACTTTTCCACAATTTCCTTCATCCATTATTTGGAATCCTTTCTCGAATTCTTCAATTGGAAATTGGTGCGAAATAATTGGACTTAAATCTAAACCCGAATGGAGCATTTGTTCCATTTTATACCATGTTTCAAACATCTCTCTTCCATAAATACCTTTCAGAGTAAGTCCTTTAAAAATCACTTTATCCCAATTGATTCCTGTTTTCGGAGGTAATATCCCTAACAATGATATTTTACCCGAATTATACATATGATTTAGCATATCATCAAAAGCATGAGGTGATCCCGAACATTCCAATCCGATGTCAAAACCAACCATATCAAGTTCTTTAATCACATCACTAAGGTTTTCCTTTAAAGGATTTACTACTCTTGTAGCACCCATTTTCTTTGCAAGCTCTATTCTATATTCATTCATTTCAGTGGCAACCACATAACGCGCTCCAGCAAATTTCGCTATAGCAACACACATACTGCCAATTAAACCAGAACCTGTAACTAGCACATCTTCACCTAGTAAAGGCCAAGAAAGCGCAGTATGAGCCGCGTTCCCAAAAGGATCCATAATTGCCAGCATATCATCGGAAATAGCAGGATTCATTTTCATAACATTTGAAGCTGGTACTTTTACGTACTCTGCGAACGATCCATTTATATTTACTCCTATTCCAACAGTATTTTCGCACACGTGCTGACGCCCACGTCTACAATTTCTACAATGTCCACAAGCAATATGCCCTTCACCTGTTACTCGCTCGCCTATTGTAAAACCTGTTACTCCAACACCCATTTCAGCAACTGTTCCTACATATTCGTGACCAATTGTCATTGGTGTTTTAATCGTATTTTGAGACCATTCATCCCAGCGATATATATGTAAGTCGGTTCCACAAATAGCTGATTTTTTAACTTTAATAAGAATGTCATTAGCTCCAAATTCCGGAATATCAACCTCTTCCATCCATAAACCTCTTTCTGGTTTTGACTTTACAAGAGCTTTCATTTTATTAGCCATAATATGTTAAGTTTTTTAATTGATAAATTTATAAGACAAAAATAAGGTATAAATGCTTCTTTACGAAATTCATAAATGCCTTTTATAAGAATTCTATTTTATAACATGAAAAAACCCGGCACATAACCGGGTTCATTAAAATATTACTTAAGCTCTTAGAATTATTTACCCACATTTTGAATGTCCACAATCTGTACAAATAAGACATCCCTCCTGATAAATTACATTATTAGAATCACATTCCAGGCATTTTGTTCCTGTTTTAGGCTTAGTACCATCTGGAATATATCTTTTCAAAGCTCTTTCTACCCCATTTTTCCAAGTATTTATTGTTTCGCTGTCCAATCTTAATGATTGTATCAAATGAACAACTCCTGGTATAGGCATTCCATGCCTTAATACTCCGGAAATTAATTTTGCATAATTCCAGAATTCTTCTTGAAACATGTGAGACAGACCTCCCATAGTGTTTTCATATCCATATTTATCGATATATTGAAAATCATAACGACTCCTACCTTCTGTATCTTTTACCTTTAGAATTTCACCTCTTTTAATTGATTTTGGAATAGGAAACATTTCCTCATCTGCAAGGCCTGTAAAAATCTCATAAGGTCGATTATCTTTTAATCCAACAAATGCAATCCACTTTTCATCATCATTACTAAATCTGATTATCTCCGCTTTTAATTTTTTTGGTCTTTTACTTATCAGGACTTCCTCTTTCTTTTCTTTTTTATTTGAAATTAATACTCCGGAACGACAACCTTCACGATATACAGTAACTCCTTTACATCCACTTTCCCATGCTGTAACATATAACTGTCCAACTAAATCCTCTGTAGCATCTGCAGGCAGATTAATTGTTACACTTATTGAGTGATCAACCCATTTTTGAATTCTTCCTTGCATTTTAACCTTGCTTACCCAATCAACATCATTGGAGGTTGCTTTATAATAAGGGGTCTTTTCAATAACAGTCTCAATATCTTCATCCGACATTGTTTTTACTTCCTCCGAATTATATCCGTTAATATTTAACCAGTCAAGAAATTTGTGGTGGAAAACATTATATTCTTCCCATGAATCCCCAATTTCATCTATAAAAGAAATTGTTGACTCCGGATCATTTGGATTTACTTTTCTTCTTCTTTTATAAACAGGCATAAACACTGGTTCAATTCCAGATGTGGTTTGCGTCATTAAACTTGTTGTTCCTGTTGGAGCTATTGTTAACAAAGCAATATTTCTTCTACCGTATTGAACCATATCTGCATATAACTGCTCATCTTGATCTTTCAGTCTTAAAATAAACGGATTTTCCTTTTCCTTTTGAGCATCGAAAATTTCAAATGCACCACGCTCTTTTGCCATATCAATTGATGATCGATACGCTGCTATAGCTAATGTTTTATGAACTTCTTCTGAAAAATCAACTGCAATTTCACTCCCGTAACGTAAACCTAAAGCTGCAAGCATATCTCCTTCGGCTGTAATTCCAACACCGGTTCTTCTTCCCTCCGCTGCTTTCTTGCGTATATTTCTCCAAAGCTTATCTTCAACCATTTTTATTTCATAATCTTCAGAATCACGCTCAATCTTATTTAAAATAGCATCAATCTTTTCTAACTCAAGATCAATAATATCATCCATTATTCTTTGAGCATATCCAACATGTTCCTTAAACAATTCGAAATTGAATTTTGCATCAGGCATGAAAGGGTTCTCGACATAACTGAATAGATTTATAGCTATTAATCTACAACTATCGTAAGGACACAGAGGTATCTCGCCACATGGATTAGTAGACACTGTTTTATATCCTACATCAGAATAACTATCGGCTACGGATTCGTTTATTATAGTATCCCAGAAAAGAATTCCAGGCTCTGCTGATTTCCATGCATTATGTACAATTTTTTCCCATATTTTACCTGCGTCAACATCCTGTTTAAATGTCGGTTCATTAGATTCAATCGGATATTGTTGTGTATAAGGTTTATTATTAACAACCGATTGCATAAACGCATCATCTATTCGTACAGAAATATTTGCTCCTGTAACTTTTCCTGATTCTAACTTAGCATCAATAAATTTCTCGGCATCCGGATGTTTACTGGAAATACTTAACATAAGAGCTCCTCTTCGTCCATCTTGGGCAACTTCACGAGTTGAATTAGAATATCTCTCCATAAATGGAACTACTCCTGTTGAAGTAAGCGCGCTATTTAAAACAGGACTTCCCTGTGGACGAATATGTGAAAGATCATGTCCTACTCCACCGCGGCGTTTCATTAATTGCACTTGTTCTTGATCTATTTTCATAATACCACCATATGAATCGGCTGGATTTGAATGACCAATTACAAAACAGTTTGACAATGATGCTATCTGATATTTGTTGCCAATGCCCGACATTGGGCCACCCTGCGGTATTATATATTTAAAATCTTTTAAAATTCCATATATCTTTTCTTCAGACATTGAATTTGGATAAGACTTTTCAATTCTTGCTATTTCCTTAGCAAGTCTAATATGCATTTCATCAGGATTCTTTTCAAACAAATTTCCATAAGAATCCTTTAAAGCATATTTATTAGCCCAAACACGCGCCGCTAGCTCATCTCCACCAAAATATTCTTTTGAGCTACTAAAAGCCTCATCAAAAGTAAATGTCCTTTGCTTTGTTTTTTCTTGTGATATCTTGCTTGTTTTTCCACCTGTTGCCATTCCTTTTACACTCATTTCTTAACCAAATTATAATGTGTTTATTTTTATCTTATTGTGGTTTGTAACTCTATTTTAAAAAAAGTAATGCTAAGTTAATCATAGTTCCATATCCTCACAAGGGGTTTTAATTTGTATTATTAACATTTTGTAATAGTTATTAACTAATCGCCGCAAACCTCTGTAACCATTACAGTTAAAGGTTTTTGGCGTCATAACAAAAAAATAATCAAATGAAAATAATGTTCATTTAAAGTTTTCACATCGATTGTTAATAACATGGGAAAAGACTGTTTGAGCAAGAGATTAAGACCTGCTTTTTTTTATTAACTAGATATTAATCACTTTTATCAGTAATTATTATACGCTTTTAATCAAGATTTTGGAGATTTTGCAATATTTTTCAATTTTAAAAAAATCATCTTTTCTTTTATGATTTAATAAATTGATTCCTTTTTCATCTTGAAGAAAAAGGAATTTTACTTTTAGATTTAGGATCAAAATAAAGAAAAGGGAGAATATTAAATATATTATTTTAGGTCATTTTAACATATCTTCTGTGCTTTCAATTTTTCCGTCTACAATAATCGGTTTAAGATTTAGAATTCGACAAATGAGAGGATAAATATCAATATTATTTATTGCTTTGCTTTTATAAGCCTTTTTAAATGCAGGCCCAGATGCATAAAAAATAGCATGCATATCTTTGTTTTTATTATCATAGCCGTGTGTTCCTCCGGAATAAGCTCTTTTAGTTGAAGATTTTAATAAACTCCAACTGCTGTCCGCTACAAGTACGAAATCTTTTACTCGATTACTTTTCCCATAATGTAATCTTTCCGGAACATTATCCTTTTCCCAAAATGTAAGATGCTCGGTATTCGATAATATATTAAAAATTGTATCGTAGTATTCTTCCTTAGCTTCAATTGAGTAAACGGGATTTGCTCCATCTATATGTTTACACCAATGTTTGGGAACTAAACTATCTAAATATACAACGCGATATTCACTAATTTCTCCCATGCCATGATCCGAAGTAATAATAATATTAATGTTTTCTGCAATTGCTAATTCATTTATTTTATAATAAAACACCCCAACCAAACTATCTAAATACTCAACCATATTAATCATTTCGGGATGATTAGGCCCTAGATCATGTCCAATACCATCAGGCTCTTGTAAATACCACATAATTAAATGAGGTCTAATACTGTCAGGTAAATTAAGCCAATTGATAACTCCTTCTATCCTTTCTTCGAAAGGGACTGAACCATCATAATCATAATGATAAGTAGGGAAAATACTATCGTGTGGGGCTTCAGAACCTACCCAAAAATAGGATGCACTTTTAACACCTTGCTTTTCCGCAGTAACCCAAATAGGTTCACCAAAATAAAAATCAGGATTTCTTACTGCCTCTCTATTCGAAATAGAGTAACTTTTTTTAATATCTGGAGCATAAAAGCTATTTTGTACAATTCCATGATTATCAGGATACAATCCTGTCGCCATTGAATAATGGTTTGGGAAAGTTTTTGTTGGAAAGCAAGGAATACTTGCCTCAGCTCTAACACCAATCTGTTCAATATAATCTAAATTTGGTGTTTTTGCTTTTTCTGGATAATCCCAACGAAATCCATCCATAGAAAGAATTACAACATATGGCTTGTAATTCTGACTTTCAATATCTGATTTTAGTGCACTAAAAGAAAAAGATAAACTAATAAAAATAACACTAATATAAACAATTGCTCTCTTCATAAACTCCGTATTTTACTAAAAAAGGGAATCAAATATGATTCCCTTTTAATGCTTAATTAAGCAATATTATTCGTCTAATTGTACTTCTAAGTTTATTGTATATGTGCTCGTACCTCCATCATATCCTACGTATGTTACTTTGAAGATATCACCAACAGCTAAATCATTTAAGTTAGCTTTTAAAATTGTTGACAATTTTTCAATTAAATCTACATCTGGAAGTGTAAAATTATGATATTTCCCATCTCCAACCAGTTCATAATCGGCATCAACTAACTCATATTCTCTTGTATGCGCAGCTGTTGTTTCAATAAATTTTAATGGTGGAACAAATAACCAGCCTTCGTCCGTGAACTTAAACAGGCTTGCTTGACCAACTGTTGTCATATACTCAGCCCAATCAGTTCCATCGAATACAAATTCTTCCATTCTTTTTGTTGTAGAATAGTCATCGTAACTGAAATAATTATAAATAACTTGCTTCATATCACCCTCATCTACATCAATATATATTTCTTTTAAGAAAGCTGCAATATATTTTTTTGCAGTTGTGGAACTAGTAAAACTATCGTGTTGCCCTGGTTCTCCATAACCATCTCCCATTGCATCATAATCCTCAGGAGCAAGATCATGTGCATCACCTAAATTATTCCATTCATTTGATTCATAATAGCAAATATAATCTCTATCCCAGGTAGTACCTCCTGAGTTATACTTATAATCTATTTTTTTATAGTCGTACTCTCCCGCTCCTGCATATTTATCTTCTATAAAACCAGGTAAGAAATCATATTGCGAGCCAGATTTAAAATACTTATTATCAATAATACTTTGAGCAGCTGTAGAGTCATCCTCATCCATTGCCTCAACTAAAGCTTCTGTACCTATTGCAATGTAGTCATCATCATCCAGTTCATATTCTTCATAATTTTCATCATCAAACTCATCAACATAAACATTATCATCTCGATAATATTGGTATGTTACTTCCATTTCAGTTCCGTTTGCATAGGAAAAGAATTTCTCATCAAGGAAAAAAGGAAGAAGATCTTTAGGTTCAGCATCCTCAGAAAAGCTTCCATAGCCTATGCTACTTGCAGCATCCTCATATTCATCTCCCATGTCTTCTAAGATTCCTTTTAGCATTTCATAATCTTCAGCAAGCATTGTATACATTTCTGGAGATTCTGTTTTATCACTGTTAAAAAGATAAGAAGCGTCATCAGCAGTCTTATCGCTATCTATTTGATCATAGATATCATCATAAGTGCTATCACATGCAGAAATCATAAAGATTAAAGCAAGGATTATATTAAATATTTTTATTTTTTTCATAATTTAATCTTTTTGGAATTATTAAAATCTGATTTTTAAACCAACAGACCAAGAACGTCCCCAACCGTAGAACACTCTGGTTTTTTTCCAACTCTCCATTGGATCCGATACATTAAAACCACCTTCAGCTTCAGAAATATACTCAGTATCAAATAAATTATCAACATTACAAAATAACGTTGCATTTAAATCCGATACTTTGAAATTATATCTTAAGTTCAAGTCAACCACACTATAATATGGTAATTTCCACGAATCTGGATTTTCTGCTAACTCAGTATCTCTATCTTCTACGTCAAAAGCCGCATAAATGTTATCATAAAAATTATAGTCAGCTCCAAACTTTAATCCTTTAAGCAGTTCATAATCTAATCCTAGACCAAATGATGTTTGAGCAGCATCTCCAACATGCACATCTTTTAAGTAAAGACTTTTTGTGTCTAATAATACCTGATTATCATCATAAATACCAACATCTTCGACATCAGACAACCATTGCCAGTCACCTATTGAGGCGAAACCACTTAGTGTTAGTTTAGTTGTAGGTTTAGCAATAAAATCTAATTCAACACCCATGTGACCAGCATCAATACCTAATATATTTGCAGTGAAATATTCTCTTGCTCCAGTTGTAGCATCTGTTACTGCATACGATGGGCTAAATGTTTTATCCATCCATTTAGTATAATAAGCGTTTAAATTAGCAGAAATTATACCCGAACGGAAACCATATCCTAATTCAAAACTAATTACTTTCTCATTTTCAGCATTTTCATTAAGATCATTTATATAATTCAAGTAAACAGCATCAAAGTCAGGTTGACGCTGAAAATATCCACCATTAAAAAATACGTTATGCTTATCAGTTAAATTATAATTTGCGCCACCTTTAACCATGTAACCAAGGAAGTTTGCCCAATCTGTTTCTTGACCTTTCATTGCCTCTAAAAAATAACGATTACCAAGATCATCTCTATACTGTTGTTCTAATGCAGGGCTAGCTTCTATATCTTTAATCAAATCATCAGTAAAATAATTAAAATAATCTATTCTTTTATACGATTTATCCGATAATGATAAAGAAACAAAGGCGTTTAATTTATCTAAACTATATTCTGCTTGTGCAAATAAACCTAGCCAAGCAACATAACCATCATTTGCATACGCAATTTTATCTCCTACGTGTACAATTTTATTATAATTATTAACATCAACACCATCTTCAAGAAAAAATTCTCCACCTAAAAGATCTTCTACTTGTCTGTAGTGCTCACCAATATAATATCTACCATCAATACCAATCATGATATCCATATTTCCTAAATCTTTATTATACGAAGTTAAAAGTCCATACCATTGGTGATTATTATTAGAACTTCTTAAAAGAGTTTCAGATCCTGCACTTCCAGCAGCAATATTTTCGTCAACAATACGATCAAAGTCAATTTGATCTTCTCTCATATAAGTATAGAATTTGCCATCATCCCCATAGCCACCTGTTCCGTAACCAGTTCCAACTGAAGCATAAACTGCTGTAATTAAACTAGTGTTTTCATCCATAGACCAGAAGTGGTTTAAGATTGCTTGTGGTTTATGATATTTATTCTTTTCCGCATAAAAAACTTCTCCGTTTTTATAACCCCAATCTGGATTCCACTTAATACCTTTCTCTTGCCAAGTTTCAATAGATTGTTTAGATCCACGGTCTCTTTGTCCATGCCATTGAGGAGCACCAAAAATAGAAAATGCTAAAGTATGCTCATCATTTAATCTCTTTGAAATATTTGCAAAATAAGAACTAGATTCAAATTGAGTACCATCAACATATCCATCACCCTCAGATTTAGCTAAAGAAATTGTAGCTGCCCAACCATTATCAGACAATCCTGTTGATAATGTGAATCCATATTTATTATAACCGTCTTGACCTACGTATGTAAATACATTACCTCCTTGTTTAGCATCAGTTGTTTTTGTTAAAATATTAATTGTTCCTCCTAATGAAGGTACTGCAACCTTAGAAGCTCCAAGACCTCTTTGAACCTGTAAAGATCTAGTAACATCAGCTAATCCTGCCCAATTTGACCAATATACCCATCCGTTTTCCATATCGTTTACTGGAACACCATTAATCATTGTAGCAGTATTTCTTTGGTCAAAACCACGAATATTAATTCTTGAATCTCCAAAAGCGCCACCTTGTTTTGTAGCGTAAACACCAGGTGTTGACTTTAAAATCTCGGGATATTCCTTTGTTCCCAATTTCTCGGCAATGTGTTGGGGTGAAATAGTAGAAATTGCTACCGGGGTTTCCCTAGCAATAGCAATAGAAGCCACAACTTTTACTTCGTTTATGTTTACTGCATCTGATTCCAGCATAATCTTTCCTAAATCAATTTCATCTCCTGATACAGCTATATCTTGTAGAATTTCGATATAACCAACATAAGAAAATAACATTTTTTGACTGCCTGATGGTACTGTTATATTAAAGCTTCCATCTAAAGCAGTTGCTGTACCAATAGTTGTTCCATCAACAACGATAGAAGCTCCAATAAGTACTTCGCCGCTTTGTGCATCAACAAGGACTCCTTTTACATTCGTTTGACTAAATGCTGCGAAAGATACAAGCATCAATGCCAACATTAAAAATTTAATTTTAAAGATTTTCATCATAGATTTGTTTTTAAAGGTTTGGGTTTATATTAATTATATTAAGTAATTATCAAAACAATAAAACAAAAGTTTATTAGGATTTCAAATATATTGAAAATAATAAATTATCTCAACGTTTTTGCAATCTTAATATTAACAATAATAGCACACTTTTTATATTAAATCACTGATTAACGCCTCTTAAACAAAGGGTATAAGTTAATGAAAAAAATGTACCATCTATTATTGTTAATAAAATTTAGTAAAATGCTATATAAAGAAGGACATTTTTGTCGGTACAGAATATTTATTCTGAAAATTCAGAATTATTTTCTGCGATTTTTTTGCAGTGCTAATAAATTAATTAACATATAAGCAGTAATATTTTCTTTTTCACTAATGAAAAATGATAAAATTAAGATTATTTATAATCGTATCCATAACCGTAACCATATCCATAATTATAATTATAGCCTACTCCTTTTAAATTTATGTCATTAAGTATAAGATTTATATTTTGGATGTTCTTTTTTTCAAGATTTGAAAATAAATGTGTCATCATCTTTTTTCTTGAATAATTATGCCTAACAATAAAAACGTTTTTGTCTACATGTTTTTCGAGTAACAAGGCGTCTGAAACTATTCCAACTGGAGGTGTGTCAACAATAATATAATCAAATTTTTTACGAAGCTCGACAAACAGTTCTTTCGTGCGTGCAGAAGCTATTAATTCAGATGGATTAGGTGGTATGGAACCTGCAGCTATAAGGCTCAAATTAGGGATCGCTGTTTCGTTTAAAATATCCTTTATTTCACAGCTCCCACTTAAATAATTACTTAAACCTTCCTTTTTATTTAAATCAAACAATTTTGAAACAGTTGGTCTTCTAAGGTCGAAGCTTAATAGTAATACTTTTTTATTGTATAAAGCAAAACTTGTTGCAAGATTAATAGATATAAAGCTTTTTCCTTCTTCCATCATAGTTGATGTAATCATTATAATGGGGCTCTTAATTTCTCCCAATACATATTGAAAATTCGTTCGTAATGACCTAAATGATTCGGAAATTATAGAATTCGGAGATTCGTGAACTACGAAAGTAGTATTTTCTTTGTTATGAATTATATTTCCAATAATAGGTGCATCCACAATTTTCTCAATATCGGATAAATCTACAATTCTATCGTTAAAATAATCATATAATAATATAATTACTACGGGAAACCCAAAACCAAGAATTAAACCTATTAGAAATACAACTTTTTTATTAGGTGATACTGGAGTTCTTTGCTCTAACTTAGGATAATCAATAACCTCATTCTCTGGAAGGTTCGATGCCTTTGCAATTTGCATTTCGGACTTTTTACGTAATAAAAAAGTATATAAGGCATCTTGTAGCTGAAATTCTCGTTCGTAATTAAAGAGTTTTCTTTGTGTTTCCGGAAGAGATTGTACTTCAAGCGTAAGTTTCTCGATTCTTTCATTAATATCATTTAAAGATATTTCTGCCCTGTCAATTGAATTTAATACATTTTCGCGCAGAGTGTTTTTTTGACCTTCTATTTTAATCTTTATACTCTCCAGATATGGATTATCTTTTTTAGAATTTACCATTATTTCAACTTTCTCGGAGTAAAGATTTGTAAGTTCCAAGATCAGGCCGTTAAGAAGCTGATCGTCAATTCCCATTGATGAAGGGGCTATCAGCTCTTGAATTTCTTTATTCTTTTCGAGGTAAGCTTGCAAATAAGTGTAATACTTTTGCTTTAATAGTAACTCAGCTTTTTGGGTCTGAATATTTTCAAGATTTTGATAAGCTTGTTGTGACTGAAAGTCAATATTCATCATTTTTTGTGATGATTGGTACTCTTCCAAACGCCTTTCGGCACTTTTTAGAGAATCCGCTATATCATAAATTTGACTATTAATAAAATCAATTGTATTTAAAGCTACTCTATTCTTTTTTTCTACTCCACGATTCAGATAAACATCGATTAACTTATTAAGGTAATCAACAGATTTTGAAATATTTGTAGCTTCATGCTTTATTTTTACAACGGTCGAATATTTGATATCCTCAATTTCTACAGACCGAAACTCTTCTGTCAAAGATTCTAATGATCTAAATTGAAACAAATAAATCTTCCCAAGCTCAAATTCCGTTAATTCTGCTATTCTGAACTTATAATAATCGGATTGTAAATCTTCATTTAGGCGAATTGTATCATCTATCTCAAAATTTAATAAGATTTGCTGTATTTCATCAACATCATATAAATATAATCCAACTTCTTCACTTTCTGCCCAAATATGACAATGCTCATCATTAATTTTTTCTACATAAATATTTAAACCAACCGGTTGTACATGGCTTGAATCAAACTTTACAATAAAAGGGGAGTACATGTATAATTCTGAAAGTCTGTATTTGTCCTTTTCATAATATGAAACCGAAAAATCCAGTTCTTTTAATGTCTTTTTTGATAATTGATATGAATTTAATATTTCTATTTCATTTTTGATCTTATATTCAGTCATTGAGCTAAACGGCGTCATTGCGTTTTGCAAAATTGCATCAGGATCCATTAATGAATTTTCTTCCTTTATTAATAAAGTAGAACTGATTCGATATACCGGAGCAGTTGTTTTTATATATAAATAAGATGCAAAAAGGCTTAAAAGAACTGTGAAAGGAAATACATACCAAAACCTTAAAAGCTTATATAAATAAGCTTTTAGATCAATTGATTCTTCCTCAACGAAAAGGTTTTGATTTTCAATCATAATTAAACTACAAAGTTTATACCCTTATTAATCACACTATTGAAACAAAACAAAAACTAATGCAGCTGTTGATATGGTTGATAATATAAGTGCATAAGGGAAATTGTCGAATGCAAATGATTTACTTTTCAGAGGTTCAACATATACCACATCGTTCGGCAAAAGATAAAATTGATCAGACTGTAGAATACCATTATCTGTTAAATCTAAATAATGCATTTCAGATCCTAAAAGTGTTTGACGAACTAATTTTACTTTTCGAACATTAGCAAAGTTTCTAGCTCCTCCGGCTTGAGCCAGGGCTTGGAGTATATTAATTTGTTTATTTTCTATTATAAATGTTCCAGGATCTTCAACTTCGCCTAAAACCGAAACTCTATAATTAACAAGCTTAACAACAACAGTTGCTTCTTTAAAATATTCGTTAACTGTTTTTTGCAGTAAATCATTTACTTCTTTAACAGTAAGACCTTTTACATAAACTTTATCAATAAATGAAAAATTGATATAGCCATCCTCTTCAACTCTAAAACTGTTCAAATTCTGATAAGTAGGAGTCATAGGGTTAGGAAAATCGGTCTGGAATAAACGACTTGTTTTTTGATCAACACTATGCACGTTAACATACAGCTGATCTCCAGGTTGCAGGTGATAAGCAGTATTTCTATTATTCATAAATCCAGAAGAAATATCTTCAACAGATTTTTCTTGCATTAACTGAACTTTTTTCTGAGAAACACACGATGATAACATCGTAACAACGATTAATAATTGCGCAACAACTTTTAGGGTATAAATAGCTCTTGTTTTCATGATATATTGTTTTAATAATTTTTATTTTAACATATTTAAAGCTCTTGACAAGCTTAATTTTTCGCCATTTTTATATACAATAATAAATGCTCCTTCAACGCCAGATTCCTCTTTCATCTTTACAGCATTTTGATAATTTTCAAAATTCCCTATCGAATATTTAAACCAACCATCTTCTTCTATTAAATAAACATTCGATTCAATACAACATATATTTTTAATCTGATCTGCCGACATTTTTCTAATGCTTGCAGCAATCTGCACCTTATACATCAATTGATCGTTTTTAGATAACCAATCTGAAATTATTATTGGATCAAAATATCTCTTCATTTTTTTAGCAGCTAAAACATTAATTTTTTCCCCAGCTTGAAATGCAATAACAAATGCTCCTTTAACTCCGCTTTTTGCTCTAAACTTATTGGCTTCGTCAAAAGTTTCAAATTCTCCTAATGAATATTTATGCCAGCCATCTTCTTCATATTTATGAACATTCTCATAACCTGAATATATTTTGTGAAGATATTCGGATGATAATGATTTTGTGTCAGCAGCAATTTGAACTTTAAATACTATATTCCCATTGCTTTTTCGATCGCTAAGCTTACCGCTTTTAGCAGCATGTAACGAGATTTTAACTCCATTATCATAAGCAACAACAAAAGACCCTTTGGCTTTAACTGTTTTCTTCAAATTTGCAGCTTTTTCGTATGTATTAAATTTCCCTACAGAATATTTATACCAACCCTCTTCTTCAATTAAATCGATTTGTTCTGAACCTTGATATAAATTCTTCAGCGAGCTTTCTGACATTTTCTTTTTATCTGCGGCTATCTGAATCTTAAATATTAATCCTTCGGATAAATTTGAACTAACTTTTTTATTATTCGAGGTTTTTCGTTCCTTATTTTCTGCTAATAAGTCTACTTTTATTCCGTTCTTGTATCCCACGATAAAAGCTTCGCTAACACCAATTTGTTTTCTATATTTGTTGGCTTCAGAAAAAGTTTTAAAATCACCAATTGAATATTTATGCCAACCATTCTCATTTATCATTTTAATATTCTTTTTGCCAGCATAGATTTTACTTAAAACATTTTGCGACAAGGGTTTTTTGTCAGCTGCTATTTGTATTTTATAAATAATTGCCTTTTCTGTTAATTCTTCTTCTGTATCATAAACTTCAGATTCAGTTTCAACACGTTCCTTATATTGTTCAGCTAGCTCTTTTGAAATAATTTCTGATATAGAATCTTGTTCAACAGTCGCTGATTCAATTATTTCTTTTTCTAAGTACAAATATTCATTCCAAGTAGTTCTGAAATTTGAAGAGCTTAATGAATCCGATGAAATTAATTCTTTAAAAGACTCCATTGGAGTTTGAGAATCTTCTTCTTCCATAAAATCCATGTATGCTTGCAACAAGTCTTCATTTATTTCAACATTCTCGTTTTGTGTTATTTTTTCCGGAGAATCCTCTTTAATAACAGTTTTTCCCAAGTATATGTCAATTATTTCTTTTTGCTTATCAAGACCTTCCTTTTCAAACTTCTGGGCTTCATTTAATTTTGCAAAACGATTCTCTTTGTCATCTTTATTTGTATTATAAGCTTCGTTTCGTAGCTGTTCTGCTTTATAATATAGCTCATTAGCACTTTCTTCGAGTAATTGAATCATCGAAGGCAAGTCATGTGTTTTTATATAATTTGATTTTAATTCAGGCTTAATTCTATTAAAAACATTATACTCTAAATAATTTGCCTCTTTTTGTAATTCCAATGCATTAATCTGATGATCGAGAGCTTTTTCTTTTAGACTATTTACTTTTTTCTCATTTTTAGGATTTGAAATGTCTAAATCGGCAATTTCAGAAAACAGTACATTTGCTTTATCATAAAGCTCTTGTGCTTCTTGATTTAATTTTTTTGCCTTCTCAAGTTTCTTTTGATCTTCTTTATCAATAGGCAGGTTGGTATTTGTAAATCCGATCAATAAAACAATTGATAAAATCATCCAAATTAAAAAATAGATTTTTCTTAGTTGATTCATTTCTAAGAAGATAGTTCTTGTTTAAAAATTTTGATCCTGTCTACAAACATAAATACAATTTAATTTTTCGAAAAACGTAGCAATATAAGGAACTTTGCTAAAAATCCCCAATAAAAGATGATATATATCACCAATTACTTTACATAAACTTCATTAAGAATCTTATTTGTAGCCCCTTTCATTTCGTTAACATACTTGGAACATACATTTCCCATTTGAAGAATTTTCTGGTTATTTTCAAAGTAAGTATTAATTACATTTTGAAAATCTTCAAAATTTGAGATAGATGCAGCTCCACCAAGCTTTATTAAATCAATAGCTTCTTGGAATTTCCTAAACTCAGTTCCAAAAATAATTGGCATCCCAAATGTAGCAGCCTCAAGAATATTATGTATTCCCTTACCAAAACCCCCTCCTATATATGCAATTTGACCATACTTATAAATTGACGATAAAATTCCAATACTATCAATTATTAAAACATTATAATTAGAAACTTCATCTTCATTAGTTTCAGAATAACATTTTACCAATTTCTTATCAGAGAATAAGCCAATAATTCTGTTAATATTTTCTTTATGTGTTTCGTGAGGTGCAATAATTAATTTTAATTGCTTATTGCTTTCATTAAAAAACTTAATTATAATTTCTTCATCCGGTTTCCATGTGCTTCCAGCAATAAGCACCATATTATTTTTTGCAAATTTCTCTATTATTGGCAGCTTCTTTGATTGTTGAGTAATTGTAAAAACCCTGTCGAATCTTGTATCGCCAGTTACAGAAACATTTTGAATATTAATTGAATTAAGCAATTGCTTTGAGTCTTCATTTTGAACAAAGAAATGAGTAAACCAGGTTAGCATTTTTCTGGATTGAACTGCATGTTTTTTAAAAAATCGCTGATTTCTTCTAAAAATACCGGAAACCAGGTATAAAGGGATTTTTTGTTTCCAAATCTCTCTTAAAAAGAAATACCAAAACTCGTATTTAATAAAAAATATTAACTGCGGATTTACAATATTTAAAAATTGCTTTGCATTTTTGGGTGTGTCAAGAGGCAAATAGCAAATGTAATCTGCATTTTCATAATTCTTTCGAATTTCGTAACCCGAAGGAGAAAAAAAAGTTAAAAGAATTTTATATTCGGTATGCTTTCGTTTTAACTCCTCAATTAAAGGACGTCCTTGTTCAAATTCACCTAATGAGGCGCAATGAAACCAAGCAATTTTATCATCTGATTGAATTTTTTGACTTAAATCCTCAAAAATATTCTTTCTTCCGTTAATCCATAGTTTTGCTTTAGCATTAAAAATAGAAGCAAACAGTACTAATCCGTGAAATAGTTTTATACCCAACAAATATAAAAAGCTCATAAAATATAATTTTTAACAATAAGACAAATTTAACGGGGAAATTTTATTTTTTGTATGATTTTTTAAAATTAATTTGTGTGTTTCTTTACATGTCTGATTTTGTGGCACTTCCAGTCGCTAGTAATAAAAGGTGCGCAACTTAAAATCAAGTTTTCAAAATAAAAAAGCTAATAAATATTGTTATTCTGCTTGTTTTATAAAGTTTTTTTTTATTTTTAGCCAGCAAAAAGAAATTATTAATACCCTAACCCTAAAATTTAACCCAAAGGTCTTCCTTCAAAGAAGGCCTTTTTTGTTTTTAATTTTTTGAACTTAATTTTTCAACATTTCCAATTATTTTCCGTTCTTTAATAGCTTATATTTAGATTACTAAAATTACAATCTTGCGAAAAATATTTATTTTAATATTAGTATTAATAATAAGTTTATCTGCGAAAACACAAAATCTCAGTAATCTGCGCACTAAATCATTTTCTACTTTTACTGATACGTTACAATTAGATACTTTAAGTATAGTTCCTGGTTCAGAAATTATTTTTGATGAAAACAATTCAATTATCTCAAAATCAGAATATACAATAGATTACACTAAGGCCAATATAAACCTCCTCAGTATAAGATTAACAGAGAATTCTACTATATATGTATCATACAGAGTGTTTCCGGTAAATTTTACGGAACCATATTTCAACAGAAATAAAGAAGAAATAGTTATTGTTGGTCCAGTCTTAACCAGAGCAACAACAAATCAAGCAGGAATTCAAAACAATTTCTTTTCGAGTAATCAAATAAATAAACAAGGAAGTATTGCGCGAGGAATAACGATCGGGAATAATCAGGATGCTGTTATAAACTCAAACCTTAATTTTCAAATGTCTGGAAAAATTGGTGATGATATGCACATATTAGCCGCCATTTCGGACGAAAACATCCCAATTCAACCCGATGGAAATTCGCAACAAATTCAAGATTTCGACAAGGTTTTTATTCAATTATATAACGAAAAAACCAAATTAATTGCTGGAGATTTTGAAATCTATAAACCCTCGGGATATTTTATGAATATTAATAAAAAAGCACAAGGAGGTTTATTAACCACTACAATTAAAAGCAAAAAAAACAAATCAAATAGTGTAAGCACAACTATAAGTGGTGCAGTTACAAAGGGGAAATATTGCAGAAAAACTTATAATGGTCAAGAAGGGAATCAAGGACCATACAAATTAACAGGCTGCGAAAACGAACAGTATATTATAATTTTTGCAGGCACAGAAAAAGTTTATGTTAATGGAAAGATTCAAACCCGGGGTAAGGAATATGACTATATAATTGATTACAATACCGGAGAGATAACTTTCACGGCAAACAGGCCAATTACCAAAGACTCTAGAATAGCTATTGAATTTGAATACTCTGAGAGAAGCTTTGCCCGGTTTATGATATATAGTGCCAATGATATAAAAACTAAAAATGGAAATTTCTGGGTAAACATTTATTCAGAGCAAGACAGCAAAAATCAAGAAATAAATCAAGACTTAACCGATGAGCAAAAACGTTTGCTTTCTGTGTCGGGCGATGATATTGAAAATGCTTTTGTTCCTAATGTTGATAGTGTTGAGTTCAGAAATGATTATGTTTTATATGCTAAAAAAGATACTTTAATAAATACAACTAATTATACGATCTACGAATATTCAATAGACCCGGCACTTGCCATATATCAATTAGGTTTTAGTTTAGTTGGAGACAATAAAGGAAATTATGTGCAAATACAAAATTCGGCAAACGGAAAAGTTTTTGAGTGGATTGCGCCAATTACAGGCGTTCCGCAAGGCAATTATGCACCTGTACGTTTATTAATTGCACCTAAAAAACAGCAAATGCTTAGTGTTGGGGGGAATCTGAAACTTAATAAAAATACTCAAACCAATTTTGAATTTGCCTTAAGCAATTACGATTTAAATACATTTTCGACAGTAGATGCAGGCGACAATAATGGATATGCACTTAAAATAGGAATTCAAAAAAATATTTTAAAAAAGGATACGGTTAAAAATTCACTCAAATCAACTATTGCATATCAAATTATTAATAAAAACTTTATACCAATAGAGAGATTTAGATCTGTTGAATTCGAAAGGGATTGGAATTTACAAGCTCCGCTAATGCAAGATGAACACTTTGCTAATATTAATTTATTATATCGTTACAAAAGATCCTTGCAAAGCAATTATGGATTTGAAATATTAACAAGTGACAATGAATATACAGGTTACAAACATCTTTTTAATACATCGGCCACGAAGTTAGGATATTCTCTTAATTTTAATTCCAGTTTACTAAACACCAATTCAACGCAGAAGAATACACAGTTTATAAGATATCTAGCTGATTTAAATAAATCATTTAAAACATTCAAAGTAGGATTTGAAAATGAACTAGAACAAAACATTTGGAAAAATAACAATACCGATAGCTTAATAAATAATAGCTTTAGCTTTTCGTCATATCGGTTTTATATTGAAAATCCAGATTCTACCATTAACAATTATTCGATAAGCTATAAGCTTAGAGATGATTTTATTCCTATTCAGAATAATCTTAAACAAAGTTCAAGATCAGAAGATATTCAAGTGGGATTTGGTTTATTAAAAAATCCATCAAGTATTCTAAAAGCAATTTTTACTTATCGAAATTTAGAAATAAAAGACACATCATTAATACAGCAAAAAGAAGAAAATACGATAACCGGAAGAATAAATTATAATCTTAGATTATTTAAAGGAACTATTTCATCATTAACATTTTATGAAGCTGGCTCGGGTCTTGAACCAACAAGAGAATTCTCATATATTAAAGTTTCTGCCGGACAAGGAATTTATAATTGGGTTGATTATAATAGTAATGGAATAGCAGAATTAGATGAATTTGAGATTGCACAGTTTCAAGATCAAGCAAATTATATTAGAATTTATACTCCCGGAACCGAATACATAAAAACCTATAAAAATGAATTTAGTCAAGTAATAAATATAAGGCCAGAAGCAGTTTGGAAATCAAAGAAAGGTATTAGAAAAGTATTATCACGATTTTCAAATAGTCTTGCCTACCAAGTAAATCAAAAATCAACTGACGAAAATTTAACTCACAGTTTAAACCCATTTTACTCAACATCGAACGATAGTTCAATTATAAGTTTAAACGAAAGCGTGAGAAATACTTTATCATTTAACCGATCGGGTTTTAAATTTGGAGTAGATTACATCTTTAAACAAAACACTAATAAAATTTTACTTTCGAACGGCTTTGATGAGCGTGAAAAACTTCTAAATGGAATCAGGTTACGATGGAGATTCATAGAAGATGTAAATCTTCAAAACTATTTTGAGCTAGGAGATAAAAAGAATAGTTCAGAATTTTTTAGTTCGAAAAACTACAATATTAAAAACATTAGTAATGAAATTAAAATACAATATCAGCCAGGCTTTCAAACAAAAATTGAATTAAAATACTTATATACAGACAAAAAGAACACTTTATCGCAAGAAAAAAGTTTTTCGCATAATATTGGAGGAGAAATAAATTATTCGGTAACTAAGAAAAGTAATTTGCTTGCTAAAGGAGATTATTTTGATATTAATTATAATGCCGATCCAAATACTTCAATTGCATATGAAATGTTGCAAGGATTAAAACCCGGTAATAATGCAACCTGGAGCTTAATGTTTCAAAAGAAATTAGCACAATATCTTGAACTTAATATATTTTATAATGGTCGTGTTTCAGAAAATATTAAAACTATACACACAGGTAGTCTTCAACTAAGGGCCTTTTTCTAGCTAAACGCAGCCATCAATAAATCAATGTCTTTTGATAAAATACCAAAGTGATTACCCATTCTTGAATTTGTTAATATTCCATTATAAATATATACACCGTGTCTTAAGCCAACATCGTCTTTAAGTTGTCTTTGAACACCACCAGCTTCAGCAATACGCAGAAGTAAAGGATTAAACACATTGCTTAGAGCAATTGATGCTGTACGTGCAACACGTGAAGAAATGTTAGGCACACAATAATGAATAACGCCATACTTTGTATAAACTGGATTTGAATGATTCCTACATTCGGCAGTTTCAATACAACCTCCATGATCAATACTTAAATCAACAATTACAGCTCCTTTCTTCATTTCTTTAACCATATCTTCTGTTATAAGAAACTGTGGTCCTTTATCATCCAAATGCATTGCGCCAATAACTACATCTGCAGACTTTAAATGTTTTTTCATTACTCTCGGATGAAAAATGGAAGTAAATAATCGGTTTGAAAGATTCGTTTGTAATCTTTTTAACTTCGAAACTGAGTAATCAAAAACTTTTATAAATGCTCCTAATCCTAATGCAGCTTGAGCAGCATACTCGGCAGCTGTTCCTGCACCTAAAATAATAACCTCGGTTGGTGTTATTCCGCTTAATCCGCCAAGTAAAACGCCTTTACCACCATGATCATTACTAAGATGTTCTGCTGCAATTAAAATAGATGATATTCCTGCTATCTCACTCATTGATCGAACAACAGGATAACAATTATCTTTATCTTTTAATCTGTCGAACGAAATTGCAGTAACTCTTTTTTGCATTAATTTTCGGATATATTCTTCCGATTGAGTAGGAAAATGCAAAGATGATATTAAAACCTGATTATTTTTAAAAAGTTCTATTTCTTTGATTGTTGGAGAAGCGATTTTCAAAATAATATCACACTGAAATACATCCGTTTTATTGTCTACAATTTGTGCTCCATGTTCGCTGTAATCTGTATCAGTATAATTAGCTGCAATTCCTGCACCTTTTTCGATTATAACCTCGTGTCCGTTATTTACAAGTATTTCGACAGCTTCGGGAGTTAAACCTAAGCGACTCTCATATTTAGTATTTTCTTTAGGGATACCTATTACAAGGCTCTGTTTCTTTTTACCAATTTCAAGCATTTCTTCCTGAGGTAAGAACCCAGTTCTTTCCAAAGTATATCCTGATTTTTCTTTTTTATCTGCCATATACAATGTGATTTGGCCCGTGATTAAAAACTTATGAAGACATTCAAAATTACATAATTACTTGAGAATTTCAAGTTATTGTACAATGATCTTTATTTAATAAAAAATTAACGAATATTAATAGTCCTTGAGCCATCCTCGTTTTCAAGCATTTGCACGTACACAACATTATCGGGAAGAATTTCAGCTACTTTGTCCGGCCATTCAATAAAACAATAGTGTCCAGAGAAAAAATAATCTTCATAACCAAAATCATATACTTCCTCAATCTTATTAATTCTGTAAAAATCGAAATGATAAATTGTATCGCCCTCACCAGTTTGATACTCGTTTATTAATGCAAATGTAGGACTTGTAACAATCTCAACAACACCTAATTCATTGCATAATGCTTTAATAAAAGTTGTTTTCCCAACACCCATTGAACCAAAAAAGGCAAAAACCTTTTTCTCCCGCAACAATCGAAGAAATTTATCGGCAACAATATTTAAATCCGACAAAGATTTTAAGATCAATGATTCCATATATGCAATTTAAGGAAAATTTTTAATTATTTGGTTTTAATTTTATAAAAGGAATTATCATTTCTTCTAAAGAAACACCACCATGCTGAAATGTATCTCTATAATAATTTACGTAGTAATTATAATTATTAGGATAAGCTAAGAAATCATTATTTAAAGCAAATATATAGCTTGAACTTATATTTGTTCTAGGTAAATGCACTTTCTGAGGATCGCGAATCTCAAAAACTTCTTTTGGGTTATAATTAAGATTTCTGCCATTTTTATATCGAAGATTTGTTGATGTATTTTTATCACCAATAACTTTTACCGGGTTCTGAACCCTAACCGTACCGTGATCTGTGGTAATAACTATTTTAACATTATATTGCTGCAGCTCCTTTATTAAAGCGTACAATGGTGAATGCTTAAACCACGATACGGTTAAAGATCTATATGCTGGTTCATCATTAGCTAGCTCACGAATCATTTCAATTTCGGTTCTTGCATGAGATAACATATCAATATAATTGTATACTAATATATTTAAATCGTTATTAAGGAGATCTTGAACATTTTCAACGATTTTATCTCCCGTTTTCATATGACTGATTTTCTCGTAAGCAAATTTATAATTCTTACTGTGTCGCGAAATTTGAGTTTGAAAAAGTTCGGCCTCTTTCATGTTTTTCCCGCCTTCTTCATCGTCGTTTAACCAATATTCAGGATATAACTTATTAATCTCATATGGCATTAATCCTGCAAATATCGCATTTCGGGCGTATTGTGTAGCTGTTGGTAAAATACTGCAATACAACTCCTCAGATTCGACTATAAAGCTGTCACTAATTATTGGTTGTATTAATTTCCACTGATCATACCTAAAATTGTCGATAACTAACACAAATACTTTTTGCCCTTGGTCAAGCATCGGAAATATTCGGTCTTTAAATAAATTTGGCGACATCATTGGTTTTTCTTTCGAGCCGTCAAACCATGATTCATAGTTTTTTTTAATAAATCTTGCAAATCCATTATTAGCGTCAGATTTTTGCATTTTAAAAACTTCCGACATTCCCGCTTCTTCGTTTTTCTCTAACTCTAGCTCCCAGTATACCAGCTTCTTATACAGATCAGTCCAGTCATTAAATGAATTTGCATTCGAAATTTGCATCCCTATTTTTCCGAATTCTGATTGATAATGAGATATTGTCTTTTCAGACACCAATCTTTTGGTATCGATATTTTTTTTAATACTTAGAAGAATTTGTTTAGGATTTACGGGCTTAATTAAGTAATCAGCTATTTTTGATCCAATAGCTTCATCCATCATATCTTCTTCCTCGCTCTTGGTAATCATTATTACAGGAATTTCCGGTTTTATTTCTTTTATATAAGTCAAGGTTTGCAAGCCACTTAAACCCGGCATATTTTCATCAAGAAATATAAGGTCAAAATCCTGTTTTTTAACCATCTCTATTGCATCATCGCCGTTACTTGATGTAAATAATTCAAAACCCTTTGCCTCTAAAAATAGAATATGTGATTTTAAAAGATCAATCTCATCGTCGGTCCACAAAATACTTACTTTCTTCATTCCGTTTATTTTAAATTCACACAATTAGGTGGTTTAGCACAAAATAGATCTTTACTCTAATTATTATTTTTGATAATATTTATTATAAAATAACAAATAATCGCGCACCATTTTTTCTTTGGAAAGATTCTTCAAATTAGGTTCAGAAATAATAAAAAATTGATAGTTGGAGCTTTTTACATCAGTAAAAACTCTTTCTTTCTCGGCATTAAATTTATTATAGTATTCTGAGCCTGCGTTTGAATTCTTAAACTGTTGAACTGTTATAATGGTAAAAAAATCATTAAACTCTTTACTTTCGATATCGTAGCTTTTTTGGATATAAAAATCGAGATTAAAGTTTATAATATTAAATTTTAACTGGTTAAGGTCTGCGTCATTTGATATAATAACAGCTAAATAATGTTTTGATATAGAATCGTATTTATATAACTTTTCAATTTCATCCATTGTTAATTTCGCAATTTCATCACTTTTAACGTCACCCTCAGCAAGAGTATCCGGCCTTTGTGCTATGTTTAACTCTTTGATGTTATTAAGCTCGTGTTTTTGTATTAGCACTAATAAATTTTCTGATGATTTTGCTACAGGATCATCCTTGAACTCTGCTGCTACTTTCTCAAGCTCCGTTTTTAAGACGGAAACACCGTATACTTCGCCCATTGCTAATGCCCTAAGATATCTGTATTTTGGTGTATATTCAGAAATATCTTTTTTAATAAGAGCTCGATTACATCGGCTAATTACATCTGAAAAACTACCGGTGTTGTATAAATCTAATGTTTTTGAGTAACTTTCTTTACGTTCAATTTCTTCTTGTACGAATTGCTTAAAATAATCAGGATCGACTAAAACTTTTGCATATTGAGATTCGGGATAATTCCTAATAATCATATTTTTATACATATCTTTTTGTGCAACATCTCCTTGTTGCTCATACACTTTATACATGCTATAATATGCCGGCACTTTATATTCACTTTCTGGGTATCTTTGAATCAAGTCTTTATATGCATCAATTGCAAGTGGATAATCTTTTAAATCATTACGGTATACTTCACCGACATTAAACAATGCAGTTTGAATCTTTAAATGGGAAGCCACCAAAGCTGAATCAGTCAATGGGATATCTACCATATAATACTCAACAGACTTGTTATCCAATCCTTCTTTATTATCAAAAAAGTCTTCAAGAGTTTCTGTTTCCGATATTTCTTCAATACCACCCACTTTTTTGTTTTTTCGTCGCCAGTTATCTTCTAGCTTACGATTTCCCCATCGTCTTTGAAACTCTGGTTGACCAAAACTTTTTGCTGAAGGATTATAAAAATACCATTTCCCCCCTTGGGTTAAAGAGGAAGTTGACCTGGTACTTGTTGAATTTAAATTATTCATATCCAACAATTCTTGAGCTCTTTGCATTTCCTGTTCTTCAATCTCTTTATCACGAAGATCTTGAATAATTTTTTGTATAAATTGCGATCTTTCTGCTTCGGTGAGTGATGCAATTATTTGAACGCTATCCTGAAGCTCAACTTCATTTAAATTCCTTACTAATTTTGATAAGTACTTATTTTTTCTGGAAAGTTCTGCATAACCAGGAAAATCTTGATCAAGCGAAGTAACAGCGCTATCGAAGTACGCTTGTGATTCTGTATAATCTGTTCTGTCAAAAAATAAATTAGCCAATGCAAGAAACGATAATGCTTTTTGGTTTGTATTTGAAATACTTACTTTCGTCGACTTTTGATAATATTCAATGGCTTGTGTAATGTTATTCGTTTTCATTTCCAGATCGCCAAGGGCATAATAAATCTGATCCTGATATTCGATGTTTTTATCATCTTTAAGCATATCTAATAATTCTGCTTTTATAGATTTGGATTTCCCTCCCTCAAAAAGAGTTGCCCTTTTTATTTTTGCATTAAAAGCCATCTCATATTCGGGGTTCATTTTTATCACATCTTCATACAACTGGGAGGCTTCTCTTGGTTTTCCTGATTTTTCTTTTAATTGTGCAAGAATAAAGGTTAAGCGTCTTCTATCATTTCTTTTTCTTACAAGTATTAATGCCTCGCCAACAAAAGATTCGGCTTCTAAAAAATTTTGTTGCTTCAAATAAAAATCTGCTAGAGTAAGGTTAAGTTGATAATTTAACTTATCCGGATAATCTATATCACTAATTAAGAAATCAATAATATTTTGAGCCTCTCTAAAATCTTTTATTTCTACATTGGATCGAACTAGCCAATTATATGATAGATATTTAGTTTTCTCATCGTCGTATTGATTAATAATAAAATCAAATATTCTTATTGCACTTGCAAAATCTCTTTGATAAAAAAACGCTTTCCCCATTATTAAATAGGAATCATCTATGTAGGCATTGAACTCTTTTTTACTATAAAAAGCTTTATCTTTTTCAGACAATACACTCTTTTTCTTATCGGGTTTTTTAGTGATGGAATGCAATCGAATAGATTTTGTTGATTTTTCAATAGTTCGATCCATTTGCGGCTTTGTACCTGAGGCTAGATTTTCATCACTATAAGTAAAAATTGGTAACACTTGAGAGTAGTCATCAATATATGATTCTTCATACTTTTTAACTCCCGCTTTATAACTCTCAGTTCCATTAAAAAGGATATTGTATTTTGTGGTTAATCCATGATAAAATCTTGTTAATCCAGTATTTTTTTTAGTTGAACAGCCTGAATTAACAACAATTAATATGCCGATAAAAACACAATATTTAAAAATTCGATTCACTAAATAATTTTTTTACTAATGTAATCTATAAGTTCAAACCTTTATTTCTTTGAAATATTATATAATTAAATAAATTTTATTAGAAAAAAGGAATGTATAAAACTAGTAAATTAATTGAACATGGCATAAAAGAAAATGGATGCTAAATATCAACATCCATTTCTTTAATTTAGTTAATTAAAACAATTCCTTAAATTAAGCAGAAACTACTTCTTTAACTTCAGGTATTTGTTTTTTTACAGCTTGTTCAACACCATTTTTTAGGGTTTGTAAACTATAAGGACAAGACCCACAGGCCCCTAATAATTCTACCTTTACAACCATATCATCAGTTAATTCCACAAATTTAATATCTCCACCATCGGCTACAAGATAAGGTCTTACCATGTCAATTGATTCGTTTATTCTTTTTTCAAAATCTTGTCTTATTGCTTCGTCCATATTAGAATTTTTAAATTATTTATTTAGTTTTTATCTCTACCCTTTTTGTTGGTTCCTGTTTAATATTTCTGTCCTCAATTGCTTTTATTATTGAAGCAGACAATTTTTTAAATGCCTCTTCAACTACCGAGCCTTCGATTAATACGGCCGGATTCCCAGAATCGCTTCCTTCACGAATTCTTTGAACAATAGGAATTTGACCAAGTAAAGGAATATTTTCTTTTTCTGCAAGATTTTTACATCCATCTTTGCCAAAGATATAGTATTTATTATCGGGTAATTCTTCTGGTGTAAACCACGACATATTTTCAATTATACCCAACACAGGTACATTTATGTTTTTTCCAGTAAACATTTTTATTCCTTTTATGGCATCAGCAATTGCCACATCTTGAGGTGTGCTAACGATTATTGCTCCTGTAACTGATGTTTCCTGTACTAAAGTTAAATGAATATCGCTTGTTCCTGGAGGTAAATCTACAACCAAATAATCTAAGCTACCCCACTCTGTTTGATGTAGTAATTGTTTTAAAGCGCTAGTTGCCATCGCTCCTCTCCAAACCAATGCGTCTTCAGGATTAACAAAAAATCCTATCGATACTATTTTTACTCCATATTTTTCAACAGGCGTAATCATATCAATATCATCGACTTTGCGAACCAATGGTCTTTCACCTTCAATATTAAACATTTTTGGTATTGACGGTCCAAAAATATCGGCATCAATTAATCCAACTTTAGCACCTGTTTTTGCAAGAAAAATTGCCAAATTTGTTGCTACTGTTGATTTACCAACACCTCCCTTACCTGATGCTACAGCAATAATATTTTTTACATCTTTTAAAGATTGTGAATCCCGTTTTACTGGTGCAATTTTCTTTTCAGGAGATTTTACTTTTATATTACCATTAAAATCCAGATCCTTACCTAAATATTGTTCTAAAGCCTGAATACAAACCTTGGACATTGAATTCATAAATGGATCTGTTGGTTTTTTAAAGCTAAGTGTAAATCCTGCCTTATTGCCATCAATCCATATGTCATCAACCATTCCCATGGCTACAATGTCTTGTGCAGTTTCTGGATGTTTTACATTCCTTAAGGCCTCTAAAATTTGTGTTTTAGAATATGTCATTTTTATTTATCCTTATTTTTATTTAATTTAAATTAACGTAGCAAAGATAATAAAATAGTTATAAATTTTGAGTTTACAGTTCGAAGTTTTACATAGATTATGCTGAGCAGATCAAGAAGTTATTTGAAGTTTAAAAGAAATAATATTTACTTTAAATGACTATCGGACTATATACTTAATCTGGATTTTATAAACAGCTATTATTTTTGAAAACCAGGTGCTAAGCGGATTTCTTTGTGTATGGAACATCGTTTTAAAAATTGCTTCAAACCCTATTAAACATAGACGCTTAGCACCTTCTCCTAAAGTTCTTTTAAAGGATCCCAAAAATATTTTTCAAAATCAATTATTGAATCATCTTCGATTTTAATTCCTTCGTTTTCGAGGAGTTGTTTCATTGTATTTGAATTGCCGAAATGTTGTTTTCCTGTTAATAATCCATTTCTATTTACAACTCTGTGTGCAGGAATATATTCACTTTGAAAGTGGGAGTCATTCATTGCCCAACCAACTATTCTAGCAGATTGCGCTGATCCCAAATACTTTGCTATTGCGCCGTAGCTTGTTACTCGTCCACTTGGTATTTGACGGGCTACATGATAAACTTTGCTAAAGAATCCTTCGTTATTTTTCTTCTTTTGGTTCTTCAAGTTTAATTGCTTTATTCAATTTAAATCTTAAATAATGTATTGGTTTACCTTGAGCTAAAAATTGCTGTTCGTAGAAAGTTTTTATTGAAAGAATATTATCAACAATCCCTGAGTTATACAAATCATCGGTATTAATTATTATTTCCAGATTATTTAGCTCAACTAAGTTTTTAGTATAAATATAAAGTTCGGCGCTATCTGTCTTTAGATTTATTAATCCATTCTCTACAATAACATTTTGATAATAAGCTAAAAATCTCGTTGAAGTTAATCGTTTATAATATTTTTTGAGTTGTGGATCGGGGAAGGTAATCCATATTTCCGAAACTTCGTTATTATCAAAAAATGAATTAATAAAATCTATTCTTGTTCTTAGAAAACCAACATTCTTTATGTCATCCTCAAGTGCTGTTTTAGCTCCTCGCCACATCCTTGCTCCTTTGATATCAATACCAATAAAATTAGTATTCGGATTTTGTTTGGCTAAGGCAACTGTATATTCTCCTTTACCACATCCTAACTCTACAGTTACAGGGTTACTATTGCTAAAGAAATCTTTACTCCATTTCCCTTTTAATTTGTAATTCTTTTTATATACTTCATTAAAAGGAGGCTGCACAACATGATTAAAGGTTTCCATATCTGTAAACCTTGATAATTTATTTTTTACCACTTTTACTGATTATTTTGCACTTAGCGAAGTTCAACTTTTTCAATTCTTAATCCTATATCAGAAATATGTTCTAATTTTTCAACACGCATAGCTTGTACATACTCAAAAGTATAAACCCCGGAAAAAGGAAACCGTATATTCCTTTTATATATAAATTGATTATCATAAATATCACCCCAGCCACTGCCAACCCATTTACCTCGTTCATCGGCTAAATAACACTCAAAAGTATCCTTTAAAACAGATCCATTCGGGGAGCTTGTTGTTATAAAAAGAAATAAATTTTGCATTTGATATCTTGAGCTATTTCTTACATTCACATATATATTATGAGGATATATCGTGTCTTTAATATCAACTTGAAATTTTATGATGGTATCCTTATGCCAACTTAAATTGTTTATTTCAATGTTTCTTTCGTAAACCTGATTTTGATCACAGGAAGAAAATATAGAAATAATTACCAAAAAGAAAAAAACACTATAACATCTTAGTTCTTTCATTTCTAGGTCCTCTGCGTTTATTATTTCTTTTCTTTTTTCTTTTAGGTTTCTTATCATCAAAACGTGTTAAGCTATCTTGCCCTACTTCGTTTTTAAAATCTAAATGTCCTTCTTTGATAACTTTTGCAATATCTACTAAGACATCAACCTTGGTACCTTTTTTATTTAATTCAATTATTTCCTTTACTCTATTTACCGGTACAGGTGTAAAATTTACCATATGCACAGGATCAAAAGTGTACCACATTATACCACGAAAAATATCTGTTTTACTATGATATGCTTGTCCGTTTTTTGTTTCTAACACAATTTTATGAGATGGAAAATCTTTTTGAGCATCTACATAACAATCCAATTCATAATTCAAGCAACATTTTAATTTACTGCATTGTCCCGCAAGTTTCTGAGGATTAAGGGATATCTCTTGATGTCGTGCCGAATTTGTGGTTACAGAAACAAAGTTAGTTATAAACGTTGAACAGCAAAGTTCTCTACCGCAAGATCCAATTCCACCAATTCGTCCAGCTTCTTGGCGAGCACCAATCTGTCGCATTTCAATACGAATTTTAAAGTTTTCTGCTAATAGCTTTATTAACTCTCTAAAATCAACCCTTTCATCCGCTATATAATAAAATATCGCCTTTGTTTTGTCTCCTTGGTATTCAACATCACCAATCTTCATATCTAACTTCAGATCGGAAGCTATTTTACGGGTTTTAAGCATTGTAGAATCTTCAAGCGAAGTAGCCTCATGCCACTTTTCAAGATCGGCTACTTTTGCTTTACGATATACTTTTTTAAACTCATGCCCTTCTATCTTTATTCCTTGCTTCCTTAATTGAAAGTTAACTAACTCTCCCGTTAACGAAACAATTCCGATATCATGACCGGGTGATGCCTCAACGGCTACAATATCTCCTTTTTTTATCCGTAATGAGTTTACATTTATAAAAAACTCTTTACGAGTATTTTTAAACTGAACCTCAATAATATCAGACCTTTGAGTAGAGACTGGAATATCTTTCAACCAATCGTAGGCTTGTAGTTTACAGCAACATTCAGAATTTAAACCAGTACAAGAAGATATATTTTGTTCAGGTTGAATCCCTGAATTTTCTTTTTCATTAATTTCCATAACTTAAATGTTATTCGCTTCAAAATCATTCTCACAATACATTATCTCGAAATATAACTATATTTCAAATAGCAAAAGTAATGAAAATTATTTTTTAATCAATTTTATAATTTTTAGAGCTAAATCTAAAAATACAATTTTATTGTATGCGTTCATTTCTATATCGGAATGTGCTCGATTCAAAGCATCATAAATCGGATATATATTTTCCTTATCAATAAATTGAGAAAAATTTTCGGAAAAATCTAATTCTTTTTTTGTAAGATATACTAATTCTCTATTATCGATGTTAAGCATGAAGTTTTCCCGAATAAGCCGAATAGAATAGGCCAAAAAATTCTTTTGCTTTTCTCTTCCAATTCTGGAAATTTCGTCTACCCACTCTATAATCTCAATAATTTTTCGTTGAAAAGATAAACGCATAAATTGAGTGAAATAATCGAAATTTAAACTCTCCTCTTCTTCCGAATTTATTAAATTCAAAGCACTAAAATAATTGCCATTTGATAAATGAGCAATATCCTGCGCTTTTTCTGGTGACAATCCTATTTTATCGGTGAGAGCTATTCGCATACTCTCATTATCAATCTTCGCAATTTTAATTAATTGAATTCTCGAAAGTATTGTTTGTAATATTTGTTCTGTATTTTCAGATACCATTAGAAACAATGTTTTTTCTGGTGGCTCCTCAATTAATTTTAGTAATTTATTTGCAGCAAAAGCATTCATCTTTTCTGGTAACCAAATAATCATGATCTTATATTCAGATTCAAACGTTTTTAGGTTCAATTTCTTTAAAATATCATAACTTTCGTTCTTGCTAATAATACCTTGTTTATTTTCTACATCAATAATTTCATACCACTTAGTTTGATTTATATACGGATTTTCGATGATTGCTTCGCGCCATTGTGCAATATAATCGCCACTTATAGGATCTTTCTTTACCGTTTTTGATGTTGACACAGGATAAACAAAATGCAAATCGGGATGAACTAACTTTTTAAATTTTGTACATGATGGACAAACACCACAAGAATCATCGCTTTGCTTATCGTCACATGATAAATATTGAGCATATGCAATTGCTAAAGCTAAATTACCAGAGCCTTCAGCACCTAAGAAAAGTTGAGCATGACTTACCCTGTTTTCTTTTATGGTATGAATTAATTTTTCTTTTATCTTTTTATGTCCTACAACTTCTTTAAATTGCATATGTCTAAAATAAATATCTATTTGGTAGAATACATTAAGATGCAAAAATAACAATAATCAAAATACAAATAACAATTAAAACCCAAATCAAAATATTCAAAAATGATATTGTAAATATATTCTGTTATCTATAAATAAAAATATTTCTATCTTTAACACATCATCATAAAAGCTCCAATCATGTATTCTATTGACAACTATAATTTTACCGGAAAAAAAGTATTAGTACGAGTAGACTTTAATGTTCCATTGAATGAGAATCTGGAAATTACTGATGATACAAGAATAATTACAGCCATTCCAACAATTCAGAAAATTCTTGCAGAGGGAGGATCAATAATTTTACTTACACACCTTGGAAGACCAAAAGGGAAGTTTAACGAAAAAATGTCGCTCAAGATTTTACTTCCACATTTAACAAAAGTTTTAGATCGCAAAGTTAAATTTGTGTCTGATTGTATTGGCAAAGAAGCTGAAAGAGAAGCAAAAAACTTAAATCCAGGTGAAATATTACTCCTTGAAAATCTGCGATTTCATATAGAAGAAACTGATGCCGATGATGAATTTGCCGAAAAATTAGCCAATCTTGGTGATACATATGTTAATAATGCGTTTGGCACGGCACATAGAGCACATGCTTCAACTTATACTATTGCTAAACATTTCCCAAAGGATAGTTTGTTTGGCTATTTGGTTGAAAGCGAAATTAAAAATATCGATAAAATTTTACATCAGCCACTGCATCCTTTCACTGCAGTTCTCGGTGGTTCAAAAGTATCTTCAAAGATTCATATTATTGAAGCATTAATTGAAAAAGTGGATAATCTTATTATCGCAGGAGGAATTGCATTTACTTTTTCGAAAGCAATGGGCGGTAAAATTGGAAATTCTTTGGTTGAAGACGATTTTTTAGATTTTGCAAGACATATCATCAAAAAAGCAGAAGAGAATAATGTTAAATTATACTTGCCAACTGACTGTATTATTGCTAATGAATTTAAAAATGATGCTAAAATAGATCATTGCAATATAAAAAAGATTCCAGATGGTTGGATAGGGCTTGACGTAGGAATTAAGTCAGCAAACAAATTTGCCGAAGTATTAGAAAATTCTAAGAAAATTCTTTGGAATGGGCCAGTAGGAGTTTTTGAGATGCCAAGTTTTTCTATGGGAACTTTAAAAATTGCAATGTCAGTTGCCCGAGCTACAGATAAAGGTGCATTTTCATTAATTGGCGGTGGCGATTCTATTGCTGCAGTGAACAAATATAGTTTAGCGCATAAAATAAGTTTTATATCAACAGCTGGAGGTGCGCTTCTTGAATATCTTGAAGGTAAAGAACTACCAAGTATAAAAGCTATTAAACAAAATTTAACCATAGACAAGTATAACTTTGAAGGTAAAAAAGTCCTAATGCGTGTTGATTTTAATGTTCCTTTAAACGAAAACAAAGAAATTACCGATGATACAAGAATAATTACAGCCTTGCCAACTGTACGAAAAATTTTAGCTGAAGGTGGATCTGTAATATTTTTAACTCATTTAGGCAGACCAAAAGGAAAAATTAACGATGACCTTTCATTAAAACATATATTGCCATATTTATCGAAAGCACTTGATAAAAAAGTAAAATTTGCAAGTAACTGTATTGGTGAAGAAGCTATTATAGCTTCTACGGTACTTAAGCCCGGAGAATGTCTTTTGCTTGAAAACCTAAGATTCCATAAAGAAGAAACTAATGCCGATGAAAATTTCGCTAAACAATTAGCCGAACTTGGCGACACTTATGTTTTTAATGCATTTGGAACAGCCCACAGAGCACATGCTTCTACATATACTATAACTAAATTCTTCCCCGAAGATAAAATGTTTGGCTACTTAGTCGAAAACGAGGTAAACAACATTAACAAAATAATTAAACAAGCAAAAGCACCTTTTACGGCAATACTTGGAGGTTCGAAAGTTTCAACTAAAATTCATATTATTAACGCGCTCATAGAGAAAGTTGATAATCTAATTATAGCCGGAGGAATTGCATTTACATTTGCTAAAGCTATGGGAGGTAAAATTGGGGACTCTTTAGTTGAAGATGATTATATTGAAGTTGCTAAAAATATTATTACTAAAGCTAAAAAAAATGGTGTAAGCCTGTATTTCCCAACAGATTGTATTATTGCAGATGAATTTAATGATAAAGCAAATATTAAGCATTGCCAAATTAATCAAATTAAAGATGGATGGATGGGATTAGATATTGGAATAAAATCTGCCAACCAATTTACTGAAGTAATTGAAAACTCATCTACAATACTTTGGAACGGTCCAATTGGTGTTTTTGAAATGTCGAATTTCTCAATGGGAACTTTAAAAGTTGCAATGGCTGTTGCCCGTGCAACAGATAAAGGAGCCTATTCTTTAATTGGCGGTGGCGACTCTATTGCTGCAGTAAACAAATTTAGTTTAGCTTATAAAATGAGTTATATTTCTACTGCTGGTGGTGCACTATTAGAATATATTGAAGGAAAAGAACTCCCCGGTTTAAAGGCAATTAGAGAAGATATTTAAAATTTATGGATTTTTAAACACCCGGATAGCAAATCCGCGCGAGCAGACTGTGAATAAATATAACCTTGCATATAAAATTAGCTATATCTCTTCAACTGGTGGAGCATTACTTGAATATACCGAAGGCAAAGAATTGCCTGCATAAAAGCTATTAGGGAAGATATATAAATAACCTAAAAATTAAATTACCAAAACTCTCTTTCAGAATCATCCTTTTTATAATTTTTATTGCTATAAAAACAATTTTGCATTAAATTGTGTTTCCTTTTAAACAACAAATTTCATAATCTATAATAGGAGGTTAATATGCTCAATAAATATAATATTCCGTCAATACAGGATGCTGACCTAAACGGCAAAGTAGTTTTAGTACGTGTAGATCATAATGTAGTAAAAAAAGGGATTATTCATGATCCATACAGAATTGATGCAACCATAGGAACCTTATATCACATTAATGCAAAAGGTGGAAAAATTATTCTGATGTCACATGTTGGTCGCCCAAAAGATAAAAAAACCGGAGATATCAAAATTAGTAAAGATACTTCGGTTGAACCAATTGTTGAGTATCTAAGAAACAAGTTACATATCAACATGAAAATCCCTGAGTTTTATCCTCATGAAGGAAAAGGTTATATTGGAATAGAAACATCCATAAATCACTTAATCCGAGAATTGAAAGAAGGAAAAATAGATGGGATTTATTTGCCAAATACCAGATGGTTTGAGGGCGAAGAAGCCAAAGGTTCTGACATGGATCGTTTTGCAAATCAGCTAGCAGGCTTAGCCGATATATATGTAAATGATGCTTTTGGGTCGTGGCAGGCTCATGCTTCTACGGTTGGTGTTAACAAGTATTTGCCTTCGTATGCTGGTTTTTTAATGCAAAAAGAAATTGAAAACCTTGAAAGAATTTATACTCCCCAATCTCCGTTTATTGCCGTTGTAGCAGGATCAAAATTTGACACAAAGATTGAATCTCTTTATGCCTTAATTAAAAAAGCCGATTATCTTGTGTTAGGAGGAGTTATATATAATGCTTATTTATATGCAAAATATGGCATTGAAATAAAAGGCATTTCGGATGAAAATGTTGTTCATGCTAAAAAATTTGTTGAGTTTAGCGAACAGTTCCCAGGAAAATTGATTGAGCTTCCTTTTATTATTGAGTCGGATACTCTCGACGGGAAATTTAAAGGTAAAAACCGAGTACATAATATTCATGAATTAAAGCCCGGAACAAAACTAAATTATGTGCTAGATGTTGCAAGAGAATCTTTTTACGAAGACAAAATCCATAAGATATTCTCAACAGCTCGAACAGTTTTTGTTAATGCTGTTATGGGTTTTACACCTCATTTTAATGAAGGCACAATTGCTCTTGACGAATTAATTGACGAAAATATCGAAGCCGTAAAACTTTATGGAGGTGGTGACACTATGCAAGAATTAAAAAGATTATTGCCAGGATTATACATTGTTGCCCTAGATAGTCCTAAGTATTACATATTTACCGGAGGAGGAGCTGTTTTAAAAGCAATACAAGAAGGAACTACCTTAGGAATTGAACCCGTTAAAGCTTTAACAAAATAAAAAAAAATTGCACTTTTGTATTATATAATATTACAAAATGCTGTCCAAAAAGTAACAAAACTCGTTAAAACACTTCGACAAGCTCAGTGTGACATTCTGTATTTCAGCAATTTGTCATATTGAGCTTGTCGAAATATAATAGGATTATTGCTTTCTGGACAGCCTTTTTTTTATCTACATTAAATTATTTTTTAATATGAAAGCTTTTAAGGCATACGACATTAGAGGTATTTACAACGAAGATTTTAACAAAGATGATGCGTATAAAATTGGATTTTTTCTACCTGAACTTTTACAAGCCGACAATGTTTTAGTTGGCAGAGATGTGCGTATTTCATCAGATGAAATATTTCAATATCTTGCTCAAGGAATAATTGACAGTGGCGCAAACGTTTATAACATTGGCATTTCAACTACACCAATGGTATATTATATTACGGCTAAACATAAATTTGATGCATCTGTTCAAATAACAGCATCACACAATTCTCGTGAGTACAACGGAATGAAAATTTCCAAAACGGGTGCTATGCCAGTTGGTTTCGACACTGGTTTAAACAAGCTTTTAGAAATGATCAAAACGCAAGATATAGTTATTGCGGACAAAAAAGGGACAATTGTAGATTATAAAGTAAAAAGCGAATATGTTGAATTCCTAAAATCATATGTGCAGGATTACTCCAATTTAAAAATGGCCGTAGACTGCTCAAACGGTATGGCTGGCTTTTTAATTAAAAAGCTTTTAGCAAAAAGCCCTATTTATTTATACGATGATCTTGATGGTACATTCCCAAATCACGAACCGAATCCTTTAGTTGAAGAAAACGTTGCTGATTTAAAGAAAGCTGTTCTTGAAAACTCTTGCGATATTGGAATTATCTTTGATGGTGACGCTGACCGTGTAATGTTTGTTGATGAAAAAGGCAAGTTTATTTCTCCAGATCTTATCATTGGATTTATGGCACATTATTTTTTAGAAAATGAGAAAGGCAATGTTTTGGAAGATATTCGCACATCAAAAGCAGTAAAAAAATATGTTGAAAAGCTTGGTGGCAAAATGCACACCTGGCGTGTTGGGAGAGCGTACGCTTCGCCAAAATTGAAAGAAATAAACGGGATTTATGGTGGTGAATTAGCTGGTCATTATTACTTCCGTGAATTCTTTTATTCCGATTCGGGAATTTTAGCATCATTAATTGTTTTAAATCTTCTTTCTCGATTCAAAAAAGAAGGAAAATCAATGTCGGAAATTATTTCAAATATTAGTAAATATGCTAATTCCGGTGAAATAAATTTTAAAATTGAAGAAAAACAAGAAGCAATGGAGGCATTAAAAGATTATTTTGTTGCAGAAGAAGAGCCCATGGAAATTCTCGATTTTGATGGTTATCGCTTTGAATTTAAGGAATGGTGGTTTAACGTTCGGCCTTCAAATACTGAGCCATATTTACGATTATTAGTCGAGGCCGATAATGAAGAAATATTAAAAGAAAAATTAAAAGATATTAAAACGATTCTTAAGAAATTTAAATAATTTCATATCAAACATCTTTATAATTCCGCCAGTTGCTTAAATCCTGATTTAATAAACTGGCTGTTTTTTTTATATCTTCCTCATAAATATTCAAAAGAAATTTAAAATCATTTTCGCTAAGTATATTTCTATCCGGTCTTAAAAAAGATTTTTTAATAATGTTAATTATTGACTCTGGGGCTATTCTTTTCAAGAAGTTTTTCAATCCCATTCGAGTAAAAAAATAGTTAAGCCATAAATTTTGTGGCGATTTGGCAAAATTGTAAATCGTTTTATCTTCGATATTTATATTATTTACTTCCAGAAATTCAAAGCATTCTTTTAAAACTTTATTTGTGGAATTTTTAAGATCTTTAAATAAAAAAACTTTAATTTGATCTGTCGGAAATATTGAATAATACCTCATTAATTGATCATAATATAATCCTAATTCAATATAAAGTGCTGAAACTCCCCATGCTTTATCTTTCGCCATTAAATCTTTTTCGACAGCTTCTTTAAACTTTAGTTTTGTATGCCCTGATCTCAAAGCCATCTTGTAATGTGAAAAAGCTCTTTCTATCGGATTTCTAAGAACCACAATTATTTTTGATTGGGGATTATAATCATATATATTTTGGGCAGCTGTTTTGCTGTATAGATATGAAGTCGAACTCTCACCTCTTGTTTTAAATTTCCCTCCTAACTCAAATAATCTCTCGTAATGTTTAATATTTCTCACAAAAGTTATAGAAAGATTCTGCAAAACCTTGTTTGAAAAATACTTTTCTGTATCCAAAAAAGTATTTTGTTTATATAAAAACGAAAACTTAGAAACATCAATATCATTAGAAAAATAATTCGGCTCTTTTATAGGACTAAAATAAACTTCGGGGTGTTGTACCAGATAATTATAAAGAGATGTTGTTCCGGATTTAGCAGCTCCAACAATAAAAAAATCGGGTTTCGCTTTCATATATATAAATTTCACAAATTAAGATATTATTTATCATTATAGTTGGACATTCCTGTAAATGATCTTTTTTTGTTCCCTGCCTGCCGGCAAGGTAGGCTCACTCCCTCAAAACCACCGCACAAACCTGCTCGTGAACTTCCATACCTCAGCTACTCATGACTTTAACCATTCTAGTAAATTCATTTATTCTTTTTTGTTCAAAACAATTGCATGGAAATTTCATATTTTTTTTCGTTTAGTTGGGAAAGTTAAAAATCCAAATGACCTATAAATAAATAATACCGAAACAAGATTCCAAAAAACAGTAGAAACCATTGTAGCTATAGCTGCTCCAATTATTCCATAACGGGGAATCAGCAAGAAATTAATTAGTATATTAATTATTGCCGTTACTATTAAAATATTTCTCCCAATCTTTTCTCTTCCTGTCATATTTAAAACAATCATAGTTGAACCCGAAAAAGCACTAACTAATTGCCCAATGGAAAGTATGATTAGCGCATTTCTGCCAACGAGGAATTCTTGTCCAAAAACTTTTAAAACACTTTCTGGGTATATCAGTATTATAGCGAAAATTGGTGCAGAAACCAACCAGCTAATTATTGTTGTTTGTTGCACAATTCTTTTAAATCTACGAATTCCCTCTGATGAATATATTTCTGAAAATTTTGGTGATGCAATACTGTTTATTGCAATTAACGCTATTGTATTTAAGGATGCTATTTTTAATGCTATGTTATAAACACCTACAACATCTTCGCTATGGAAAGCGCTTAACATAAGGGTATCTGTCCAAGTCATAACAAAAAAAAGTGAATTTGAAAATAACATTGGAATTGAAACCGAAATTAATTGTCTTTTACTAATTCCTGTGTGATTTTTTAAATCCGTTATATTATTAAATCGAAATGTAAAATTATTTTTTAAAACAAAAAATGTACTCAATAGCATTAAAAATACTGAAGTAATAAATAAAGAATAAATAAGAAAATCTATATTAGAATAATATTGCGATGCAAGAAATATCAACACTAAAATAATAAAATAAACAGTGCCATTTTGCAAAACAGAATAAGCAGTTATTTTTTTAAATCCTCTGAAATATTCAGAATTTAATTGAGTAATTGAAAAAGGAACAATAGTAAACCCTATTATTCGGAATAAATGTCCTTGATTAGAATTTTCAAAAAACAAAATGCTCAGTTCCTTTGAGAAAAAATATATTAGCAAACTAACAAAAGCTCCAACAATGAAAATAAAGGACAAAGACACCAGATAAAGTTTCCCAATTTGTTGTTTATTATCTTTAACAACATATTCTGCAATATACTTTACTAAAGCTGTATCTAAACCTAATTTTGCAATAACGCTGGTTAAAATTAATACAGTAAAACAAGTATTAAATATCCCCAATCCAATAGCACCAAACTTTTTTGCAAGTACATAAAAAAACACATAGCCAATCAGTACAGAAAAGATCTTAAAGGAAAATGCTATTGAACTTCCTTTGAATAGTTCTTTTAAATGGATATCTCTAAGTAAATATTTGCGTATTGGGACCAAAATGTTTATTAATGCTTTTTAACTAATTAAACACAAAGCTAAAGAAAAAATATATTTAGTTGTAAGATATAAATAATATCATGAAACCCATTCTAAATTTTAAGTTGATGACATATTAAATTATGATTATTTTAATAAAATGTTCTTTCAGCACAGGTTGAGAATTGATAATTGAATTTGTTAAAGTTCATCAAATTTTAGCATCTTTGTTACATAGTTTTGATAATTCCTTAAAAAAAATCTTTTGAATATTGCTGTTAACACACGAGTATTACTTAAAAACAAACTAGAAGGTATTGGATGGTTTACTTATGAAACCTTGAAAAGAATTACAACAAATCATCCGGAACATAAATTCTATTTTATTTTTGACCGACCATATAATAAGGAATTTATTTTTGCTGATAATATTCAGCCCATCGTAATTGGACCTAAAGCGCGTCATCCCGTATTATATTATTACTGGTTTGAGAAATCAATCCCAAATATTTTAAAACAGATTAATGCTGATTTATTTATTTCTCCAGACGGCTTCTTGTCATTAAATACTTCCGTTAAGTCCATTGCAGTTATTCATGATATAAGCTTCATACATAATCCAAAAGATTTTCCTTTTGGGCTAAGGAGCTATTATCATTATTTTTTTCCTCGTTTTGCGCAAAAAGCAAAAAGAATCGTAACCGTTTCAGAATACTCGAAGCAAGACATTGCTGCTAAATTCAAAATATCTCCAGAAAATATTGATGTTGTATATAACGGTTCGAATGAAATATTCAAGCCTCTCACCATAGAAGAAACATCAAGAACAAAACAACAATATACTAAGGGTGCCGATTTCTTTATATTTGTTGGTGCGTTAAGCCCTCGTAAAAATATTGCAAATCTCCTTTCTGCATTCGACGTTTTCAAATCTAAAACTAAATGCAATGTAAAGCTTGTTATTGTTGGGGAGAAAATGTTTAAAACCAAAAATATGAAGGAGGTATATAACAATATAAGTTCAAAAAATGATGTAATCTTCACAGGAAGAAAAAGTCCAAATCAGTTGAAAAACCTTTATGGGGCTGCAACTGCGTTAACTTATGTACCATACTTTGAAGGATTTGGAATTCCAATTATAGAAGCAATGAATTGTGATACTGCAGTAATAACTTCGAATATAACATCAATGCCCGAAATTGCCAATGATGCCGCATTGTTTGTTGATCCTTATTCGGTTCAATCAATTGCTGATGCTATGATAAAAATATCCGATGATTCCGATCTTAGAAATCATTTAATAGAAAAAGGGAAACTTCAAAGACAAAAATTTAGTTGGGATAAAACAGCCGACAAACTTTGGAAAAGCATAGAAAAAGTAATTAATGAGTGATATTAAGAATACATTACTTAGTTATTATAAAGAAAATTATATTGAAGCCGGCTGCGATGAAGCAGGAAGGGGATGTCTTGCCGGTCCTGTTGTGGCTGCTGCTGTAATTCTTCCGGAGAATTTTACTCATCCAATCTTAAACGATTCCAAAAAAATAAACGAGAAAAACAGATATTTACTTCGAAAAGAGATTGAAGAATTAGCAATTGCTTACGCTTTAGGAATTATTGATAATATAGGAATTGATGAAACAAATATCCTAAAAGCGTCAATCATGGCAATGCACAAAGCTCTTGATTTGCTAAAAATTAATCCTCAGCATATTATTATTGATGGAAATAAGTTCATAAAATATAAAAAAATACCACATCAATGTATTGTTAAGGGCGATTCAAAATATTATTCGATTGCGGCGGCGTCCATATTAGCAAAAACATATCGTGATGACATAATGCTTGAGTTACACCAAAAACATCCAGAATATAAATGGGGAAAAAACAAAGGTTATCCCACTAAAGAACACCGACAAGCAATTAAAGAATATGGAACTACACCATTCCACAGAATGACATTCAGACTTTTAGATGATCAGTTAAGTTTGGATTTTTAAAAAATATAAATAACGATATGCTTCTTATTTTGTCATCTCCAACTTGATTGGAGATCTCATATTATTCTGTACAATATTATAATAAAAGAGATTCCCGTTTTCACGGGAATGACATTAAAGTTACTCTCTTTTTTTTCCCGCTAATTGACCACAAGCTGCATCTATATCCATGCCTCGACTTCGACGAACATTCACAACAAGATTTTTACTTTTCATAAAAATAACAAAAGCATTAAACTTTTCATTTGATGATCTCTTAAATCGTGAATCTCCTGTTGAGTTGTATTCTATAATGTTAATTTTCACAGGAAAACTCTTACAATATTCAGCAAACTCTGCAGCATCCTTTACGGAATCATTTATTCCGTCCATTAATAAATACTCAAAAGTTATACGCTGTCCAGTTTTTTCATTAAAATAGATTAGTGATTCTTTAAGTTCATCTAATGAATTTCGTTTATTAGCTGGTATAAACTCAGTTCGTTTTTTATCATTTGCAGAATGCAATGATACGGCCAAATTAAATTTAACTTTATCGTCGGCAAGTTTTTTTATCATTCGTGGCAAACCTACTGTAGAAAGTGTTATTCGTTGTGGAGACATTCTAAGTCCTTCTTCTGAAGAAACCATATTCATTGCCTTAAGAACATTGTCATAATTTAATAATGGCTCTCCCATTCCCATTAAAACAATATTAGTTAATGATAAATTATACTTTTCACCGGCTAATTTTATTAACTCAGCAACCTGATGGTAAATTTCACCATGGCTTAAATTTCTTAACAAGCCTAATTTCCCTGTAGCACAAAACTCACATCCTAAGTTACATCCAACTTGCGAAGATATACATGCTGTAGCTCTGTTTTCTGAAGGAATTAATACACCTTCAATCAAAGCACCATCATAAAGCCTAAACGCAACTTTTACGGTTTTATCCTTACTAATTTGCATATCATCCACCTTAACAGACTGTATAATAAAATTATCATTCAATAAAGTCCGGAGATCTTTAGAAATATTGGTCATTCCCTCGAAACTATTCACCGGCATTTTCCATAACCATTCATGTATTTGTTTAGCACGAAAAGCTTTTTCCCCTTTTTTAACTAAAAATTCTTTAATTTCGGCGAGCGAAAAAGTCAGAATATCAATTTTTTTTTCTGCCATAATTAGTTAATTTAATCTTTATATATTGAACAAAATTCCGAAACAAAGGTATATTAAAAATCAATCTTTTCTGATTCAAATTAAACTTTGCATTAATTATTCAATCTAACAATTTTTAAGTTCAATTTGGGGAAACTAATTATAATCAAAATCAATATAAAATGAAAAAACTATTAGCTATTGTAAGTATCGCTTTATTGCTGAATGTTTCGGCAACAGCGGACGAAGGTATGTGGTTATTGTCACTTATCAAACAATTTAACATTGAGAAAATGCAAGAAATGGGTTGTGAATTATCTGCTGAAGAGATTTACAGCGTTAACCAAACCAGTATGAAAGATGCCATTGTAATTTTTGGTCGAGGATGCACGGGAGAAGTCATTTCAGATCAAGGCCTTGTATTAACAAATCATCATTGTGGTTATGGTGCAATTCAACAACATAGTACGCCAGAAACCGATTATTTAAAAGATGGATTTTGGGCAATGTCATCAGAAGAAGAAGTCCCAACACCTGGATTAGCCGTTACATTTTTAGTAAGTCTTGAAGATGTATCTGACCGAGTTAATTCTGTATTAACAAATGAAATGACTGAAACAGAAAGACAAAATGCTGCTAAGGAAATTGGAACCCAAATAGCTGATGAAGCCGAAAAAGGAACTCATTACGATGCTAGTGTGAAAAAATTTTATGGTGGAAATAAATTCTACTTATTAGTTTATGAAAAATTTACTGATGTAAGAATGGTTGGAGCTCCACCATCATCAATTGGTAAATTTGGTGCTGATACCGATAACTGGATGTGGCCACGCCATACCGGTGATTTTTCCTTATTTAGAATATATGCGGATAAAGACAATAATCCAGCAGAATATTCAGAAGAAAATGTTCCTTACAAACCAAAACATCATTTACCTGTTTCAATAAAAGGAGTTGAGAAGAATGATTTTGCAATGATCTTGGGTTATCCAGGAGGAACTGATAGATATATGACTTCAATGGAACTTGAAGAAGTTATTAGAATTACGAATACAAACAGAATTTTTGTTCGCGGTGTTCGTCAAGAATTATTATTAGAAGATATGCTTGCTGATGATGCAATTAGAATTAAATATGCATCAAAATATGCGCGTTCTGCTAACTACTGGAAAAATTCTATTGGAATGAATAAGTCCTTAAAACAATTAAAAATTATTGAGAGAAAAATAGAAGAAGAAAAGGTAATGACTGAATGGATAAATGAAAATCCAGCAAGAAAGGAGAAATACGGAAATGCTTTGCACTTAATTAAAACTTCCTTAGAAGCAAGAAAAGAATACACTCATGCAAATCAATATATTTCAGAAACATTATTAAGAGGGACTGAATTAATTTCTTTTTCATTAAAAATTTCTTTATATGAAATCGCTTTAATTTCTGAAAACGAAGAAATGATTAAGGATGCTGTTGCGGATTTTAAGAATACTGCTCGTAAATTCTATAAAAACTATAATGCTCCAACAGATCAAAAAGTAGCAAAAACAATGTTTAAACTCTTTGCTGAGAACGTTGATAAAAAATATCAACCTGAAATATTTAATACAATCGAAACAAAATATAAAAACAACTATACTAAGTTTATTGATGAGATGTATGGCAAATCAATATTTACTGATTCAACTAAATTATGGGCATTTTTAGGAAATCCTTCTGCTAAAAAATTAGCAAAAGACCCTGTTTATTTGGCTTCAAAATCTATTAATAAAAAAGATAATGAGTTGGACAATAAACTAGAAACAATAAATGCTGACTTTGATAAAGGTCACAGATTATATGTTGGCGCAACAATGGAAAAAAACGAAGGAAAAGCTATGTATCCTGATGCAAACTTTACTATGCGTATGACTTATGGTTCTATTTTAGATTACAAACCAATGGATGCCGTTCATTACGACTATATTACAACACTTAAAGGAGTAATGCAAAAAGAAGATCCAAGCAACTGGGAATTTGTAGTTCCTGAAAAACTTAAAGAACTATATAATACTAAAGATTACGGTCAGTATGCATTAGCTAACGGTGAAATGCCAGTTGCATTTTTATCAACAAATGATATTACAGGAGGAAATTCTGGAAGCCCTGTTATAAATGGCAAAGGAGAACTTATTGGAACTGCTTTCGACGGTAACTGGGAAGCAATGAGTGGCGATATTGTTTTCGAACCCGAAGTTCAAAGAACAATTAGTGTTGATGTTAGATACACTTTATTTATTATTGATAAATTTGCCGGTGCCACCAGACTTATCGACGAAATGACAATAGTAAAATAACTAAATATAATTTCAATTAAGGGGATACGTTAATATGTATCCCTTTTTTTATATTTTTACTTTAAATTACACATATGTCTAATATCATAATATATACTGATGGTGCTGCTCGCGGAAATCCCGGACCCGGGGGTTATGGAGCTGTATTAAAATCGGGACAGCACCGAAAAGAAATGTCCGAAGGATTTAGAAAAACGACCAATAATCGTATGGAATTATTAGCAGTTATAGTAGCTCTTGAGACATTAAAAATAAAAGGTAGTGATGTAGAAGTTTATACCGATTCCAAGTATGTTTCTGATGCAGTAGATAAAAAATGGGTTTTTGGTTGGGAAAAAGTACGATTTAAGAAAAAGAAAAATTCTGATCTATGGATACGATTTCTTAAAATTTACAGAATGCATAATGTAAAATTCCACTGGGTAAAGGGACACGCTAATATTCCAGAAAATGAGCGATGCGATCAACTTGCTGTAGAAGCTTCAAAAAATTCAATTTTATTAGTCGACTCAGTTTACGAAAATACCAGTAGTTAATGTCTTAAGACTCAATAATGATAAATTTTAGAATTTAATTTCTAGATTTCATCAGCATCAGCTATTCTTTTAATTCCTCATAATCAACATAATCACCCTCGTTTTTATCAATCTTTTTACCTTGATTGGGTTTTGAATTTATCGTTACATCTCCCTCCTTTTTTTGATTCTTTTGAGTTTGCTGATTTGCGGAGTTCCGCATATTTTTTACAAACGATCGAAGCACAAATCTAGTGATGAATCTTATAACAATGTATATTATTGACAATATCAATAAAAATCTAATTAAAGCCATAATACTTATTTTTTATTCTTCCTTTACGCAATTATTAATAATATTCGTTTCTAAACGAAAAACATAATAATTACTAAACATTTTTTACTTTTGTAAAATTACTATAATCAAACCAGAAATTAAATAAAATTTTATGGAAACTGTAGTTAGTGGAATACGATCAACTGGAAATCTACATTTAGGAAATTACTTTGGTGCATTAAAAAATTTCATACGTATGCAACACGAAAACAATTCTTTTTTCTTTATTGCAGATTATCATTCTTTAACTACGCATCCTACTCCCGGAGATTTGCATGGAGGTGTAAAACAAGTTTTAGCTGAATATTTAGCTTGCGGTTTAGATCCTGAAGTTGCAACATTATATTTACAAAGCGATGTACCCGAAGTAGCAGAGTTATATCTTCTTCTTAACATGAATGCCTATGTCGGAGAGCTCGAGCGAACAACATCATTTAAAGATAAAGTACGTAAAAACCCTGAAAATGTAAACGCAGGACTTTTAACTTATCCTGTTTTAATGGCTGCTGACATTATTATTCATAATGCCTCAAAAGTTCCTGTTGGTAAAGACCAGGAACAAAATCTTGAAATGGCTCGAAAATTTGCGCGTCGATTCAATAACATGTATAAAGTTGAATACTTTACTGAACCTCAACCTTATAATTTTGGAGAAGCATTAATAAAAATTCCCGGATTAGACGGAACTGGGAAAATGGGAAAATCAGAAGGAAATGGAATTTTTCTTGTTGATGATCCAAAAGATATTCGAAAAAAAGTTATGCGTGCAGTAACTGACAGCGGTCCAACAAAAATGAATTCAGAAATGCCTGAACCAATTCAAAATTTATTTACTTTAATGGATGTTGTTTCCGAAAAAAACACAATTGATTTCTTTAAAGAAAAGTATGGCAATTGTGAAATCAGGTATGGCGATTTAAAAAAGCAATTAGCTGAAGACATTATAAATTTCACTTCACCAATTAGAGAAAGAATCATAGACATTTCAGCAAACGATGAATATTTAAGAAAAGTGGCAAACTTAGGTGCCGAAAAAGCTCGTGAAAGCGCTTCAAAAACTATTAAAGAAGCACGAAAGATTATTGGGTTTAAACCTTTTTAAAATAGATTTAAGACATTAGTATCAAGTAGTGAGACTTAGATGTGTATTTTTTAAAATGCAAACTTAATATATTGACTTATTGTACTTATTCAAAAAAAGGTATAATAGAATTAATATTAAATACTATTATTCTTAAACAACTGAAGATTAAATTAAAACTATTCTTTTTTTCTTGATACTAATTACTCCTAATCTCAATTCTATCATTATATAAACATCAACAAACTAACTGCCATAACCATCATTCCTAAAATTAATCCATAAATAGACAAATGATGTTCACCATATTCTCTTGCTGCCGGCAAAAGTTCATCGATTGAAATAAAAACCATTATTCCGGCTACAGCAGCAAATAAAATTCCAAAGAGTGTTGGTGTTAAATATGGCATTAGAATTAAATATCCAATAAGAGCACCAACAGGCTCAGCTACTCCCGATAAAAAAGAATACCAAAACGCCTTCTTTTTATCTCCGGTTGCAAAATAAATTGGAACTGAAACTGCAATTCCTTCAGGAATATTATGAATAGCAATAGCCACCGCAATTGCTATACCTAAACTTGGATCGGTTAATGCTGCGGTAAATGTTGCAAGACCTTCTGGTAAATTATGAATAGCAATAGCTAAAGCCGTAAACATACCCATTTTCATGAGTTTTTTATTTTTATGTTCTTTTTTAGCTTTCTCCCCCATTTCCTCAACCATTCGAATTTCATGGGGATTTTCTATGGATGGAATTAATTTATCGATTATACCAATAAATAAAATTCCTCCAAAAAATGAAATAACTGTTACCCACGAACCCATTTTTTCACCCATTTCAGCCACAAGTGAATCTTTTGCTTTAAAAAAGATTTCAATCATGGAAACATAAATCATCACACCTGCAGAAAAACCTAGTGAAAGAGAGAGAAACTTTGTATTTGTAGTTTTTGTAAAAAATGCTAATGCGCTGCCTATTCCGGTAGATAATCCTGCGAATAATGTTAAACCAAAAGCAAATAAAACAGTTTCATTAAACATAATTTTTAAATTAGAGTATGGAGTATAAATTTACTAAAACTATATTAAATCGTACAGTTGAATCAAACAATCAAATATTAGAAAAGTTCATGACTAATCATTAAAAGAATTCTCTTTTTCAGCTAGTCAATAATTTCTGTTTAGCGATATTATCATATGAAACTCTAAGTTTCTTAAATTATGTTTTGTTCTTTGTGAAGGAATTTTATGTTAAGTACAAATCTATGAAAAGATTTAATCATCAAAAACAATTATCAAATTTGACAATGATTATCATCAAAAATCAGTACTATCCTTTGTAAAAAAGATTACCAAACGATAAAAAAAATATTTTTTATCCAACTAAAGTCATTAATGTTATGGCAACTACACCTATAAAATTTCCACCCATATGAACAATTATTGCATATGCATTATTATCATATTTTTCTTGATAATATCCTGCTACTACTCCTAAACTTGTTGTGAACAATACTATTTTTATCAGAAAAAAGAACCCTACTCCTGATATAATTAGTATCAAATGAGCTAATCCAAATGCTACGGCACTTAATATTACAGGAAGACTAATTTTTCTTTTAAAAATAGTAATTCCTTTTGTATTTAACGGCTTTAATAAATTCATTAAAAAACCTCTAAACAGCACTTCTTCTGCTATGCTTGCATAAATAAATACAAAAATAAAAACTTGTAGAGGAGTCATTTCTAACAGTAATGGATGTGCTTCTGCTTCGCCACCTGTAACTTTCGATACAACCGATATTGTAAAAAAAGTCACAATAAATACTATTATTCCAAAACCGAATGGCTTAAATACTTTCTTAAATTTAGGCATAGAAATATTATAACTCAAATGCTTTCTAAAAACATAAATTGCAAGAAAAGATAGAATTAAAAAAATCGTCTGTGTTGTAAAGACATCGTGAATAAAATCATTATTCAATTTAAAATTAAAACTAACAATTTGAGCTATGGCATAAATTACTACTGTAATACTAAATCCGTAAATAATTCTTTCTTTGTTTTTCATCTTGTTTCTAATTTTTGTTGTGTTTTTACATTGTAAAATTCTAATTCTTATAGTACTCCCATAATTATAGCTGGTAATGACCCTACTACATTTGCTAAGAAGTGAATAAAAATTGCAGGATATATGCTATTTGTTTTTTCTCGGTAATATGCAGCAAGCAAACCTATAGTAGTAGTATTAAAAACGATAAAAGAAACAACCCAAATATCCATATCCATTTTTAATAACGAAAGATGCATCATACCAAAGAAGATACCCGAAACCCAAACCGGAAGGCTTAATCTCAAAAATTTAAGATTCGTTTGATACTTCATAAAACTCTGCATAAGTCCTCTTGTTAATACTTCTTCGCATATGGTTGACCAAATCCAAACAGTTAATATCAATTCTACTATTGATCCTACTTTTGGAAATCCTTTTGGGTTTTCTACAGGAAATAAATGCCTTAAAACACCATTAAACAAAATATTTCCTAACACAAAAGCTGCAATAAGAATTCCTAATGTTATCAGAAAAAAACGAATATATTTAAGTTTATCCGGTTTATTAAAACCATAATCTTTTAATGAACCTTTGTTAACAATTAGAATAAGTATTACTGAAAAAATCAACATGAAAAATTTCATTACAGTATTACTAGTATAGAAATTCAAGTCTGTATAATTTTTAATCTCACTTGTAACAAAAGTTCCTAACTTGCTTGAAATAAATAGTACAAATATGCCTAAACCAATTGCCACAGCAACACTTGTCAAATTGTTTAATCTAATTTTTTTAATTACTTTTTTCATAATCATTCTTTTTTAACTTCTTGAATATAATTTAAATAATAACTCCACTCCTGGTATTTTCGAATTAAAGAAAAACTTTTGATTTTGTAATATCGTTCTTGCTTGATCAGCAAAATCGGGCTCGTCCATTTTTTGCATCAAATTCATAACAACTTGCTCACGTATAAACCCCCCCAATAATAAACACGAAACATACAAACTATTGCTCCACTTTGCCTGAAGAACCTTACTTAAACTATTATTCATTAATGCTAAAAGATGCTCTTCTCCATCTGTCACCAAGTTTAGTTGCTGGCTTTGCCAATATTGTAATGCTTCGGATGCAACTTCAGTGTATGCTATATTTGCTCCTTTTATTTCTATTAACTTATATACTTGAATATGCACTTCAACCCCACGTTCAATAGCCTTTTCAATAATATCTTTCACCTTCTCTAAAGGTTCAGGAAAAATATCGATTACTGCAATCTTCTTACATTTACTCATCATTGAGTTAAAACGTTCAAAAACAAGAGGTACAGATTCAATAGCGTAAGTTCTCTCATCATAGTACACCTTGCCTATATCTTTAAGTTGTTCTTTTAAATTACTTGTTTTGGATAACATCAGTTTCTCTAAATGATTAATAAACTCCTCTGGAGAAACTGCTTTACATTTTCTGTTTTTATTATCTTCAATAAGGACAGCTCCTTTTTGTGATAAAGAATCTATTGCCTTATAAACATTTGCCGTTGGTTTATTAATTTGTTTGGCAACTCTATATGCGGTCATCGGTTCATTTGCCAGCAATTCTAGATAAACTTCTGATTCTAAAAAATTAAATCCTAAGTCACTTAAATTATTAAATATGTGTGTTTTTGCTTCCATAATGATTTGTTAAATTTAATATATAAACAACATCAACCACAATGTTTATTAGTATATTTTTATACTAATAAATAAATAATAGAAAAAATAATGATTACAGACGAATCCCATTTAAAGAATAGAATAGATAAAATACAGATTAAAGACTATACTTATTAACCCTTATCAGTCCATTTTATTAATATTCGAGCAATGTTAGTAGCATGTCCGTTTATTGCTCGAAGGAAAGTCATTAATTCAATATGGGTTTTACTGCTCGATACTGACTCAACAATTTCATCTTTTAAGCGTTCAAAATGATGTTTTTCCAGCTCAATTTCCATATTTCGATAATGCCGATATTTTTCTTTCATTGCTTTCGCTTTCTCCAAATTAACATTTTCCAAAACCTCCAACGCTCTACTTAATTGCTTCTGTGTTTTTGTGTGATAATTGACAATTTCATTTTTGCCTTCAATGGAAAATTTATAATTCATTTTACTCCACCTTTCGGCTTTAGCAATCATTGTAGTAGAAACAATATCTGCAATTTGCTCAAACTCTTTTACAGTGTAAAGTAATTGAAATGACTCATTAACACGTTCCTCATTAAGATTTTCTCGTGTAATTTTTAAAATATAATCGTTGATTTGATCACGCAAGAAATTAACCTCTTCTTCTTTACTCTTTATATCTTCAATTATTTCTGTTTTTTTCACCAGATAAGGAATAATAATATCGCCAGTCATATTCTGTACCAACTTGCCCATTCTCAAGGTCTCTTTTTTAGCTAAACTTAGTGCTAAAGAAGCATTTTTCACCATTCCATAATCCAAATAAACAGTTCTTAAAACTGGCTCTTCTAAATATTTTACAGGAAGAAGTTTTTCAACGAATTTCCCAAACACATTAATAAAAGGAAGAATTAAACATGTTAAAACAACATTAAAAACTGTGTGTGCATTAGCTATCTGGCGAGGAACTGTTGCGGCCAATGAATTTAAATCTCCATCAGGTAAAGTACTTTTTGGAGAAATTATTTTAACTATCTCGGCTAATTGAGGAATCCAAAATAAAAAAAGCAAGACTCCAATAATTTTTATTAATGTATGCGCTAAAGCAACTTGTTTTGCTTCACGATCGGTTTTTATGCTTGCCAGAATTGCGGTTATAGCAGTTCCAATATTTGCACCAAATAACAAAGGTATTGAAGCTTCAAGACTAATTAGGCCTTGCATTGCAAGAACAATCATTATTCCAATAAATGCACTGCTACTTTGAATTAATGCTGTAAATATTGCGCCTATTAGAATCCCAAGTAAAGGGTTTTCAAGTTTAACGATGGAATCAATAAATGGTGCGAAAGATCTTAATGGAAACATAGATTCGGACATGATATGCATTCCAAAAAAAAGTATCCCAAAGCCAAGAATTGTCTTTCCTATACTTCTAATATATGAAGATTTAGTAAATGAATTCATTATGAATCCTACACCAACTAATAAAAGGGAATAATCAGTTAATTTAAATGCTATTAACTGTGCAGTTATTGTAGTTCCGATTCCTGCGCCTAAAATAATACCAATTGTTTGCCTGAATTTCATAAGTTTTGAATATACAAAACTAACTAGCATAACTGTTGTTGCGCTACTACTCTGAATAACCATAGTAACAAATGTACCAACTCCTATTGCAATAAATCTATTATTTGTTATATGACTTAAAACGCCACGCATTTTATCGCCTGCAGCATTTTGCATTCCATCACTCATCATATTCATTCCTAAAAGGAATAATCCCAATCCACCAATCAAGCCAATAACTAAAAGAAAAACCCAATTAGATTTTCTTGCATTAGCTTTATAAATAAGAAAATTGCTTTCAGGATAATCAACCAACTGAGCAGAAATTTCATACAATCCTTCTTTCAAACCTAAAACAATAAATGTTTGTGCAATACCTGCCGAATCGGTATAAATTAAAGTGTCTAAAATCTTAAATTCTACATCTCCACTAGGAACAGAAATTATGTTAAGTTTTACCAACTTATTTTTACTGGGAGTATTATTCTCATCCAAAACCAATATCCGAATTGGTTTTTCTGATTTTAATCCGACTGTTTGTGTTTGATTATCTCCAGAAAAATTCGAGATTATTTTAGATGTAGGCTTTACTAATTTATATTGAAATGGGATTCTGAGACTATCATTTTGAGCGTTTAAAGTATTCCCAATTAATAGAAAAACTAAAAGTAAATAATATGAAAAAATGGGCCGACTCATAATAATTCCAAAAGCTTTATTTAAACAAATATAAGCTATTGATAAATTTGTCCGTTTAAATCAATAAAAAACTGATTTTCGTACATCTCAAAACTACTAAACCAAAAAGAAATATTATTTCTTGCAATGGAACGAATTAGTCCTTCATTTTTAAGTATGTAATTGTCATTTGAATTTCTAACATGACTAGCAAGTTGCTTTGATAGAATTGTTATATTACCTAATACACCAGTTATATATCCATTCCACAAACCACGGGTTAAACGGAACCTATTTAATTCAGATTTTGTACTATCCATCACAAAATCTATCTCTGTTCTGTAATTATACGTTCTTTCTTTAAACTCGATTGTATTATTTCCATAAATTGAATAAATATCGAATCCGCGATTTATTACTCTGTAGTTATATTGAGCAAGAAAATCGGTTGAATCGTTTTTGAATAAATTATCTTGAATTGAAAAATTAAAAAACTCAATTTTTTCATTTTTAAAATTCTTTTCTGTAAATATTTGTAAATGTTCTCCTTTAACAATGAGTGTATCTTTATTTTCGACTGAATCTAATTTATAATTAAGATCAATTAAAACTATTGCCTCATTATATTTTGTATAAAATGTATTGATAATTACTATTGCTGAGTTATTGTACACCAATTTAGCCTTTGCAAGAGAAAAGTCTTGAAACTTTGTTGCGTATAACGCATGTCTCCCCGATTCTTTTAAATTAGTGTAATCATCAGTAATATTACTTACACTACTATATTTCATTAAAGCAAACATTGCTTTAGCTCTTAAAACTGCTTGTTTAAAAGCTTCTTTTTTAATCATATTAGGATCTGAACAAGCAATAATTCTATCCGATTTATTTATATCAATAGGAGAAAAAACCCAGTTAGGAAGTTTTTCAGGAATTCTTTCATAAAGTTTCCATGCTATATCAGATGTATCTTCATCTTCATCAAATTCTTTATTAAAAACACTTTCTTCATATATTTTTTTATCCTTATCAATTAAATTTGAATTTGATTCTCCCTGCGAAAACAGCGATAGATTTATAGTTAAAAAGAATAATGTAGCTTCTAATATATGCTTCATTTTAGAAAAGATTAGTTCATTTCAAAAAAATAAATTTACCAATTTATTGTAATCCTTTACAATCTTTGAACCAAAAAAATAGAATTAGGTAAAAAATATTAGAAATTTAATCGGAGACCAACTATAAGATTTCTTCCCGGAGCTACAATTCCAGAGGAATATGGTCTATAGCGATTGTCAAAAATGTTTTCAATACCAAAGTTTACTTTTATGTTTTCTTTATAATTAATTGATGCCATAAAATTTAATGTCCACCATGCAGGAGAAAATGGATTTCCATTATCATCACTAGCATACATATATGACTTACTTTGTTCGCTTGGTGCAAGATTTTCATAGTCAATTTTACCATTATAATTTGCAAAAACTGATGCTGTAAACTTTTTGTCAGTAAAACTTAACCGTGTACTACCAAATAATGGAGCAACATGTCTTAACGCGTTTCCTTCATCATCTTTTCCCGAAGTACAATTAATTTTTGATGACAGATTTAATTTCTGTGATAAATTTAAAATCAACGCAGCACTTAAACCATAAACAATAGCTCCGTCAGCATTTACAATGGCTTGGGTTTTGCTCATTTCGCCATCATAAATTATTGAATCCTCACCATTAAACGTGAAATCACTACGGATAAAAGCATTTTCTAAAATAGTGTAAAATCCTGTTATACTTAAAGATCCAATATTTTTAAAAGTTTTTGAAATTCCTAAATCAATATTATAGGCATACTCAGGATTTAAATTCTCATTAGGAACAACAACATTACCTGGCTCAGAGTCAAATATTTTTGCCATATCATCAATATTTGGTGCATGAAAACCCGAAGATAAATTCATGTTTATTTGCCAAGTTTTCTTTGGTTTATAAACAATCCCGACCGAGCCATTTAAAGCACTATTGCTAACCGAAATTTCATTATAAGGAAGATTATAAAATGTTGTATCGATTAAAGTAGAATATGTACTTACATAATTAGCTCGAATACCTGTTATTACAGTAAATTTCTCGCTAAAATTCTCTTTATAACTTAAATAAGCTGCTAAAGTTGTGTATTTATTATCTCCATCAGGATATCGAGTTGATTCGGGTGATAATTCATTTGTTACTATATTTCTGTTCTGTGCCTCTGATATTACTTTATTATAAACAGCCTCAAGCCCATAATACAACTGATTATCTCTTTTTAGATTTTTATCAAAATCCAAATTAATACTATAAGCAAAAACATTTTCTACTCTTTCACTTAAATCTTCGCTCTGATATTTTCTGCTATTGCGACTTTCTTGATAATCTTGGTATGCAATTGTTAAATTCGATTTATCAAAAAACCAAGTTGGTTTTACATAATTCATATTTAAATTATGCATCATCCATATTTGTGGTCCATAATACCAATCGCCATACGCCAAAAGTCCATTATCATATTGAATGAGTCTATCGTACCGTGGCACATCGGAAAGCTTCGAATAATGAAATGCATAGTTCACATCAAGTTTATCTGATGGTCTAAATCTTATTTTTTGCATTAAATTAATCTGATTATAGCCCGTTTCATATTGAATATTTGGATTGCTATTCGTTATTGTTGAATCAGTGCCATTAACTTGCTTTACATATTCAAATCGTATGTATTCATCATTATTATTGCTTCCCATTCTTAAATCATCATAATCGCTATAACTTATATTTGACAAGAACGCCCACTTTTCTGAAGCTATATTAAAATCGAGATGTCCTGTTTTTTCCTTATTGGCTGATGAATATCGAGTAAACGCATTCCCTGAAAACTTAGTGCTCTCGCTTGTTGAAAGTTTAGCTCTTAAAGTATGAAAATCCATAACCCCTCCGAGAGCATCGCTACCATAAGTAACCGATCCAGGTCCAAATATAATTTCACTACTTTCAATTACATTAGGATCTAAAGAAATTATATTTTGCAAATTGCCCTCACGATAAATAGCATTATTCATCCGTACACCATCTATAACTAGTAAAACTGTGTTTGTAGAAAATCCTCTTATCATAGGACTTCCTCCACCCAACTGACTTTTCTGTACAAATACTTCATTTGAATTTGCTAATAAATCGGCAGTAGTTTGAGGATTACTAAAAATAATATCCTTTTGACTTAAACGAGTTATTTTATTGGGGATCTCATTTATATTTTGCTCCCATCGATATGCAGAAATAACAAATTCCTCAATTTCTATTACATTTTTCTCTATATATAAAATATTTGATTCGAGTTCCGATTTTGCAAATTTTATTTTTTTATAAGCTGGATGCTGCATATAAATCATTTCCTTGTCAGAGAATATATCGAGGAAAATCTTGCCGACTGAATCTGAGAGTGCTGACTTTGTTTTATCTTTATTATATATTGCCACTTCAGCAACCAGATCTTTTGTTTCAGCGTCTTTTAATATTAGTGTTTGGCCAAAAGAAAAAAGAGCCAGGAAAACGGAAAATGAGGTTAAATAAATTCTTCTAATCATAATCACTAAAACTAATGCTTTTTAAATTTCGAATATATGCAATATTAAAGAAAAAAAAAATTCCTTAATGATAGATATCTTTTATATTTATTAATAAAATTAGCTTAATCATTATTAAATTGTGATTGTTCACTTATAAATTTTATATATAACATTATATTTAATATTTTTGAATAATTGTATAATTGATTTAAAAGCTTATGCTCAAAAAAGTCCTAATTGGAGTTGCATCTTTAATAGTAATTCTTTCTTCCTACTTTGGTTACACATATTTAAAAAAACAACAACTACCCGATTTTGATTTGCATAAAATGATTCCTACAGATGCTTCAATTATTATAGAAAGTAACGATTTTATTAAAAAAATTGCGGAAGTAAGAACAGAGAGTAAAATATGGAAAGAACTTTTATTACTTCCTGCTTTAAAAAGTTTTGATAATGATTTAAACGAGCTCATTAAAATCTCTAATAGCAATCCTGTAATTCAAAATTTAACAAAAAATAACAATATTATTATTTCAGCACATAAAATTGGGAAATCAAATTTAGGTTTTTTATTTATGTTAGAACTTCAGAATGCAAGAGACAAAAAGCTTATTCTACAGACAATTACCGAACTTTTAACACCAGACAAAACTGTTTCAAGTAGAGATTACAATAATTCTAAAATATACATCGCCAAAACAAATAAAAAAGAATTTAATTTCTCTTTTTACAAAGGAATACTATCAGTTAGTTCATCGGCAATACTAATTGAGAATTCATTAAGACAAGCTGAGGCTGAAAAATCAATACTTAATGAAGAGGGGTTTGTAAAGGTTAGAAAAACTGCCGGCAAAAATGTAGATGCCAATGTTTATTTAAATTTCCCCAAATTAAATGAAATTATATCCCTTACACTTGACACAAAATATAGTTCATTAATTTCTAAATTCTCAAATTTTGGTAATTGGGCTGAGCTTGATATTAATTTAAAAAAAGACGCTGTTCTGCTTAACGGTTTTACTTTTAGTGATGATTCCAATAATTATCTTAACATATTCTTGAATCAAAGCCCTATTAGTCATAAAATGAATAGTATTCTTCCATCGAATACTTCACTTTTTCTTTCTTTTGGAATTAGCAATAACCAAAAATATTTTGACGATTATAAATCATTTCTTGAAAAAGAAGGTAAAATAAACAAGTATCAGTTACAGCTCGATCGCTTTAAAAACAAATATGCCATAGATTTAGAACAATTTTTCATTAAGAATCTAGACGAAGAAATTGGGATTGTTGTAACAGATGAACTAAATAATAATTTCGAAGATAATACTTACATTATAATGCGAACAAAAGGTAAAAGTGTTACCGAAAAAAATTTAAAGGGTATTATTTCTAAAATTGCAGAAACAAATAAAATTAATCTTTCTCAATTAATAAACGAAATACAAATAGATAAAGAAACTTCATACAAAGTTTATTCATTACCATTTGATGGTGTTTTTAGTACATTTTTTGGAAATATTTTTCCTGAGTTTAAAAATCAATATGTAACATTTATCGATAATTTTTTAATTATTGGTAATTCTGCTAATTCGGTTTCCAAATTTATTCATGCGAATATTTTACATAAAACCTTGGATAATGATATGAAATTTGACCAATTCTCTAATTATTTATCCTCAAAATCGAATTTCTATTTTTATACAAACATGTTTCGTTCTCCTAAATATATTTCAGGGTTTTTAAACTCTAATCTTAAAAACGGATTAAGTAAAAACATTGAGAGTTTCAAGAAATTTCATGCTTTTGCTGTTCAATTTCAGCAAAACAATGATATGATATACAATAATTTATATTTACAATATATTTCTGAAGTAAAAGACGAAGCAGTTACTGTTTGGGAAAGTCATTTGGATACCTCGATAAATTTTAAGCCTGCCTTAGTAACAAATCATTACACAAAAGAAAATGAGATTTTTGTTCAAGATTTAAATAATAAAATCTACCTGATTAATAAAGTTGGTAGAATTTTATGGAAAGTACAGTTGAATGAAAAAATAAATAGTGAAATACATCAGGTTGATTTTTACAAAAATGGAAAGCTTCAGTTTCTATTTAGTACAAAAAGCAAAATTCATTTAATCGACAGAAAAGGCAATTATGTTGAGCGTTATCCTGTTAAGTTAAGATCTCCTTCTACTGCTGGCTTAGCAATATTTGATTATGATAAAACCCTAGATTATCGAATTTTTATTCCTTGTAAAAACAAAAACGTTTATTTGTATAATTTGGAAGGAAATTTAATTAATGGATGGAAATTTGATCAAACAGATAATTATGTAACATCTCCAATTCAACACTTTAGGATAAAATCAAACGATTATCTTATTTTTGCAGATAAATCAAGAGTATATATTCTCAATCGAAGAGGCGAAGAACGAATCATAATAAAAAATCATTTCCCTAAATCGGTAAACAACAGATTTATTCTCGAAATGGGTAACAATGTCAATCCACATTTTGTAACAACAGACACATCCGGATTGGTTAGAATGATATATTTGAATGGTACTGTCGAAACAAAACAAATTGAGAATTACTCTTCAAATCATTTCTTTGAATACGTCGATATTAATGCCGATGGATTTAAAGATTATTTATTTCTTGATAAAAACAAATTAACAGTATACAAACAAAATAAAACTAAACTCTTTGATTATAAATTCGATAATAATATTGAATCTCCACCTATTTATTATTACTTTTCATATGATGATAGAAAAATAGGCATTGTGGCTAAAACAAACAATGAGATTTTCTTGTTTAATAGCAACGGAACTTTATATGATGGCTTTCCTTTAAAAGGAAATACTCCTTTTACGATTGGTTTTCTGGGAGACTCTCGTAATCAGTTTAATTTAATTGTTGGCACAAAATATAACTTTTTATACAATTATTCCGTAGATTAGTAAATATCTAAACTCTAAAGTTATGAAAAATTTCAAAATAATATTTTCTCTCTTTATAATTGTCGTATTTACACAATGTATGAGAGATGAATTCGATATTAATAATCTGGACACGGATATTGAGATTCGAGCAGGTGTACTAACTCCATTAGCTTATGGATCATTAAGTTTTGATAATATTATTAGTGAATTTGATAGTTCAAGCTTTATAAGCTCGGATGCCGATGGATTATTATATATCACATATTCAGATTCATTATTCTCATTTACTGCTAACGATTTACTGGAAATTCCTTCTCAAGATTTTATTGAATTTTTTATTGAAGCTGACTTTACCCTTCTTCCGGGTTTCCCAGGTTGGAATACCGGAGATACTTTAGCTTTAGACAGAACACAGAAATTCGCATTTACATTTGGGAACGGCGAAAAGTTAGATAGCATGATTTTAAATCAAGGAGATATGGTTTTTGATATTAGTTCTGAATTTCAACATACCGGTAATATTATTATTACTTGCCCAAATATTAGACTAAACAATGTACCTTTCACACAAACTATTGTTATTGATGATGCAAGCGGTGGTTTTAACTATAATACTCCATTCGCACTTGATGGACATACCATCTATTTAGAAGACTCGGCAGGCAATGATACTGCATTTATGCCTGTTGATTTTCACGTTGAACTTATAAGTTCTGGAGCTCCAATAATTGCTGGTGAAGAAATAGCAATTACAGCAACTATTGAAAATTTAAATTTCGAAGCTATTTTCGGTTATATAGGTGATTATGAATTGGTAAGCGAAGCTGGAGAAATTCCACTTGGCTTTTTTGAAAATACTCTTGACGGGTATATTCGTTTCGAAGCTCCAATAATTAATTTAAATATTGAAAACTCATATGGTGTTCCTGCCGAAATTAATATTTCCCGATTTACAGGGTTTAATAGCAATGAAGATTCAATTGAAATGGATTTAACAGCTATAAATCCATTTAGTTATGCATATCCTAAAATAATACCGGATTATATTAACTCAGATATTTTAAAAAATACTACTATTTCAATTAATAAGGATAGTTCTAATATTTCAGATTTCTTGGCATTTTTACCTTCCAGGCTTGAATATAATTTATCGGCAGCCTCAAATCCTCCGAGTCAAACAGATTCAGCCAATTTTGTTACCGATGAAAGTGAAGTAAATATTGATCTTGAATTTATTCTTCCCTTATGGTTTAAAGCTGACAGTTTTGCATTAGAAGATACAATGGATATTAACTTTTTTGAAGATGCTGATTACATAGAAAAGGTAAGTGTATTATTAGA
>JAQIBH010000124.1 GCA_027859205.1 Bacteroidales bacterium | reverse complement strand
AGAAAGGGCAAGAAAAGTAAACCTGATAAAGCAAAAAGAAATTATTTTTGAAAAAGACTTATTTACCGGTTAATTCATATTCTCACAACGTATTCATTGGGATATAGAGGTTTTTCAGGAGATTCTCTAAAAGTTTCGGAATCTAATGATATTAAGATAAACAATGAAGTCATCCAGTAAATTTAATTTGTAGAAAAATAGTCAATAAAAAAGCTGGTTCATTGAACCAGCTTTTTTAATATATATAAAGCTTTTTTAAGCAAAAATACCTACTGCAACTGTTAATCCAGCCATTACAACAGAAACCATTGTCATAAGCTTAATAAGGATATTTAATGATGGTCCTGAAGTATCTTTGAAAGGATCACCAACAGTATCACCAACAACACTTGCTTTGTGAGTTTCACTACCTTTTCCACCTAAGTTTCCTTTTTCGACGTATTTTTTAGCATTGTCCCATGCACCACCTGAGTTATTTAACATACTTGCTAAAGTAAATCCTGTAACCAATCCACCTGCTAATAATCCAACAACACCAGCTACACCTAAAACAATTCCAACAATAATTGGAACGGCAATTGCTAACAATGAAGGAAGCAACATTTCACGTTGTGCTCCACGAGTTGAAATTTCAACACATCTTGCATAATCAGGTTTGCCTGTACCGTCCATAATTCCTACAATAGTTTTAAACTGACGACGTACTTCATCAACCATTGCTCCAGCAGCACGGCCAACAGCTTTCATTGTCATTGCGCTAAATACGAACGACATCATAGCACCTAAGAACAAACCACCTAATAACATTGGGTTGAATATTGTAAGATCATAAGCATAAATGAAATCCTGAATACTAGCTCCAGCTAATTCAACAGCTTTTTGTCCTTGCTCAACAATAGGCAAATTATCACCCTTATAAAATAATGTATCACCTACTTGTTTAAAACCTTCAACACTTGAATCCGCTAGTTTACCTAACCATAACCTAACTTCTTCCATGTAAGCCGCTAATAATGCCATTGCAGTTAAAGCAGCAGAACCAATTGCAAAACCTTTACCGGTTGCAGCAGTTGTATTTCCTAACATATCTAATGCGTCAGTACGTTCTCTTACTTCTTTTGGAAGTTTAGCCATTTCAGCATTACCACCAGCATTATCAGCAATAGGACCAAAAGCATCGGTTGCTAATGTAATCCCTAAAGTTGAAAGCATACCAACAGCTGCAAACCCAATTCCGTAAACTCCTAAAGCAAAGTTCTCGAATCCACCGGCAAAACCATAAGCTCCAATAATCGCTAAAACAATTGTTAAAACTGGAATCCAAGTAGAGTACATACCAATTGCAATACCATCAATAATGGTTGTAGCAGGACCTTGTTGTGCCTGACTTGCAATACCTTTTGTTGGGCCATATTCATCAGATGTATAATATTCAGTTCCTTGTCCGATAATAACACCGGCAGCTAAACCTACGGTTACAGCACCAAATATTCCCCAGCTAATCCAGCCAACATAAGCTAAAACAGCTACAGCGATAAGGATAAAAACAGAACTACCGCCTGTTCCAAATAATAACGCATTTAATAGTGTTTTTTGAGTAGCAGATTCTTTTGTGCGAACCATAAATATTCCAATAATTGAAAGAATAATACCCAGAGCCGCAACCATCATTGGAGCAACTACTGCTTTTACAGGATCTATACCTGCAACTAAAGGAAGAGCAGCTCCTAATGCTGCCGTAGCTAGAATAGAACCAGCATACGATTCGTATAAGTCAGCTCCCATACCAGCAACATCACCTACATTATCACCTACGTTATCGGCAATAGTAGCAGGATTACGAGGATCATCCTCAGGAATTCCAGCTTCAACTTTACCTACTAAGTCAGCACCAACATCGGCTGCTTTTGTAAAGATACCACCACCAACACGTGCAAATAATGCTTGAGTAGATGCACCCATACCAAAAGTTAACATAGTTGCTGTTATCTCAATTAATTTTTCGTGATCTGTGGTTCCAGCGTGAACAAAAGTTAAACCAAGTGCATGCATTCCATCTTGCATGTGTTCAGCAGTGTAAACTATTTTATTTAATATAACCCACCAAAGGCTGATGTCTAATAATCCAAAACCAACAACTACAAGTCCCATAACGGCACCACTGCGGAAAGCAATTTTCAATCCTTTATTTAAAGATTCAGATGCACCTTGTGCAGTTCTTGCAGAAGCATAAGTAGCAGTACGCATACCTAAGTAACCACATAATCCTGAGAAAAAACCACCAGTTAAGAATGCTACTGGTACAAATGGATTTTGTACTCCAAAGTAAGCTAACATTAAAAGTATTAAGAATAATACCACAAATACCATCCCAACTACTTTGTACTGTCTACTAATATAAGCCATTGCACCTTCGCGTACATGTTGTGCAATTTCTTTCATTTTATCTGTCCCTTCAGAGTTCTTCATCATATCTTTGAAAAAGAACCATGCAAAAACTAATGCAATAGTTGATGCAACGGGAATTAACCAAAAAATAGTGTCCATTTTTAATTTAATTTAAATTAGTAATTATAGTTTAATTATATCGTTGAGTAACTCTGATTAAGTTAATTATACTTGAATATGTTAATTTAGCACCCATTAAAAGTGTTTTCAAAAATATGTTATAAAATTCTGTTGCACAACATATTTGCCGAATAAATGTTTGCTTTAATAACTTTTATTGAAAACTTATTGAAATGTTTAGTAATTTTGTTAATTGGTGGAAAAGTTTTTTAATCGTAAGTATATTGTTTTTCTATCATAATTAATGCATTCTTAATTTGCTCTAAAATACCTTACTCTTAAGATTTATTTAATAAACTTTCGTGATTTTCATAAAAATGAATTAGTTTTAGGTGATCTATTTCAAAAACTACATTATGAAAATACGGATTTTTTTATTGACTACAATATTGTTGTATATAAGCTTTACAGCTGCTGCATCAAACAATAATTATTATATTGAGAATGGAATACTTGATCTGGAGTTGACAAATATTGAAGAACTTAAAAGCATAAAGCTTCAGGGAGACTGGGAATTTTATTGGAATCAGCTGTTAGAACCAAAGGATTTTGAAAATTCAGAAAATACATTATATCCGATATTTGGGAAAACACCAAAGGGATGGACAAGTTATCAAATTGATAACGCCAAGCTTCCTAATAAGGGTTATGCAACGTACAGGTTAATAATTAATAAAAAACCGGATACTACAGAAACAATTTATGGATTAAAAATATTTACGATTTTTTCTAGCTATAAATTATGGGTTAATAATGTTCTACTAACTGAAGTTGGGAAAGTAGGTAAAACTGAAGCTAACTCTATTCCAAAATTTAAATTTCAAGATATTCCGTTTATTTTAGATCCTGAAAAAGGGAGTACTGAAAAGATAGAAATTATTCTTCAAGTATCGAATTTTACTCATCAAAGGGCAGGTTTACAACGACCAATATTTTTTAGTACATACGAAAATTTAAGAACTGAATCACGTCGTATGGACATCCTTAATCTTATAATTATTGGGATAATTTTGGTTATCGGCATCAATCATTTAAATATGTATTTGTTCCGAAGAAAAGCTGTTTCGAATTTTTATTTTAGTATTGTGTGTATTGTAATGATATTAAGAAACGTTACCACTGTCGATAGGGTAATAACTCACATTTTCCCGAACATTAATTGGGAACTTTTAGTTAAGCTTGACAATTTTTCAGGTTATGGAACAGTCCCTTTATTTGCCTTGTTTTTTTATAGTTTATTTAAAGTTGATTTTCCTAAAGTAATGAAAAATATCATACTCGTTATTGGTATTATTGTTACTATCCTTGTATTTACTACACCAGCAAATTTCTATGGAAAATTCAGAATGATTTTTGAAATATATATATTAATTTTTGGTCTTTATCTTACTTTTGGGGTATTACTGGTATCAGCAATTCGCAGAAGACCTACAGCCCTTTTTACATTTTTAGGAATGTTTATTCTTTATGTAACTGCAATTAACGATGTATTAAGCAGTATGGGATTAGTTCAAAGTGCATATGTTGCACCATATGGATTAGTTGCATTTATGTTTATTCAATCTATTACCATTACAATTAAATCGGCAAAGGCTATAAATGAGAACGAAAAATTAAGTGATGAGTTAATACTGGAGAAAGAAAATCTCGAAGGAAGGATTATTGAACGAACAAGTGAATTACAACAACAACATAATTTGTTAATAAAACATCAGGAAAAGGAAAAAGAGCAAAGCTGGATAAACATTGGTATGAATAAAATCAATGAAATTTTAGCTGATAACAAGAATGATTTTAAGGCTCTAAGTTCTAATGTGTTGACACAGCTTATAAATTATGTTGAAGCTACCTTGGGTGTTTTATATATGTTGAGTGATGAGGAAGGAAATGAACCAATCCTTGAGCTAATAGCCGATTATGGTTGTAGTAATAGTATAAGAAAAGATAAGGCAAAAATTCATATAACTACGGGTACTGTTGGTGTTTCATTTACAGAAAACAGGCTCATGGTAATTAATGATGTTCCTGAGAATTATATAACGATTGAATCGGGGTTGGGTGAATCGCAGCCAAAATCACTTTTGGTTATTCCTTTAAGTATTGATGAAAAGGTTTTTGGGATTATTGAAATAGCAAGCTTTAATAAATTTAAAGAATTGGAAATAGAATTTATAAAAAGAATTGCCTTTAATATTGCAAATAATCTGAATAATATCAGAATGAACGAGAGTAGTTCGGGAATGATAAAAAAATTCAGAGAGCAAGCCCAATTAATGCAGGAAAAGGAAGAGGAGATGCGTCAAAATCTTGAAGAGATGGAAGCAATCCGTGAGCAATATGAAGATCTTAGAAAGAAAAACGAACAGTAATTACTGCCCGTTTTATAATATTTTTTGTCATTCCCGCGGAAGCGGGAATCTTTTTTATGTAATTTGAGATTCCTGATTTCCGTTTTACTTCGTCAGGAATGACATTTTTTGTATAAGAACAACTCTTTAACGGTTGTCTGTTCAAGAAAACAACCACCTTTGTTGGTAATTTATTGTAATTAATTTAGAATATTTTTTAATTAACAGGCAAACTATAAATTAATCTTAAATGAATAAAAGGACTTCCTTCGAATTCATTATTTGCTCTTGTTCGATCATCTCCAATATTTACTAAAGGTAATCCTAGGTCGATTTTATCATCTTCAGCAAAAAGTCCATAATCTCGTGATAAGGAATATCCGGCGCGAGTTTCCAGAAATATGTTATCAAATATATTAATATTTGCAAATGCAGAAACATCAATACTTCTACGATCAACATAGAAATTCTCAAAATCTGGCTCGCTAATTCTATACGTGGTGGTTAAACCTATAAAATGTAAACCATAGGATAATTTTTCCGATGCTTGTGTGTATATTTTTGCATAAACAGGTAGTAATCCTTTTACTTTTATTTTTGAAGTCATATTCCAATCTAAATAAAAAACAGGAACTATATAAGTACCAAAAAATTCTTGATTGTAAAGAACACCAACTCGCCAGGTATAATTTTCACTTTTCACTTTTTCGTACATTAATATACCTCCAAGCTGTAACGATTTTGAAAATGAGGCATTGAAATCTCCCATAAATCGTGGAGCAAATAATATTTGTAAGCTTTGTTTCGAATTAAATTTGTGAATATATCCTGTGCGGAATATAAAACCATGTAAATTGAACTTATCAACATTATTTCCTCCTAATAAAATAGTTGAAGTTGGTATTTGGAAATTCTGATAATCAACACTTGTATACCATATTGAAGAATCTTTTAGAACAATTGGCAAGCTTAAATTGGACATTATTGCTGTTTCACAATTTTTATAGGCATTAACCGCTGGAGAACTCATAAAATTATAATTGCCTGCAACATAAAATACATCGAAGCGATTTTGAGCAAAAACGGAAACAGATGCACTTAATATTAAAATAATGGTAAGAAGTCTTTTCATGATATTATTTTTAAGTTTAGATTTCAGAAAGTGAAAATTAAAGATAAATGATTTTTTTGATTTGCCAAATTTCATATTTCAAACAAATGTTAATTTCTTTAATTTGTTATTCCGCTGGTGCGGAAATGTTTTCCGTGCCGTCTATCTTACTATATTTTATTCTTTTTTCAGTTATATCTTTTTTCTATTCTTTCTTTTTGTTTCATAATAGCCCGGATTTCAAATCCGCGCTAGCGGGTACTATTGGTGTGATGATGCTTGAGTTGTTCTGAATCTTATATTATTTTGCCCAAATTCGATCGGTACTTACACCATGGCAACTGTTACATTTTCCATTTGTTATACTTGACATCATATTTTTTGTAGCTGTGTTCCCTTCTACAGAAGTATAAAGCCCACTACCGAAATCAATCACTTTTGTTGTGTAAAAATTACCATTCATGTCCACTTCTACTGTTGCTACTAAATCCCCGGTTGCATTAGCACCTGTATATAATTTCACAGTTGAGTTCGGATAAACTGAAGTTTGTGCTTCATCGTAAACAGTACCTGCAACCTTAAACCAACCTTCTCCATCGCCACCGGATAAATGGCATTCCATACAATCTTGTCCCGCTTTATGACTCTCAGAAGATTCGTAAGAGCTGATTTTGGTTTCGTTTTCTTCTTCCTCGCATGATTGAAATGCAACTGTTGTTATTACAGCTCCTATCAAAATATATAAAACTCTTTTTTTCATGATTCTCTTTCGTTAGTTTGTGTTTTAAATAATGAAATATGAATATATGAAACGTAGTTTTAGAGAATTAAATTGTCAAATATGTATTATCATTTTTATTGCTAATACTATAGGAATGGTTTTCTTTTAGATCCGTATTGCTTTTCAAAATTTTCTTTATCGGAATACTCAATAAAATCTTTATGATGCTCTTGTGGAATAAATGCTTCTGTTTCTTGATGTTTTATTGAACAAAAGTACTTTTCTGTTTCACCAATAATTGCTGCCCAATATTGAACCACACCGTTTGCGTAACCACAATAAATACAATTGGCTTTTTGACCAATATTTAAGTAAGTTAATTTATGACGATCTATTTTAATGTAGTTTTTTCTTTTTATGTAGGGAATTCTATAAAAAGGGAAACTAAAACGGTGATAAATCTCAATATATAAATCTAATATTGCTATTGGTATTACTGCTAAAAATAAGAAAGGAGCAGGAAGGAAATGTCTCAAAATGCGATGTTTTATAGTTATATATTTCATACTAGTTAATTTTTAAAATGGATATTTATCTATTGTGCATATGTGTTAACGATTATAACTAATTTCTGAAAACTTAGCACACATATCGTAGTGCATTGTACTTGTATCTAGGTACTTGATACTAATTTTTCCCCCAACCACTTCTATCTAAACTTCTATATTGTATAGCTTCAGCCAAATGGTATGCTTGTATGTTTTCTTTTCCTTCCAAATCGGCAATTGTTCGTGATACTTTTAAAATACGGTCGTATGCACGTGCCGATAAACCAAGTTTTTCCATTGCTTTTTTTAGCAATGTTTTTCCCGAAGAATCAATTTCACAATGCTCACGAATTAATTTCGATGACATTTGCGCATTACAATAAATTTGTTTTTTGTCTTTAAATCGTTCCGATTGTATTTCTCTTGCCGTAATAACTCTAGTTCGTATAATTTCACTGCTCTCGGCTGGTTTAATGTCCGAAAGTTCATCGTATGAAACAGGTACTACTTCAACATGAATATCAATACGATCTAATAAAGGACCAGAAATTTTATTTAAATACCTTTCAATATTACCAGGAGCACAAACGCAATCTTTTTCAGGATGATTATAATAACCACAAGGACATGGATTCATTGAAGAAATAAGCATGAAACTTGCCGGATATTCAACCGTAAACTTAGCACGACTAATGGTAATTACTCTATCTTCTAGTGGTTGTCGCATTACTTCAAGTACAGATCGTTGGAATTCTGGTAATTCATCTAGAAATAAAACACCGTTATGTGCTAAAGAAATTTCACCCGGTTGAGGAAAACCTCCTCCACCAACAAGGGCAACATCAGAAATAGTATGATGCGGATTTCTGAAAGGGCGCCGAGTCATTAAAGATGTTTCTCCATCAATTTTTCCTGCAACAGAATGTATTTTTGTTGTTTCTAATGCTTCGTGTAATGTTAAAGGCGGAATAATGGTTGGTATTCGTTTGGCGAGCATTGTTTTTCCTGCTCCCGGAGGTCCAATCATAATTATGTTATGCCCTCCGGCAGCAGCAATCTCTAATGAACGTTTAACATTTTCTTGACCTCGCACATCCGAGAAATCTTGTTCGTAATTACCTAAATTAGTAAAGAATTCGTCTCGTGTATCAATTACCGTTTTTTCAAGTTGTTTATCTTCATTAAAAAAGTCGATTACTTCTTTTATATTTTCTACACCATAAACATCTATATCATCTACTACTGCTGCTTCACGGGCATTTTTTTTTGGTAGTATAAATCCTTTAAATCCTTCTTTTTTTGCTTGAATAGCTATTGGTAGGACACCTTTAATTTTTTGTAATCCACCATCGAGTGATAATTCCCCCATGATGATATACTTCCCAATTTCTTCGGATTTTATTTGTTCAGAAGCTCCTAAAATTCCTATGGCTAAAGGTAAATCATATGCCGATCCTTCTTTTCGAATATCGGCAGGTGCCATATTGATCACAATTTTTTTACCCGGAACTTTATAACCATTGGTGCGTAATGCAGAATCAATTCTTTGCTGACTTTCTTTTACTGCACTATCCGGAAGCCCAACTAAATAAAAGTTTATTCCTTGCGAAACACTAACTTCAATGGTAATAGTTGTTGCAGTGATTCCCTGTACCGTACTTCCAAAAGTCTTAACTAGCATATTGGGGTCGTTTACTAAAGGTTATCTTCAATATAATGAATTAATGAGTGTATTATTTTAATATGTATTTCTTGTGCTCTATCAGCATAATCTGATTTCGGCGCACGGATTTCAATGTCACAAATATTGGCAAGTTTGCCACCATCCTTACCTGTTAAAGCAATTATCTTAATTCCTTTTTCACTTGCAATTTTGCATGCTTCTAACACATTTTTTGAATTTCCGCTAGTACTGATGGCAAAAAGAACATCTCCTTCTTGACCAACAGCTTCAATATATCTAGAGAAAATGTAATCGTAACCAAAATCATTAGCGGTACACGATATATGAGTCGGGTCAGAAATTGAAATAGCAGCAATTGCTTGACGGTTTTCTCTAAAACGTCCAGTAAGTTCTTCGGCAAAATGCATAGCATCAGACATAGAACCACCATTACCACAAGAAATTATTTTATTGCCTGATTGAATTGATTCAACAATTATATCTCCTGCAAGTTTTATATTCTCGAAATTCTTTTTGTTTGAAATAAAATCACTTAAAATATCTTTCGCTTCAAGAAAATCTTTTTTTATACTATTCATTTTAAATTGAAATATGATTTTTAGCAAATACTAAGATAAATATATACATTATTATGTACAAAGCTAGTTGTAAAATTATAAAAAACGATCAGAATAATAAATCTTGATCATTTTAACTACTAATTATTACATTTGTTTTATAAGTGTTCACTAGCATCCGAAAGTCGGAATTTTAAAAAGCCCTCAGAATCCTGTATTTTTGAGTTCGACAAAACTTTTTAAATATGGGACTCTTCAGGCGAAACAAAAATAACAATAATCCAAT
>JAQIBH010000117.1 GCA_027859205.1 Bacteroidales bacterium | reverse complement strand
CGATAATTAGCACCTACTGCAAAATGCTTATTGAACTTATAGTCAACACCTAAATCAGTAAAATAAGTATCAAACCGAGAAACATCATTCGTAAATCGAAACTCCTGATCAAGTGATATTTTCCAATGTTTATTTATTTTTTTGGAAATCCCGATACTTGTCCATTGTTCTAAATCTCCAGTCACTTTTGTATCCTGAGCATTTACCTTAAATATTAAGCAAGTAAATATTAATAATGCTAAAACTATGTATTTAATCTTTCTTACCATTTGAGTTTTTGCTTTTAGCTTCAAGCTATATGCCTTTAGCTGTTTAACAATATTAATTCTTAATTCCTCCTATATCATTTCTTGATCATAAGTAAACTCATCTTCTTCGTGAATTTCAGTTCCATTGAAGTAATATATTTTTACTTCGGCAGTATCTCTTAAAAAATTAATTTTCCCGACCTCTGCCCTATTTATTATTAAGCCTGTACGTTCTTTAAGATCATCTAATAACAATTTATAATTCTCGGGTCTGATTAAATCAATCTTTTCAAAAATAATTGTTTTACGGGTTTCATTTTTTAAAAGCCATATTCTTTCTAATCCCCAAACAATTGCTATAATTGCCATATTTGTGAATAGTAATTCAGCATAACTTACCTTTTTATTTGATAAAGCATTAATAACCGATAAACCAATAATGATAAAAAGGTATGTCATTTCCTTAATTGGAATCGTAGTAGTTCTGTATCGAATTATACCAAATACCGCAAATAGCCCAAGCGCAAATCCTAATTCAAGTTTTACACTTTCTAATAAAAAACAAAGTAAAAACACAGTAGTACTTATTAGAATGTATGTAAAAAGATAGTCTTTCCGTCTTGTAGCATTATAATATAATACTCTTACAATTACCAAACAGACTATTAGATTTAGTCCAAAGCGGGCAATTAGCTCAATAAAATCTTCAATATCAATAAGTCTTATATTGAAAATTTTAAGTTCGGATAAACTAATATCCATTACTGGGATCATTGAAATAATTGAATTTATAGTTTCCATAGTTTTTTATTTTATGCAGATATTTTATTAATTAATAACATTTTAGACTTCAGCCTATTTGATTTTAATTGGGGATAAACCAAGGTAGTTCCAATACAATATTTACTAAAACTATTCGAACGAACACCGTGTTTTTTCAGAATCTTTATTACATCAGAATTAACTGAATATATATCTTGTTTAACTTCTATGATTGCCAAAAAAGGTAATACACTTTTACTTCCGTTATCATCTTCAAATTTTAATTTAAAGTCAATAGTTATTCTTTCAGCATGATTACACAATGTAATTCTTCGAAAAGTATTATGTAGTTTAACTTCCAGCTCTTCAGAACAGAAAGGTAATTTATAATCCAAAAAATCTATTTCATCATTAGAAAACCTATTAAAATTATTTGGTCTCATAATCCTAAATTTTAACGTTCTACTTTTATTATTCTTAAACTTTATTTCCAAAAAATTTAAATCTGAATTGATATATTCTCTCTCTCTAACTTTATATCTGTTTAACTTGCCATTCTGATGTTCATAAAACATTTTGAAATCTGATGTATCATAATATTTTGTTCGATACGACATAATGCGCTGATCTTTAATTTCAAGAACCTTATAAAATTCTGAAAGATCTTTCAAGATTTCTGTCAACTTAGAAATGGAGCAAACAAATTTTGTATCAACTCTATTTAAAAGCTTTACATCGTCCATTTCTTCAAGTGAAGTTGGGATAAACTGTTTTACTGTGCTACTGATTGTTTTCATAACTTTTACAATTGCATTCTGAGAACAATATTATTATGAAAGCAAGTTGAATGAAAATCAAATCAATGTTTGGAGAGTTTTTATAATTGGAAAGGCGGATTTTATCTATAAAATATTTTATAATTTAATTTGGTAATGGTGTACTTTTTTTCTTGTTTTGTCGATTATAATATTTATAATTTGAATTTAGATGAGAGCAAGAAAGAATAAAATCAAAAGATTAAAAAAATACCATAAATGGCCTAGTTTAATAATATCCTTTATACTAATATATTATGCGATTACAGGACTTTTAATGAACCATAGGAGCTTGATTTCCGAAGCCGAAATTAGTAGATCAGTGCTACCAAAAGATTATCATTACAAAAACTGGAATCTTGCTGCTTTAAAAGGTAATCAGGTAATTTCTGAAGATAGTATATTAATATTTGGGAATATTGGTGTTTGGTTAACAGATTCTTTATTCAAAGAATTTACAGATTTCAATTCAGGTTTTCCAAAAGGAATTGATAATAGAAAAATTTATGATATTCATTTTACTAATAAAAATAATTTATACGCAGCCACATTATTCGGATTATTCAATTTTAATTTTGAATTGAACGAGTGGCATAAAATACAATTAGATACTGATATAGAAAGATTTGTTGCTGTAATAAGTAAGGGAGATTCTATAATCGCAATGAACCGATCTTATGTTTTTAAAGGACTTGATGAAGGCTTAAATACTAAATTTGAAAAGATTCAGTTAAAAGCTCCAGTTAATTATGAAAATAAAGTTGGTTTATTTAAAACTGTTTGGCAAATTCACTCTGGTGAAGTTTTTGGATTACCCGGCAAGTTATTTATTGATTTAATTGGTTTGCTTATTGTCATTCTTTCCATTACAGGTAATATTTATTTCTTTTTTCCGAAGTTGCTAAAACGCAGAAAAAGAAAAGATAAGAATATATCAGTGATAGCCAAAACAAATAAATTATCGCTAAAATGGCATAATAAAATTGGCGCATGGTTTATTGTTTTTCTAGTAATAACACCTTTAACAGGGATGTTTTTGCGACCTCCATTGCTATTAACAATTGCTAGCGCCGACATACCTGCTATTAAATTTACACACCTTAATCAAGCAAATCCCTGGTACGATGATTTAAGAGATATTTTATATGATACAGAAAAAAATGTTTTCGTATTAGCCGGATATAAAGGTTTATATGAATTAAAAACACTTAATAGCACTCCTAGATTATTTCATTCGCAACCACCTATAAGTGTTATGGGAATCAATGTTTTTGAAAAATATGATAATAATACGTTTATAATTGGTTCGTTCAGTGGACTGTTTTTATGGAGTCCTCAAAGTTCAATTGTTTATGATTTTATTTCAGGTAAGCCATATCAAGGGAGTCGGTCGGGTCAGCCTTTTGGCTCTTATTCTATTTCAGGATTAATTTCAGACCACAGTAAAAATAAATTTATAGTTGATTATAGCAAAGGTATTATTCCAGTGAATCATTCGATAAGTTTCCCCGAAATGCCTACCAAAATATTAGAAAACGCCCCAATGTCTTTGTGGAATCTATCATTAGAAGTGCATACTGCCCGTATTTTTCACTTTTTAATTGGGGGTTTTTATATTTTGCTTATTCCTATAATTGGAATAGTAACATTAATAGTGGTTATGAGCGGATATTTGCTTTGGCGAAGAAAAAAGAAACGATCTAATAAAATATAGTTAATTCAATTATAAATCGCTAAATATCAATTACAAAATTTTAAATCCCAGAAGATAATTAAGCAGGCATTTATAAAAAATACCTATCTTTAAAACAAAAAAATAAACCATGAAAAAACTATTATCATTATTGTTAGGTCTTGCAGTAATTTTTGCTTGCACTCCTAATCAACCGGAACAAGTAAAACATGCATCAGAAGTTGTTGCCGAAATTAATTCTATAAATAATGGGAACATTACTTTTGAAGAGTTCTTTAAAAACAAAACCATGCGTTTAGATTATTTCCATACAGGAAATTCAGAAACAGAGCATTTTGCTGTTGATAAAATTTTATCGGACGGTGAATGGTATGGTAGTTTAACAAAATTAATTGATGAATTAGAGCTTGGTTATTTTTTCCTTGAAGTAATTGATCAAGAAACCAAAACTTTATTGTACTCACGCGGTTTTTCAAGCATTTTTGGAGAATGGCAGACTACACCGGAAGCAGAGAATGAATGGGGTACTTTTCACGAATCTGTTCGTTTCCCTTGGCCAATAAAACCTGTAACAATTAGAATTAAAAAACGTGATGGTGAAAATAAATTCCAAGCAGTTTGGACGTATAATATTGATCCTAAATCTCGTTTAGTAAACCCTACAGATATTGAACATACGGAAGAAGTAGTTGCAATTCATAAAAGTGGAAATCCAAATGAGAAACTTGATTTAGTACTTTTAGGAGATGGTTATACAATTGATCAAATGGATAAATTTATTGCAGATGCCAAACGTGTAACTGGTTATTTACTTAACGCGGAACCATATAAATCAAGAAAAAATGATATAAATGTTTGGGCTGTAAAGACACCATCACAGGAATCTGGTATTTCAAGACCACATCCTGAAATTCATAAACGTACTGCATTATCAGCACATTATAGCAGTTTTGACTCAGAACGATATGTATTATCGTATGATAATAAAACAATTCGAAATGCTGCATCTGCATCACCATATGAGTTTACTACAATTTTAATAAATGAACAAACGTATGGTGGCGGTGGAATTTACAAACTTTACACAACAAATGCAGTTGATAATAAGTTTGCAGATTATTTAATGATTCATGAAATGGGTCACCATTTAGCTGATTTAGCCGATGAGTATTATTCTTCTGCAATATCATACGAAGCACCATCTATTGATATTGAACCTTATGAAACAAATGTTACCGCTCTTTTAGATAAAGATAATCTGAAATGGAAAGACTTGGTAGAAGGAGAAACTCCAATTCCTACTCCATGGAATAAAGAAGAATATGATGAAAATGATTATGCTGTACAGAAAGAAAGAGGTGAATTAAGAGCCGCAAGAGTTGAAGAATCTGTTATGGAAGACTTTTTTATGAAAGCACATTACAAACAGGATGAGTATTTTGCTAAAGAAGAATATAATGACAAAATTGGTGCTTTTGAAGGCGCAAAATATAATCAATATGGTTTATACAGATCGCAATTAGATTGTATCATGTATACACGACATACATTACATTGTAAAGTTTGCCAACGTAGCATTAGCACTGTAATTGATCAGTATTCGAAATAAATTTTTAAATTTATTTATAAATGTCATTCCGGTTCCCGTAAGGGATACCGGAATCTTTTTTGTTTTATAATATAGATTCCGGGACTTCGCCCGGAATGACGATAGTTTTTGTTATATCATTTTTTCAAGCAAGGTACTTAATCAATTCGCTAACTTTACCATGCCATGAACAACCCAAACAAAACAATTCATCTAAATTGTAGCCATCAAGACTTTTTGATTTATCTATTGGAACAATTTCCAATTCACGAGTAACTTTCACATTTAGTCTTTCCTCATTATCATTCAATAAATAAAAGTTGGAAATTCCGCATTGTGGGCAAAGCATAAATTTCATACTAACAATTTTAAGTTTCTAGCTCAAAAATATGTATTTAATTTTTATTCGTAACGTAAACTCTCTACCGGATTCCTTCTTGCACTGTTATAACTTTGCCAACTAACCGTTATTATAGAAATCAGAAGAACCGCAATTCCTGCTAATACAAAAATCCACCATGAAAGCTCTGTTCTGAACACAAAGTCTTGTAACCACGATACAGTAAAATAGTAGGCTATTGGGCAAGCTATAATATAAGCCACCACAAGTAACTTCACAAACTCAGTATTAAGTATATATATTATATTGGCTGAAGATGCACCAAGAGTTTTTCTAATTCCAATCTCTTTAATTCGTTGTTCTGTTGCAAATACACTTATCCCAAATAAGCCAAGGCATGAAATAAATATCGCAAGAAAAGAAAAATAACAAAAGAGTTTACCCATTCTAAGCTCTTTAAAATATAGAGCATCAAAAGCCTGTTCAAGCGTTGTATATTTAAAATGTCTGTCTGTAACTATTTTTTTATATTCAATTATAACAGATTCGAGTGTTTCTTTAAGCTTATCATCTTTCACTTTAATTAATACATTTGAAGATGGTGTTTCATAGAATACAGCTGGTTTTAGATCCTCCGAAAAATGAGTTGAATAAAAGTTATCTGTAACTCCTATAACTTTATAAGGTTCATTTCTGAAACGTATTTCTTTACCTATAATATTTTCAGTCCCTATTAATTTCGCAAATTTCTCATTAATAACTATTGATGAACTATCCGAAAATTCTTCCGAAAAATAACGGCCCTTTAAAAGTTTTATGCCTGTAATTTTTAAGAAATCTGAATCAGTATGTATTCTGTGAACAGCTAATTTGCTATTAGCACTTCTCCCTTCCCACGACCATAAGTCAGGCCAACCACCACCCCATGGGAGACTTCCATTCGTAACAGAAATAACATTTGCATTTTTTAGAAGCTCATTTTTAAATACATCAACTTTATCTCCGAGTTCAGGACAATGTAAAGTGATAATATTTTCTTTATCGAAACCAAGATCTTTAGAGTAAATGAAATTAATTTGCTTTAATATAACACTAGAAAAGATGATTAGTATTATTGAAACTACAAATTGAATAATTACCAAGATTTTTCTGGTTTGGATACGCTTACTATTCTTTTCTTGAACAAAATTTAAAGTTAATCCCTTACGTTTTGAAGCAATAAATAAATAAGGATAAAAAGCTGATATAATACTCATTAATCCAATTATTAAAATGACAATAATTAAAATTTTGGGCTCAGAATAATTAATACTTAAATTCTTTCCTGTAAGATTATTAAATACTGGACGAGTTAATTCAATTAATATTATAGCGATATAAAAAGATATAAGTGTGAATAAAAAAGATTCAATTAAAAAACCTTGAAATAACTTTTTATGACTTACACCAAGAATTCTTTTAATACTAAATTCATTTAATTTTTTTACAGATCGGGCTGTGGCTAAATTTATATAGTTAATACAAGCTATTAGTAAAATCAATATTGCAATAAACAAAAGAAGATTAATAAGTTCGCTATTGCCATGTTCTTCATTTCTAAAGAATGATAAAGTTGATTTCACATGCATATCAACCAAAGGGAATAAATACGAAGTAAAATGACTATCGTCGATTACATCATTATATATAGAGGTAATTTTTTTGTTGACCAAGTTAAGGTCTACACTTCTATCCAAAAGTACAAGAGTAGCATACGATGATACATTCCAGTTGTCCAAGTAGTTTTTCTTTTCAAGAAAGAAAGGAACCATAAAATCAAGTTTGATGGATGAATTAGAGGGGAAATCTTTAAAAACACCTGTTACTGTAACCGTTTTATAAGTATCCCCATAACCTTTTAGTTTTAAAATTTTCCCTAAAGGATTTATAGTTCCATAATATCTTTTTGCAATACTTTCTGAAATAACAATAGATTCCAGATTTGAGAAGGCTTCATTTTTATCACCTAATATAAAAGGAATGTTGAAAATTTTAAAAAAAGAATCATCAACTCCTGCCCCTTTTTCTTTAAAGAAATCATTGTCCTTTTGGATTAAACCTCCCACATAATAATAATCAATACGAACAGCATCTTTAACTCCGGGAATATTCTTCACTAAATAATCAGCCATTGGTGCGGGACTTTCGACATATTCCTCGCTATTACCTTGATCATCACTATTTTTGTTAATAAGCATGTAAATGTTATCTGCATTATCATGAAATCGATCATAACTTAATTCGTCCCATACCCACATTAATATAAGCATTGCTGTTGTTAAGCCTAAAGATAATCCTAGAATATTTATTGCCGAAAAAGCCTTGTTTCTTAGGCTATTTCTAATTATAATTTTTAAATCAAAAAAGAACATCTGTTTATCAATTTTAAATGTGAATTAAAATATAAATACTATTCGTAACGTAAACTTTCAACTGGATTTTTTCTAGCAGCTCCTATTGCAAATATTGCAATACTAATAAATGTTAAAAGAATTGATATTACTCCCGCTAAAAGAAATGGCCATAAACTTATTGAAGTTCTATATTCATACTGATTCAGCCAATTATTTATAAACCAATAAGCAATAGGACAAGCAATTAAATAAGCAATTGCAATCCAAGCTATGAATTTTATAAACAACATTCTAAGAATGCTGTTATTCGATGCTCCAAGAGCTTTTCTTATACCTATCTCTTTTATTCTCTGATTAATTACAATAGAACTTATCCCAAATAATCCCAGGCATGAAATAAATATTGTGATAGCAGAAAAGAAAAAGAATAGTTTTACTAACTGTGCTTCTTTTCTATATAATTTATTGAATGAATCATCCATGAATTTATATTCAAAAGGATAATCTGGGGCATACTTTTCCCAAATTAATTCCAGTCTTTTAATTGTATTTTCGTATTGACCAGATTGTACTTTTACAGCAAGATAATTGACTCCTCCCAAATGCTGACTAAGTACTAAAGGAGGAATTTCATAATCAAAATGATTAGAGTAAAAGTTTTTTACTACTCCAATTACAATACCTTCATTCTCCCACATTTTAAATTTTAGCCCTATTGGATTGTTTATTCCCATTCTCTTAACCGCTTCCTCATTAAGAATAAAATCTTGATTATCTGTAATTAAATCAGGGTTAAAATTACGCCCCTCAATTAAAGGTATTTCGAAAGTATTTAAGTAGTCGCAATCAATCTGAGAGAAACTAAACTGGACTTCATTCAAAGGATCACGCCCTTCCCATTCTAAAAAGCCAGCTGCATTATTAATAAGATATGGTAAATTACGGCAGATAGAAACAGAACTTATACCATCTATTTTTATGGCATCTTGTTTAAATGCACTTAAATGTTTTTTTATTACCCTATTTGTTCTGAAATAAATAATATTATCCTTACAAAAACCTAATTCTTTATTCTGAATATATTCTAACTGTTTAGATATAAAAATTGTAGAAATAATTAAAGCTATTGAAATAACATACTGAATAATTACAAGAGATTTTTTAGACCTACCAGAAAACTTACTGAGAGTATTCTTTTGATTAAACTTCTCAACTCTTTTTGACGAAAACAAAAGAGCAGGATATAAACCGGCAAAAATTTGAACAAGAAAAAAAACAGTGACAAAAAAAGCCACAAAGCTCATATTTCCATAGTTAAATTCCAGATTTTTATGAACAAGACTGTTGAAATATGGCCTTAATAATTCAATAAATATTGCAGAAAGTACTATTGCGACCAAAATATAGATACTCGATTCAATAAGAATTTGATTTATTAAATTATTTCGTTTTGCCCCAAATATTCTTTTTGTAATAATATCCGGTATCCCGTTTAACATGTTGGCAATAAATATATTTGCATAATTAATGCTACTAATTAATAATACAAGTATGCCGGTAATTAAGAATATATACACATATACAATAGGTTCGTTATCTCCAGAAATTCTATAAAGATGAATATTACTTACATGATCTAAGCTTAATGTGTATCTTGTTTTAGGATCATATTTGCTAATAAAATTCTCAATTTTATTTCCTAAGTCATTTATATTTGTATTTTCATGCGTTAATATATAGATTTCGTGCATACAAGCTTCCCAAGGCTTTGTTGTTCCAGGGCCAGGTCCTTCATTAAATGGCTTATTCGCAGCAAAATCAAATTGAATATCAGAATTGTCAGGGGGATTTTCAACTATTCCTGTTACCAGAAAATCAAATCTATGATTTATCCTTAATGTTTTTCCAACAGGATTTTCATTCTTAAAATACTTTGAAGCTATCCTTTCAGTTAATACAACTGTATAAGGATTTAAAAGAGCAGTTTTAGGATCACCTGTTATAAATGGAAAAGAGAAAATATTAAAAAAGTCAGGGTCAACTGAAGCAAATTCTGATTCATTATAAACTACATCTCCACATGAAACTGTGAATTTATCTGTTCTAAAAGAAGTATTGTGCGTTATTTCTTCAAAATCTTCGTTTAATGCTTTACCCACAGGATAAGGGGTCCTAATGCCTTTCATAAGATTATTCTGCACATTCATCTCTTCAACTACCCTATAAATATTATCAAAGTTTTTATGGTGCATATTGTATGATAATTCATCCAATATCCACGAATAAATAAAAAAGGAGCAAACTATTCCCGGAACCAATCCTATGATGATTATCAAACTAAAAAGTTTGCTTCTTGTGATTCTTCTGAGGGATGTACTTATATAATTTTTCAACATAATATTTATTTTCTTACTTTATATCCAATACCTATACCAAAACACAAAATAGTCTAATTATCATACAATTACAATATACAAAACAAATTCCTGTGTCGCTTTTTGCAACACTCATGTCGGAATTAACAACAATAAATTGTAATTTTAACAAAATACTAAAAGCAAATAAAACTATGCCTATCAGTAAAGGTAAAATATTAATTGTTGATGATAATGAAGAATTATTAATTGCATTTAGATTCTTCCTCTCAAAGCATTTTTCGAAAATTGATACCATTAAAAATCCAAATCAAATACCTGAATTTCTTAGAAAGGAAACTTATGATATAATATTACTTGACATGAACTTTTCTGCAGGTATTAATACCGGTAACGAAGGAATATACTGGATGAAACAAATTCTTGAAAAAGACAACAATGCATCAGTTGTGTTAATCACTGCATATGGTGATGTTGAAATAGCAGTTAATGCTATGAAAGAAGGAGCTGCTGATTTTATTCAAAAATCTTGGGATGAGAAGAAAATTTTATCAACAATTTTATCAGCATACAAACTACGATTATCTAACCTTAAAATCGAAAACCTAGAGCAAAAACAAAAACATTTGAGCGAAAAGATTGATAGCAAATACAATCATATTATAGGTGAGTCTACAGCAATGAAAAGCATTTTCGGTATTGTAGATAAAGTTGCTAAAACTGATGCTCACATTCTTATCCTTGGCGAGAATGGAACAGGAAAAGAAGTAATTGCTCGAGAAATTCACAGAAAATCAAATCGTTCCAATGAAGTATTTGTAAATGTTGATATTGGATCGTTACAAGAAAATTTATTCGAAAGCGAATTATTTGGACATGTAAAAGGATCTTTTACAGATGCCAAAGAAGATCGTATAGGTCGATTTGAAATAGCTTCGGGAGGAACGCTTTTTCTTGATGAAATTGGAAATCTCCCTCTTTCTCTTCAAGCAAAATTATTAACTGCAATTCAAAACAAAGAAATAAGTAGGATTGGCTCAAATAAACCAATTCCAGTTGATATTAGATTAATTTGTGCAACAAATAACGATATTGATAAAATGCTTGAAGAGAATACTTTTCGTGAGGATTTGCTTTATCGTATTAATACTATAAAACTTGAATTACCTACACTAAAAGAGAGAATTGAGGACATCAACCTACTTGCAGACTTCTTTTTAAAAAAATATACTGATAAATACAATAAATATGATTTGATATTTAGTCAGAATGCCATTAATAAGCTCAAGCAATATTCATGGCCTGGAAATATTAGGGAATTACAACATACTATCGAAAAAGCAGTGATTTTATGTGAAGGAAAAACTATTATGCCCATTCATTTTTGGTCTGAAGGCGAGAAACAAGTAAAAAGCACTACCTCAAATTCGTTCAATTTAGATGAAAACGAGAAAATCCTAATAGAAAAAGCAATTCAAAAATATAAAGGTAATATTAGTTCTGCTGCAAAAGAGCTAGGAATAAACAGATCTACATTATATAAAAAAATGGAGAAATATGAAATTTAGTCGTTTTAGGATATCTATAGCTATTCAACTTATTTTAATAGCAGCAACTACACTATCATTTTTTTGGACATTGGATCAAGAATATATGCTGATAACCAGTTCGTCATTGGTTATTCTATGGATATTGCAATTAATATATTTGTTCTGGTACTTACAAAAAGTAAATCGTGATATAATAAAATTTATAACAGCAATTAAATACGATGATGTTTCAATAGGCTTTAATAAAGATAAAAAAGTTGATAAATCTTTTGAGCAATTGCATTATGAGCTAAATAAAATTATTCATGATATTTCGGAAGTACGCTCTGACAAAGAAATTGAGCATCAATATTTTCAGAATACAATTAAACATATTGGAACTGGTATTTTAACCTTTGATGAATCAGGAAAAATTGAAATTTGCAACGATGCAGCATTAAATTTACTAAACAGACACAATTTAAAAGACATATCTGAACTTGAAAAAACTCAAGCTGGATTAGCAGATAGTTTTAAAGAATTAAAACCTGGAAACAATAAATTAATAAAATTAAGTATTGACAACGAAATTGTACAATTGTCTGTTAAAGCAGCTAATTTTAAAATTAAAGAACGTAAAATAAAACTTTTATCCTTGCAAAATATAAAAACAGAGATAGATCAAAGTGAAGTTGATGCCTGGCAAAAACTGATTCGGGTTTTAACACATGAGATCATGAATTCTGTGAGTCCTATCAAGCTTCTTTCAGGTTCATTAATCGAAATGTTCGAAGAGAATGATAAAATAAAAACTATTGAAGAAATTGATAACAAAACGATCGAGGATTCTGTATTAGGACTTAAAACAATCCGAAAACGTAGTATGGGATTATCAAATTTTGTTGAAACATATAAGAATCTTACGCAAATACCAAAAGCTAATTTCTCGGAATTTAAAATTATCAATTTATTCGATCATATTAATACTTTATTAAAGAGTGATCTTGAGCAAAAATCAATTGATTTCAATTACAACTGTACACCCAAAGACTTAATTGTAAATGCCGATGAGAAACTAATAGAACAGGTTCTAATAAATTTAATTAAGAATGCATCAGAAGCACTATTAAATTGTGAGAAGCCAACAATAAATTTATATACTGAACTTGTAAATGATCGTGTTCTTATTAAAATATCTGATAATGGTAAAGGGATATCTCCTGAAGTTTTAGACAATATTTTTATACCTTTTTTTACAACAAAAGAGAAAGGCTCAGGTATTGGATTGAGCCTTTCTCGTCAGATTATGCATTTACATGGTGGAAATGTTTCTGTAAAATCGAAATCGAATGTTGAAACCGTTTTCACATTGCATTTTTAGCACTTATTCATATCGTAAAGATTTAGCTGGATTAGCTCTCGCAGCTTTGATTGTAACTGCATAAATAATTAAAAATGCAATTAAAAAAATGAATAAAAACACAAATAAAAATACAAAAATATCCCCTTCAGCTTGTGTTGTGAAAAAACTTGCTGCATATTTATTTATAAAATAACTAATAGGAATTGCAATTATATTGGCAATTAAAATAAGTTTGAAAAACTGTTTTGTCATAATAATTAATATTTTTTTAACACTCGCACCCATTGCTTTGCGAATTCCAATTTCTTTTGTTTTTTGAGAAACCATAAACGCTGACAATCCTAACAATCCTAATGCTGCAATGAACATTCCAAATGAAGTAAAAAATATAAGTTGTTTATTTAAGTTTTCTATTCCCTCATCTACAGGCGATTTAAAATCTGAATAAAATGAAAATTCGTAGGGATAATTAGGATTATGATTTTCAAATACTTTTTTAATATAGTCAGATATATAAGGATATCTATCTTTGGCATATTTAATGTAAACATGTCCACCTTTAAAGGGTTTTAATCTTATAATTATCGACCTTCCTCCTAGTTCAATTGGGAAGAAATTAAAATATTCTATTACACCAATAATTTTATATGGTTCATCGTACAAATAAAATTGCTTACCAATAGGGTCTTTAATTTTGAGTAGCTTAACTATCTCTTCGTTAATTACAATTGAGTTTACACTATCACTGCTAAATTCCTTAGAATAAAATCTACCTTCTTTTAGTTTTATGTTAAACACATCCAAAAAGTCATAATTTACATCAAGAATTCTCGATAAATTTTCATTTTTTCCTGGCGACGTTCCCCAAAGAAATTCTCCTAAGTGAACCCAGGTAGGTTCTTGATTAGATGATGTTACTGACTCAATATCTGGATTTTGTAACAAATCGTTCTTTACTAGCTCATAATTATCATTTATTTCTCCCTTAATGGGTACATACAAAATATTTTCAGTGTTTAAGCCAATCTTATTATTACGGACTTCCTGAGATTGTCTGTAAGTTAATATTGTCATCGACAAAAAGATTATTGAAAGAACAAACTGAAAGACAACAAGTATTTTTCGAAATCTACCGCCATCTTGAGAATAATGAAACGATAATACTTTTATTGGTTTAAATGAAGATAAGAATATTGCAGGATAACTGCCAGCCAAAAACCCAGTTGTAAGAGCAAGAATTATAAATTGTATCCACAAACTAAAATCAGTTAGATCTAACGGTATATTATCACCATACATTCTTCCAAACAATTCTAAAATTAATTCGGACATTACAATTGCAATATTTAATGAAATAAAGGCAAGTAAAACAGACTCACTAATTAATTGTTTTATAATTTGTTTTCGGTGTGCTCCAACAATTTTCCTGATAGCTATTTCTTTTGCTCTTCGCATAGACGTAGCTGTAGAAAGATTCATAAAATTAATACATGCCATTATTAAAATAAAAATAGCAATTGCCGCAAAAATTCGCATGAATATGTAATTCAAGGATTCACCATACATATACATATCGTTAACTGACAATAAAAATGGATCATACTCAACATCTCTTTCATATCGTGAATACAAGAATTCTTTTAAACTTGCTTTAATATTGTCCGGTCCTGATCCATCCTTTAAAAGTAAATATGTTTGAAATGGATTTCCTTTATGTCCATTAATATCAGTTCCAAGCTCATTAAAAAATGAAACTTGAAAATAATAATCAAATCCTAGCTGCGTATTCTTAGGTAATTTTTCAATCGCGTCCTAAATAATTATAAAAAGAGAGAAGAAGTTTAAGTATCTCAAATTATCTTTGAGTTGCACAACCAAAACTTTTCTCTCATGACAAATTTAAATTTATTCTCTCAGATA
>JAQIBH010000100.1 GCA_027859205.1 Bacteroidales bacterium | reverse complement strand
GTAAAATCGGGCGTTTATTTAGTCGATGACAAAGTAAAACATGATCTTGTAAATTCAATTCAAGGTACAGATATTGTTAACCTGGGAGGTTTAATTTCAGAAAGCCTTGTAAAAGATTTTCCGAATTCACATGCGTTAATAGCAGATCCTGTTGTTGTTGATGAATATAACGATATTGCAAAAGTGACAGGTTTGCCAGAGATTAAAAGGAGATCAATATTTCATGCACTAAATCAAAAATATATTGCTCGCCGATATGCTAAATCAATAAATAAAGAGTATAACGATTTAAACTTGATTGTAGCTCATCTGGGATCAGGAATTACAATAGGTGCTCACCAGAAAGGTCATGTTATTGACTCAAATATGGGGTATGATGGCGATGGTCCATTTTCGCCCAATCGAGCCGGAAGCTTGCCAACAGGCGATTTAATCAGACTTTGTTTTAGTGGAAAATATAGTGAAGTAGAGCTTTTAAAGAAAGTAAGTTTGGAAGGTGGATTATATGCTCATTTAGGAACTTTTAGTGGAATAGATATTGACAAAAGAGTTACGGATGGTGATAAAGAGGCTGCATTTATTTTTGAAGCAATGGCATATCAAATATCTAAAACGATTGGTTCAATGTATGCTGTTTTAGAAGGGAAAGTTGATGCTATAATAATTACTGGATCATTAGCTAACAGCTCATGGCTTGTCCGTAAAATAGTAAAAAGAATAGAAAATATTGCAGAGGTTACAGTCTATCCTGGTTCAGATGATATAAAAACATTAGCCTTAAAAGGTCTCGCTGTACTGTATGGAGACGAAGACGTGCTTGATTATTAAATGCAAGAAATTATAAAAATATAGTGCTGTTTCATTTTGAAGCAGCACTTTTTATAATTTCTTGTATATATTTATCCGGAACTTGTATAGTTATTACTTCACCAGTGGCAGTAACAACATCATTAGCCAAAACTTCTACATCTACAGTAACCTTTTTCCCACTTATCTCTCTAATTTTTCCTCTAATCTGCAAAGTGCAATCAATAGGCGTAGGTTTTAAATATTTTACATTTAACGTTCCTGTTAAAAACCTAAAAGAAGGCTCAGTATCCATTTCTCTGTTTTCTTTTTTATACATAGCAGCTGCTGCCGATCCTGTTCCATGACAATCAATAAGAGAAGCTATTAATCCTCCATACACAAATCCAGGAATAGCCATATGATATGGTTGCGGAGTGAAAGTGCTTAAAGTTTCTTCACCATCCCAAACAGTTTTTATTTGATATCCATGTTCATTTAATTTTCCGCATCCGTAGCAGTGACTTAGGTGATCCGGATAGTAATCTTGAAATGCTTTTATTTTCATGAAATAATAATTTTAAGAATCAGTTTTTATATGTCTTTATCCATATTAATTAATATGAAAAACATAATATATTAAAACAAAAATACAGAATAAAAATATAAGACATGTAATAATCACCTCAATATTAGATTTGATAATTAGTTCTTGCGCTTATATTTTGCTGTGGAATAATGAATTTTTTAAAAAGTTGGAGCGGAAGGGAAAAATATTGATAAATTATTAACTCATACTATTGTATATGTGTCCATTATTATGTAATTTTTCATCAGATTACAAACCCACTTTCATTTATATTATGAGATTATTAAAATCCTTTAAGATTTATATTGGTTTTACCATTATTTTTTTAATTACTGGTAATATACAATGCTTTTCATCATACAATTTTAGGCAAGATACAGTAATTGCAAATGTTTTTTTTGAGAAAGCTAAGTTACTTGAAGATTCTGCTCAGTATGATACGACTATATCTTATTATGAAAAAGCAGCTGAAATTTATAAAGCAAATAAATTGTGGGTAAGGCATATTGAATGTAAAAATGGGATAATATATCAATTATTAGAAAATAAGCCGGATAAGGATTTACAAATTTTAGCATGGAAAAATATAGATTTAGCAACGAAAAATTTAGGCTCCACTCATTATTGTACTGGAGATTGTTATAGTGTTCTTGGTGATATATTTAGCAAACACGAAATGGTTGATAGTGCTTTTCAACATTTTAGCAAAGCTATGCAAATATGGAAACACGATGAGAAAAATTTACAACTGCGCATTTCAAAAGCTCACCATAACTTGGCAAAAACCTATAGTGACAAAGGAGAAGCTGATTTAGCCATCCTTAATTATAACAAAGCACTTAATATTCTATTTAATCACAAAGAAAAATATCAAACTAAAATTGCTGATATATATAATGATATTGGAGTAATGTACTATTATTCCGAGCAATTAGATTCCTGTTTACATTATTACATAAATGCATTTGAAATATTAAAAATCCATTATGGTCCGAATCATACAAAACTTACAGGTTTATATAATAACATAGGTTTAATATATGATATGCAGGGCAAATATTCAGAAGCAATTGAGTATTATAACAAAGCAATAGACATTTCTCTTGAAAAAACACCAAATGATCCATCTCTTGTATTATACTACAACAACATTGCTATCTGTTACAAGAACACCGGAGAAATTGAAAAAGCAGAAGAATTTTATTCTAAAGGATTAAAACTATCACAAATCACCTATGGCGAAAATCATTATTATTCCGGTATATTTTTAAAAAATATTGGAAGCCTTTACACTACCCGAGGTGACTATGAGAAAGCTCTTGAATACAAAAAGAAAGGAGCCAACATAATGATAAACCATTTTGGCGAACAAAATCCCAACTCTGCCAATGCCTACGAAACATTAGGAATAGCATTTTCCAATGTTAATAAACTTGATACTGCACTTCAATTTTTCAATAAATCACTTCAATTAAAATTAAAAACGGGTGTAATAAATACTCGTACTGCCAGATCATATAATAATATTGGTGCTACATATAAGTTTATGGGCGACTATGAATTGGCAAAATATTATTACGAACGAAGTATTAACATTCATACCAATATTATGGGAGAAGACCATATTGATAATATACCTTCATTAAACAATCTGGGTGAAATATTTTTCTTAAAAGGTGAAACTGACACAGCAATTTATTATTTCGAAAAAAATGTCAACATAATTATAGAAAATTTAGGCAATAACCATTCTCACCTTTCAAGAGCATATTTAAACTTAGGAGCAGCATATAATGAAAGTGATCAATATAGTAAAAGTTTAGATTGTTATTTTAAGGCATTAAAAATTATTGAAAATACATATGGTCGGCAGCATCCAACATATATAAATATTTGTATAAACTTAACACATACATTTAATAATATTGGAAAATCTGATTCTGCCATTTATTATAGTAAAAAAGCTGTGAAAAATGCTGAACTTGTTTACCCAGATAAGCATCCGGAAATAGCAAAAACATATGAAACAATGGGGTGGATCTATTCTAAAACAGAGCAACCCGATTCAGCAATTGTTTATTTTGAAAATGCAATTAAAAGTAATTATCTATCTGATGAATTATTAGATAATAAAAATTTAAATGTCCAATTTATAATTGATGAAATAATTTTTATTGAAACTCTTGATAGATATTCAGGCTATTTAATTAGGTTATATTATGAAACAAGTAATGAAAAATATTTGTCTAATGCCATCTTATTTAGCCAAATATCATTAGAAACAATAAATAGTGTATTATTAAATTTCAACCTTGAAGAATCGAAGATCACTCTAATGGCAAAAAGTGCCAATATTATTCAAAATGGATTAGAAGCAGCCTGGGAATATTATAATATTACAAATGATGAAAAATATAAGAGTCTTGCTTTCCAATTCTCTGAACAAAACAAAGCTACTATTCTCTATAAATCTCTATTAAAAAATAGAATTACAGATGTAAATAATCAAAATGACAGTATTCAAATTTATCGTAAGGAATTACAAAATAAAATCAATGCACTAAAAATAAAAATACTATTAGATAATGTTGAATTAGTTCAAAAAGATATATTAAAAACAGATCTTTTCGAAACCGTAGTGAAGTATAACAATCTTGATGATAATATTCAACCAACTGGTCATAAAAATATAACTAATAAAATAGCTTCTACAATATCAGTTGATTCAATTCGCCAACATTTAATGCCAAACGAAATAATCATAGAATATAGTTTAACAGATTCAGTCCTATTTTGTTTTATTATTGGAAATGAACTATTTGAATGGCAAAGAATATCAATTGGTAAGGATTTCAAAAAAGAAATAAATGACTATTTATTAAGCATTAAGAAAAATAGATTAAGTAACTTTAAAAACTTAAGCTATCAACTCTATGAATATCTAATACAACCAATTGAGAAATATATTAGTGAAGATTCTAAACTAGTTTTCATTCCTGACAAAGAATTAATTTCCTTACCTTTTGAATCAATTATTACCAAAAAGTCAGAAATACACGACAATAAGTTTTCATCAGCAAATTATTTGTTAAAGAAACACGAAATTGCTTACAGTTATTCATGTGCGTTATGGGTAGAAAATCACAGGGATGTACCCGTTCAAAGCGAAAATGAGAATTCAATTGATTTTATTGGTTTTGCCCCGGTTTTTTCAGAAGATAGTAATGTTGCCAATATACCTTCTGTAAACAATGACTTAATGCTTTCTTATTTACCAGACAGTTTATTAAGAAGCATTACCTTAAATGGAATTAAATATAACGAATTACCTTTCTCAAAATCTGAAGTAGAAAATATAGCTCAAATCTTTAATAAGAATAAAAAAGAAGCAGAATTTTATTTATTTTCTGAAGCCAGTGAAGAAAATTTTAAAAAATTATCAAGTAATGCAAAAATCATCCATGTTGCTACTCATGGTATTTTAAATAATGAATATGCTGAGCTTTCAGGATTACTCTTCTTTTTAAAGGAAGAAAAACAAGAAGAATTAAATGATACCTTAACTGATAAATTACGAGGATATATGGAAATGAGCAACGATGGGATATTGTTTGTTAAAGAAATTTATGGATTAAATCTTATAGCAGATCTTGTAGTTTTAAGTGCCTGCGAAACGGGTTCAGGTAAATTTATTGAAGGTGAGGGAATTATCTCATTAACGCGGGGTTTTTTGTATTCAGGGGCAAAAAATCTGTTGGTATCACTTTGGAAAGTTGGCGATGAATCTACTAAAGACTTAATGGTCAATTTTTACAATAATTTAACCCAGGGCAACTCAAAAAGTGCAGCTTTAAGAAATGCGAAGTTGGAACTGATAAATAATGACGAAACAGCATTTCCTAAATTCTGGTCAGGGTTTGTACTTATAGGGGCAGATTAAATATTTTATTTAACAATAAACTTACCTGTATATAAAGAGTAATCTTCATTTTCAAGTTGCCAATAATATAGCCCTTGTTCTAATATTTCCGGGAATACGTATGGGGATTTTGCTTTTTGTTCAAATATTAATAGTCCTTTGTTATCAAAAATTGTTAAGAATATTTCATCTGGAATTCCTTCCCACATAAATGTAATCTTAGAATTATTTTTAAACTCATGTCCTATTTTCGGTAATTCAATTTGAATTTCACTACCTCGTTCAGTATCGTTAATTATCTTTTCAAAAAATAGAGACTCCATAAAAAGAGTACTATCAATTTCTAAAGATGCAATAACAGAGCTTGATACAGGTTCATTAAAATTCGATTCAATAGTATCACTCTCATCTACTTTTAATGTGTCTATAGCTAATGTTTCTGATACTTGATTATTGATTTCAATTCGATCATTATTAAATAATAAATGTAAACTCGCACCAACTGATATAATTACTATTATAGATGCTGCAATTTTATATAAAAGCTTAATGTTAAGATATTTCTTTTTACCCGAGAAGCCTGAATTCTCATCTATTTGAGCAACATCAAAATCAATTAATTCAGAATACAAATTATCAAAAACTTTGCTTGCATTTTCAATATGCTCTCTGCATTCTGAACAAAACAACAAGTGCTCCTCAAATTTATCTGTTTCCTCTTTATTCAATTGATGTAACAGATACTTATTTAGTATCTCATTATTCTCAATATATTTATGATCAAATTTCATGTAATGAACTCAATTTAATATTTGCATTTCTTTATTTTGCCCAACAATTTTTCTGAGTTTACGAATTGTCCTGTACTTTATAACTCGGCAATTCTCCTCGCTAATATTTATTTTTTCCGCTATTTCTTTTAATTGTTTTTGTTCAAAAAAAAAATAATATATAATTAATTGCTCTTTTTTCTCCAATTTCTTAAATAAATAAGCTACATACTCTCCGTTCTCAAACACCTCCTGACAACTACCTAATTCAGGTAAATTATAATTCACTTCATCAATTCGGAGCAAATCTTTTTGTTTCTTACTTACTCGGAATTTTTCATAAAGTTTTAATTGGGCAATTCTTATAATAAATGATTTTAGTTTATTTGAATTTACAAATTCCAGATTTCCAAGCTCTAATTTTTCAGTAAAAACAATTAGTGATTCTTGTAATATCTCCTCAAAATTATTTACTTGACTATACCCTTCCATTCTGAGAAATCTGTAAATTCTAATTTTTATGCCATTACAAAGTAAATTCCACGCTTTTTCATCTTTACTAATAATCAACCTCATAAAATGTTGGAAACATTCATCAAGCAATTTTTCATTTATTTCCAGAATAATCTGTTTTAAACCCGAAAAATCATAAATATCATTAGTTTTTTCAAAAAACAACTTCAATTCATTAATAACTAAATTAATATAACCCTCTTTAGTTAGGGTCTACTGAAAAACTAGCACTGATTTATCCGTTTTTAAGAAATGGCTTAGATCAAACATTAGTTTTTCAAATCGTTTTGCAATGATTTTTTTGGATTTAATAAAAATGAAAAAT
>JAQIBH010000080.1 GCA_027859205.1 Bacteroidales bacterium | reverse complement strand
CGATATAATCCGGCGGCAGTAATATTGTTATTTTTATCTATTTTAATTGCTGCCTCAGCAACAGAAGTGAAATTCGGATAATACTGAATTCTTAAGGCATCGCTTCCCGATCTTTCTTCATAATCGAAATCAAAAAATGAATAGGAATTAAAAATATCGTTTGGATTCCAGGCAAATGTTTGTCCCCAATTAATTCTTTGCCTACCTAGGGTAACAAGCCAATTATTGCTATTGAATTCGAAATAAGCTCTATCGAATGTTGAGTTTAACACATAAGAATTTCCATCGCTTATGTTATTTGTTAAAAAGTTGAGGAATCCATTGTCAGTTTTAATTAGGTCAGCATAATTGGGAATAAATCGAACCATATCTCCATAAATTAATCTGTTTCGTGATTCTAAGACCAATGTTGTTTTATCATTTATATACCATTTGTAATTTAGTCGATTATGAATTAGGTTGTCAACTATCCATGCAGAATCAACATTACTAATCGTACTTGAATTCATGTATTTTACATAACCATTTAAGCTCATGTTAGAAAAAAGGGATTCTTGACTTTTAACGGAATGTGCCAATAGGAAAAGAAGAATATATATTGCTAGTTTTTTCACAATTTTAAAGTTTACTGGATACAGGCTATATGATACAAGATGCATCAAAATGATTATTTATCTGATATATGTTTTTTTAATACTGCCTGGGAGAAATTGTATATCATTTTACTTAGTTTGATATACTCAGAATTTAAGTAATCGTATTTTTCTTTATCGATTAATGATTTAGTTGCAAATAGGATGTCAAGATGATATATCGTTTCATCACATTCGGCATGAGAAATAGTTAAAGATCTCAAAAAGTCTTTTTTATATGAGCGCTTGCCAAAACCTTCAACTATATTAGCACCAACAGATTTTGATGATCTACGAATTTGGCTAGCTTCTTCATAAAGTTCAAATTTCGGGAGAGTCATTGTCATATTATGGACTTCAACAGCTAACTTAAAAGCCAATTTGTATATTTCTAAATCTCTATAATTCATATTACCTATTTTTAATTCTTTTGCATAATCCTGAATCATGTATCTTGCATCCTAAATCCTCTATCTATTTCCTTTTCTCGTCAGAAACAACCCGACCATCTTCAACCGTAATTACTCTACGTGCTTTGTTTACAACTCGCTGATCGTGTGTGGAAAATATGAAAGTTATATTTTCTTCTTTATTAAGTGTTTCCATTATGTCAAGTAAAGTTTCTGTTGATTTAGAATCTAGATTTGCTGTAGGTTCGTCAGCTAAAATAAATTTAGGTTTTGAAGCTAAGGCTCTTGCTACAGCAACTCTTTGTTGTTGACCTCCTGATAATTTTGAAGGACGGCTATTTGCTCTGTCTGCAATTCCTACAGCTGATAATAACTCCATGGCTCGTTCGTTTCTTTCGGCTTTCTTTTTACCTTGTAGTTGCATAATGAACTCTACATTTTCTTTTGCTGTAAGAACAGGAATTAGATTATATGCTTGAAATACAAAACCAATATTACGTAATCTGAAATCGATTAATTTTGATGAGCTAAACTTTCTAATGTTTTTGTCATTAATAATTATATCGCCTTCAGTTGGATTGTCCAGTCCGCCAATCATATTTAATAAGGTTGTTTTGCCAGAGCCCGATGGTCCAACAATAGCTGCAAATTCACCTTGTTCGAATGACAAATCTACATGGTCTACAGCTTTAACTTCAATTTCTGAGTCCTTGTATATTTTAACGAGATTTTTTAATTCTAATACGTTCATATCTTTTGGTTTTTGGCTCTTGGCTCTTAGCTTTTGGCTAGAACAAAGAGCTATGTTATTATTATTATTATCTAATGGCTAAAGTCAAATCGCCAATAGCTATTCAATTCTAATTGCTTCTGCAGGATTTAGTTTAATTGCTTTTCGTGCAGGATAAATTGATGATAAAATCCCTGTTATGATTACCAGGATTGTTACAACAATGACTGAATCAAAGCCAATTTCAGGATACACTATCGAATCAAAACCAGCTGAACTTAAACCTTCCGCCCACAATGATAAATCTACTCCTGTTTTTCCTGTTATCAATGTTAATCCTATAGCTAGAGCTATTCCAACGACACCTCCAACTAATGAAAGAAATATCGTTTCCAACACAATCATAGAAAAAACTCTTAATCTGCTCATCCCAACTGCCATAAGCATTCCTAATTCTTTAACTCGCTCAAGAATAACCATTAGCATGGTGTTAACTATACCAAAGCCTAAAGCTAAAAGTATAATTACTACGAAAATGTACATCATAAAATTCATGCTTTCGTTCATCATTTTCATATCAGGCACTAATTGAGTCCAGGTCATTGTTTGAAGCGTAGGATATTCAGTTCTTATTTGATCTGCAATTACATTTTCAATATTATTTTTATTCATTAAAACTGCAATTTCATGTCCTGCATTATCTTCAATTTTAATAAGGTTTTGAAGATCTTCCATCTTTACAAATGCTCGCATCTCGTCGTATGTTGAATTTGCAGTTTTAAATATTCCTGCTACTCTAAATGCACCACCCGTTAGTGTTCCATTCATTTCGGTAACAGTAACTACAATTTTTGACCGAACTTTTACTTTTAATTTATTAGCAAGTTTTTCTCCAATTACTATAGGATTTCTTTTGACGCCTTCGAAATATGCTCCATCAATAATTTTGGTGTACAAGTTTGTTACTTTTTGTTCATTTTCAGGATTAACACCTACCATTTGAACTCCCGAACCGGTTTCTGCCGATGAAACCATACAAGTTGCTATAAGTCTTGTAGACACACCAGCAACATTGGGCATTGTTTCAATATTATCTTTAATTGAATTTATATCTGTAATATAATCGTGTACTTCGTTTGTTTGAATATAATCTGCGTGATGTATTTGAATATGAGATACTTCTGTCATTATTACATTATCAACACGTTGATTAACCCAGCCAAACATAAATGCAATAGTATAGACTCCTGCAAAAACTCCTAAAGCGATAGCTGAAATAATTACCAAACTACGCGTTTTGCTTCTCCATACATTTCGCCATGATACTGACCAAATCATAATTTTTGTTTTTAATTAATTTTATTTTTTAAATAGTTTTTCTAAATACTTGATGCTAACATCTATTCATCTTTTATGCTCGTAATGCGTTTGTAACTTTAAGGTTTTTTACCTTGAATATAGGGTAAAGCGATATAATTAATGTCATTATAAAAATTGCAATTACCTGATTCATAAAAACACTTGGAGCTGTACCGAAAAACAGATAAGGCTCGAATCCATATTGCATATATGCATCAGCAAGTTCTTCCGGTAATTCAATTGGATTACCAACAAGCATTAAAATAATAGGTATGCTTGCTATAAACCCTGAAAAAACACCAACTATTCCAATAAATATTGTTTCGTAAAAAAGAATTGCTGATAGTTTAAACTTTTGCATTCCAACGGCAATCATTACACCTAATTCTCTTTTTCGTTCAGCAACCATCATTATTACTGTCCCGAAAATTCCAAAACCAATTACGATATATAGAATTGCCTTCATAACAATTCCTCCTGATTTATCACTATCAATAAACTGTACAATTTCAGGATTGATTTCTTGCCACTGCAGAATATTGTAATTCCCATTTGCGGAATGATTTAGTTTCCTTGCAGCAGGAGCAACATCGGTGTAATCGTCAACCATTATCATTAATGATGTAATCATACTTTCGGCTGAATAGAATTCTTGTGCCAAGTTGAGATCCATAAATACACCCAAACTATTCATTTGTGGTGTTGAGAATTTCAAAATTCCTTTTACGGGGTATGCACCAGCTGCAGTTACCCCATGATATCCTTGACTAATTAAAATTATGGTATCGTTGATTCCTAATTTTAAATGTTTTGCGATATTGTCTGTTAGCAAAACGCCTTGGTCGCCAGAGTTTAAAAAATCTCCTTCTGCAATCCAATTTTTAAGATTTGAGGTTGAATTGTCTTTGTTAGGTTCAATACCGATTACCGCGCCGCCGCGTGTGTTGGGTCCCGATGAGAGTAAAGCAAAAGACTCTAGTCGCTTTGCCACTGTAGTTATTTCTTTAATCTCCGAAATGCCTGATATAAATTCATCAGTAGGTTCAAAGATATTGTTTATTGATTTGTTGTCTTGATATTCGGGATGTTGTATTTGTAAATATCCCGAAGAAAGCTTAACAGACATATCAATCATGTTTCCGTAGGTCCCATCCTGAAGTGAACTCATAATAGTCGAAATTAACACACCAAAAAATATTGATGCAACAGTTATCAGGGTTCTTCGCTTATTTCTCCAAAGATTTTTCCAAGCCATTAAAATTAAATTCATAATTATTAATTTATCATTTTTCATTATCTTAACCTTTTCATATTTTGCTGCGAGAAAAATGAATTTTCAAGTGGCACATTAAATTTAATATTATCAATAATCAGAATGGTTTTTTGATTGTCTTTATCAGCGGGAATAATTTCAATTTTTGATGTAATTTTTCTGCCATCCATTATTTTTACATCAGTCCCAAATTCAGTTTTAACTAAATATTCGTCTTCATCGAAGTACTCCGATTTCATCATTAAATATTCATTTTTACTAATCCATTTAATAATTTTCCCCCATACAACAGCAGCATCTTCATTTGGGGACATTTCAATTTTCCAACAATTCCAACCATCAATAGTTTCGGAGCCAATAATTTCATGAGTAAAATCAACAACAATTGACGATTCTTTAAGAATATCATCATTAGTATAATCCGAGCCCATCCAGCCATCCGCCATCATCGATGGAGGTAATTTTATCATCCGGCTAATAGTAGGCATCCAGTTCCACATTTCTGTTTTACGTTTTAAAAAAGCCTGTCCTTTTTCTTTTGCCGGAGCAGTTATTAAAGTCATTGAATAATCTTTTTCTAATGTCCAAATTTTAAACTGAATGGTTCGTTCCCATGAAGGTCGTACAATTGTCATTGTCATTGTTCCCTGACTGGATTTTTCACCATTCCATTTTTCATCAGCTTTTTTAACAATTTCTTTTGCATCTTGTGCAAATACTGATGATAAACTAAATAACATTATTATTGTTAATAGTCCTGATTTTAATCCAATAATTGTTCTCATAATTCTTAAGTTTTTTTTGAATACATTGATATTATTTTCTTTTCTACCGCATCAATAGGGTAGTTATCTGGATCTGAAACATAAGTCATTCCTACACCATCAAGCATTGATTGAAAAAAGTAAACTTCAGCTTGAGGATCTTCATAACCTTCACTTTCGAAATATTCGAATAAAGTTTTAAAGAATGGTTCAAACATTGCCCACATTTCGTTTTCAAACAGTTTCAATACTGGAGCTTGAACCATTAATGAAAAATATAATCTATAATAAACGACATGCTCCTTTAAAGTTTTAACCATTTGTTTTATGAAATGGATTAACTCATCATTAGTTAGAATTCCATCGTGATTTGGATCGAAAAATTCCATTAAACTTTCAATTCCATGAAAAATAATTGCTTTTAATAAATCTTCTTTACTTTCGAAGTAATTATACATTAAGCCTTTAGAGATTCCAGCATTTTTTGCAATTTTACTTATCGAAGTCTGAAAATATCCTTTGTTAGCAAAAAGCTCAAGAGCGACTTCCATAATTTTATTCGTGGTTGTTTCCCTTAATTCTTCAAATTGTTCTGGAGTTCTTGGCGACATAGCAATATGATTAAATGTTTAGTTATTATTAGGGCAATTAAAAAATAATTTATGAATGAACGGTTGGTCAAAGATAATAGTATTTGAATTACAATTCCAAATAAAATTTGAATTATTTTTGGATTATTATCTGAATAGCTTAACAATAGTACTAATTGAGTAAGTATTCTTTTTAAGAAAACATACTCACTACAAGGACATAATGTGGAAGATAAAAAAAGTTCAAAGTATTCATATTTTAGCTACGCAAGAGAAAAGTTCGACAAGCTTATATACGACAGATAATCATGTTCAGATTGTCATACTGAGCTTGTCGAAGTGTTTTAACAGGTTGTTTGATATAGAGATTATGTCAATAACCAATAAGATTTGATTTTCGCAATTCGTATTTTTCTTTATTGTTTAAATCTTTTCTGTTTTCAAAAACCTCTCTTTCCCATTCTCCATACATTGGGTTTGGCAAAACAATAAATTTAAAACCAAAATCTTTGCTATGTTCTTCTACTATATCAAACCCAAAATTTGCCGATCTGTCTTCAAAGATTTCCGAGAAATCAATTAAATTATCGCCAATAAGCAATACTATTTCATAATTTTCACGCACAACATCTCTACGAGGTTTTTTGCTTCTTGTGTCTGATTTTAGTAATAAATGAGCGCTATCGGCAAAAGCAAAATTTTCTTTTTGTAGATTTTTTAAGGTAACATCAAAATCATCTACACTTCTATTCGAGATGTAAAACACCTCAATCCCTTTCGATTCAGCATATTTAGAAAATTCAACGGCACCAGGAAGAGGCTTGGCTTTAATTTGTGTTGTCCAACCGCTCCACGTTTCTTTTGTAAAACTTTCACCTGTATTTATACAATGTGTTTGAAAAGGACTATTATCAAGCATTGTTTCATCAATATCTACAATCACAGCTTTTTTTGTTTCGGAGGTATTTTCAGCTAAAATCATATCAATCCTTAACTCAGCCCAGTTAAAGCATTGATGATAAATTGCTTTCATCTCACCTGATTTTTGATACCATAGCGAGGACATTATTAAATGATCTTGTGATTTCTTTTCATCAACGCAGCTCTGCTGGCATGAATTTAGTAATATTGTAACTCCAAGAAGTAAAAAAAGTAACTTTTTCATGTGCTAATGTTTAAATTATTATTGGAGTATAAAGATAATTATTAAATAAAGGCGAAAATAATAATTTTGCTTGTAACTTTTATCTTACTTAAACGTCATAATTTAGAATAAGAGTAATTTTTAATGACAGTTAGTGATTATAATAAAAGTGTTGATTTGTTTTCTGACGGGATCTTTCGCTTTATCTTAAAAAATATAAAAGATGAAGATGAGGCAAAAGATATTGTTCAAGACACTTATGAGAAGTTATGGATAAAAGCCAGCGACGTTTCATTTTTAAAAGTAAAATCATATTTGTTTTCTACAGCTTATCATACTATGATTGATAAAATTAGGAAAAACAAGCGCATGACAAATTTAAATGAATATAATGATGATTTGGGCTTTTATACAGATAGTTACAATGGACTAAGTGAAGTATTAGATGAGGCTTTAAAGCAATTACCGGATGTTCAGCGGTCCGTAATTTTATTAAGAGATTATGAAGGTTATGCTTACGGTGAGATTGCCGAAATAACCAATTTAGCTGAATCTCAAGTAAAAGTATACATATATAGGGGACGATTAGCATTGAAAAAATATATTGGAAGTATTGAAGCAGTGGTATAAATAATTATTAATATATGAATAAGATTAATATACATAATTACGAAGCATATTTGCTTGATTTGGCCGAAGGAGAATTGTCTTCTGCTGATGAGAAATTATTGATGTTATTCTTAAACGAAAACCCCGAGTTGAAAAAGGAGTTTGGATTTGTTAATCTTGAAAAAGTTTCTGCCGAAAATATTTACTTTGAAAACAAACTAGGCTTAAAAAAAACAGAAATATTGACTGATGTTACTTCAAATAATTTCGACGAATTATGTATTTCCAGGTTAGAAGGAGATTTAAACAATAAGGAAGTTGTTGAATTTGATAATTTTATTGAATCAAACGAAATAAGGAAAAAGGAATTTAGCATATTTAAGTTGGCTCGGCTAACTATTGATAAAGATGAAGTATTTCAGAATAAAAAGAGCTTAAAGAGAAAAGAGATAAGACCTTTTGTTTTAAGAAAAAACTATACTGCAATTTCTATTGCGGCCTCAATAATTATTTTGATTGGTTTATATTTATTTATACCTAAGGAAAAGGAGAATATCAATCTTGTTTCCGAGACTAATCAAGATGCTAAAATTGAAAAATTGCCTGAAATAATTCCAGAAGATATAATTCCCAAAGAAATAAGTATAAAAAATATAAATAAAAGGAATATAGAGCTTAAGGAAGTCTTACCTATTAAAATAGATGATGTAGAAGACGAAAGTTATTTACATAAAGAGGACTTAATTCAAAAAGAAGTAGATCAAATTGCTTATATCGATCCAATTGAGATTGAGTATGATTTTAGTTCTGGAATTAAAAATTTGGAAATAATAATTGACATGAACGAAAATCGTATCAAGCCAGTAAATACCAATAAGGCAATCTCATTTAAATCATATTTAGCGATAGGTTTTAATAGAAGGATATTAAATAAAGTAAATAAAGATAAAGTTGAATTATTTGATATTGCGCAGGCAGGTTTAGAAAAGTTAAACAAACTTACCGGTAGTAAAATGAGTTTAGAGAGAGTATATGATGAAAACGGATATAAAGATAGAACAGAATTTAACTCACGACTATTGGCTTTTTCTACGCCAATAAAAAAAGATTAAAATCTCCTGTA
>JAQIBH010000036.1 GCA_027859205.1 Bacteroidales bacterium | reverse complement strand
TTATGATAAACAAAAATACAAATGCTTTTGTTAACTTCAAATAATTGTTATTAACAGATTTTAGTAGCATTTACATTACGAACTAAAAAATATTTCTTGTATGTAATGATGTAATTAGTTAATTTCGAAAAATCAATTTTAATTAATGAATAAATTTATACCATACTGTTATTTTTTCTTTTTTGTGATATTTCTTTTGGGATGTACTGATGAAGATACTTTTAAAACCGATTATTTGGATTTTGAGGAATTACAATTAGAGAAAGAATCCTATTGGAACGGATCCGATGAATCAGGAGGATTTACATCGGGAAATAAAATCTTTAGAAATACTTTTTATCAAGATTGGAATACCTGGAGTGGTTTTGCGTATTCAAATGTAATAAATTATTATTATTACAATGATGTTGCAAGATATGCATCTTTTCCGAGTGGTGGTGCGGATGAATCGGACACTTATATTGTTGCTCATCAGTTTGAAAAAATAGTTATTGATTTTGAAAAACCTGAAGAAATGCGAACTGTCCAATTCACAAATACTACGTACACTGCTTTGGCAATTCAGTTTGGATATGATTATGCTAAAAAGTTTGGTGGACGAGATGGGCGAGATCCCGATTGGTTGAAACTCACAATAACAGGTATTGGAGTTGATAATGAAATTACCGGACCTGTTGATTTATTTTTAGCTGATTATCGTTTTGATGATGATGAAAGTGATTATATTGTTAATACGTGGAAAATTGCAGATATATCGGATCTCGGAATTGTAAAAAGTCTTGAATTTGAAATATCATCATCTGATGCCGGAACTCCCTTATATTTTTGCCTGGATAATTTAAAAGGTAGAGTTCATTTTTAAGTTATAAGTATTTATTCAAAGTTGAAATAAGGACACTTGTTTTTATTGGTTTGCAAAGATAATCGATACATCCGGCTTCAATCGTTTTCTCTTCATCATCCTGCATTGCATAAGCTGTTTGTGCTATTATTGGTAAATCGGGACGTGCTTTTTTAATTTCAATAGTAGCCTCAATGCCATTTAATTCAGGCATTTTTATATCCATTAATACTAAATTAATTTTTTTGTTTGCTTTGCAAATTTCTATTGCCTGTTTACCATTTTCAGCTCTTAAGATGTTAACGTTTGTTCTCTTTAAAGCCATTTGAAGTACTCTATAATTACTATCTTCATCTTCGGCAATAAGTATTGTATTATTCTCCCAATTTTTTATGTTGTAATCTTTTTCTTGCTCGTTTACTTTTAAACCTTTAAATTCGACAACAGGGATTGTGAAATAAAATGTGGAACCAACATTCTCCTCCGATTCAAGCCAAATTTTACCATTAAGCATTTCAACCAAGTTTTTTGTAATAGTTAAGCCAAGGCCAGTACCACGATACAATTTAGTTTTACTATCTTCTACTTTACTAAATCTTTCAAAAATATGATCGTGTTTATCCTTAGGTATTCCTATTCCAGTGTCTTTTACATAAAATTCAATGAATGAAATGTTTTTATCGGTTTTAACTTTGTATCCGCATTCAATAAGTCCTTTCTCTGTATATTTTAAGGCATTTCCAATTAGATTGATTAATATTTGTTGAAATCTAACGGGATCAGTATTAATCGTGAAGTTATCGTTCTGTATACCCTTCATCAATTTTAACTTTACTAATTCGTTACTTTTAAGATTGCTTGTTTCGAAAAATGATTCACATACATCCGCTAAAATTTGATTTATGTTACATTCTGATTTGTTTATTTTAAGTTGACCAGCTTCAATTTTTGCAATATCTATTATATCGTCAATCAGATAAACTAAAGTATTGGAACTTTTATTTATATGTTTTATAAGTTCTTGCTTTTGAAAACTATTTAAATCAGGATCAATTAATAAGTCTGAAAACCCAATAATTGCATTCATAGGGGTTCTTATCTCATGCGACATATTTGCAAGAAAAGCCGATTTTAACCTATCACTTTCTTCCGCTTTCTCTTTGGCTTTCAGTAACTCATCGGTTCTTTCTTTTACTTTTTCTTCAAGTTCAATTTGATATTGATATAATTTTTCTTCAGAATTTTGTTTTTCTGTTATATCAGTATGTGTACCAACAATTCTTATAGGTTTATTTTCTTCATTAAATATAGCTTTTCCTCTGTCGTGGATCCATATATAGTGTCCATCTTTATGTTTTATTCGGAATTTATTTTCGTAATAATTTGTTTTTTTATCAAGATGATTGTGGAAAGTATTCATCACTTTTTCCATATCGTCTGGATGAATTCTATCTTCAAAAGATTTAATATTATTGGGAAATTCAGAATCAATGAATCCAAGCATGCTTTTCCATCTTTCAGAATAAAAAACAGTGCTATTAACTAAATCTCTATCCCAAATACCATCATTTGAACCTTTCATAGCCAAATCGAAACGTTCTTGACTAATTTTTAACGATTGCGCTGTTTTTTTATGTTCTTCAATCTCTTTTTCTAAAATTTTATTTGTTTTTCTTTTTAGTATAAACCGTCGAACAATTGAAATAATGTATAATGTAAAAATTATTGAGATAAGTATTGAAGAGTATCGTATTAAAATTGTATTGTTATTTTTAATGCTATCAAAATATAATATAGCGGTATTTAAATTTAATTTGCTCCCGAACGAAATTGCCGGAATCAAAATAATAATGACGAATACAAGTTTAGTAATGATCCTTTGCATTATATAATAAATTTACGCCTTTTGGCTGATTACAATTATATAAAATAAAGCTATTAGGAACGTATTAACCACCTTTCTAAAATTGAAATCAATTTTTCTTTTTTAATTGGCTTCGATATATAATCATCACATCCAGCATTAAAACTTTCTTTTTCATTATTTTGCATAGCATAAGCTGTTTGGATAATTATTGGAATATTAGGTTTTATTTTTTTTATTCTTGTTGTTGCTTCTAATCCATTCATGCCAGGCATTTTAATATCCATTAAAATTAGGTCAATCTTTTTTTTCTTTTCGCATATTTCAACAGCTTCAAATCCATTTTCTGCTCTGAGTAATTTAATACCTTTATTTGATAATATAAGTTCTAAGTATTTATAATTACTATTTTCGTCTTCAGCAACCAAGATAGTTTTGTTTTTCCAAATTTCATAATCATGAATAATATTTTTCTTTTCGTAGTTTTCAATTTTGTTTTCTGCGAATTTTAAAGGCAAAGTAAAATTAAATGTGGAACCTTTATTAATTTCCGATTCAACTCTTATTTCTCCACCTAATTTTTCGATGAGATTTTGAGTTATAGTCAGACCTAAGCCTGTCCCTCTATACAATTTTGAATTATCCGATTCTATTTTTTTAAAATGCTGGAATATCTCCTGCTGCTTATCTTTGGCAATTCCTATACCAGTATCTTGAATACTGAATTCAACTACTTTTAAATCATATAAAATTTTGTATCCAATTTTAATAAATCCTTTTTCGGTATATTTTAATGCGTTATTTATAAGATTTGATATTATTTGGATCAATCGATTTGAATCTGTTTGTAAATAGAAATTGTCTTTGAAAGATGATGTATCCATTTTTATGTCGATAAGACCTTTCCCGATTTTATTTTTAGTTTTATTGAATGAATCCAATAGTTCATTAAGAATACTATTTATATCAGTATCTTTAATAAAAACAGTAAGTTCATTCGTTTCAATTTTTGCTAAATCTATAATATCATCAATTAAGTGAAGCAGAGTATTACAATTATTATTAATATGAGTAACTAGTTCCTCACGTTCATCACCTTCCGTATCTGCATCGACCAACAAATCAGAGAAGCCAATTATTGCATTCATTGGCGTTCTAATTTCATGCGACATGTTTGCTAAAAATGAAGATTTTAATTTATCAGATTCTTCTGCTTGTTCTTTTGCCTTTTTTAAATCTATTTCGTTTTTAAATCTACTTGTAATATCATGACATATTCCAACAATACCCAGTGGATTTCCTTCATCATCTGAAAAGGGTACTTTTAATGTGTCAAGTAAAAATCTCTCCCCATTCTTATTTGTTTCCCATGATTCAGTTCTTATTATTTTATTTCCATAAATAATTTTACTATCAGTTTCAAAATACTTTTTTGCTTCAATTTCCGGAAATACTTTAAAATCATCTTTACCAATTATGTCCGCCGCAAGTTTATTGTTAAACTTACAAAATGCATCGTTGCATCCTATGTAAATATTGTCTTTATTTTTATAAAAGATCAAATCAGGAATTGCATTTATCATTGAGTTAAGTAGTGATTTTTCCTGGATTAACAGCTTCTCTGCTTTTTTCCTTTCATTTAATTCATTTTGTAATTCTGATGTTTTCACGGACACTTGTTTTCTTAATGTCCATAACCAAATTAGAGCTGAAAATAATATCAGAAAGAATGGTACAAGAATCCACATAATGATTCTTAAAACCCTGGCTGTAATATCAGATTTTTCATAAAGGCCAAACCATTTTTTAAGTATTTGATCATATTCGCCTGTAGATTCAATTATTTGCAAACCATCATTAATTTGAGCTAATAAATCTTCTCGTCCTTTAATTACTGCTATACATACTTCTCTAGTTTGAATAGTTTTTCCAACAGGCTTTAAATTTGATAAATTAAATTCCTTAATAGCAAACTGACCATGTAATTTATTAATTAATGCACAATCGTATTCTCCCGCAGATAAAAGTCTAAGTGCGGTTTTGTAGTTTTTAACAGGAATAATATATTCGGTAATATTATTGGATATTAAATGATCGTGCATTATATCATCTTTAATAACAAGTACTTGTTTGTTTTTTATATTATTAATTGTTTCAATATCGCTTCCATTTCTAACAAACAATGAATGAGTTATATATATATATGGTGCAGAAAAATTTATTGTTTTGCTTCGTTCTAGTGAAGAGGACATTCCTAATACAGCATCAATTTTTTTATTATCAAGGTCCTGCCTAACCTGAGTCCAATTGTCTAGTTCGATATTGATATTTAGCCCCATTGTTTTAGAAATAGCGTTTAAAATATCAATGCTAAATCCGGTTGGATTTAAATTTTCATCAAAAAACTGATAAGGCGGATAGTCATAATTTGCTTTAAAATAAAGAGTGTCATTGTCATCGAAATTAGCATAAATAGAAAAATTTATACTTATAAAGTAAATTAGTATTAAATACTTTGTAGTTTTTTTAATCATATTATTTAATACAGAGGATAAAATAATTAGACCTTTAAAGATAAGAAAACAAATATATTTAACAATTTAATTTGAAGAAAGTTGTGTTATGTATTTTTATAGAATTTCTAGAGTTATAGCATTTAATAAATATATTAAATTAATTTTACGCTTGGAACTTATTTTATAAATTATAAACGTCGATGAAATTAAAATATCTATTTATTGTCTTTGTTTTAATTTTTGCATCCTGTGCAAATAGAAAAAAGAATGAAATACAGCTGGTAGAGGATATTCCTTTAAATGAAATTAACTTAGATTATGCCAAAGGTTTCTCAATTAATATTAAAGACGAGCTTAAAATTTTAACAATTCGAAATCCATGGCAAGGAGCTGAAAATGTTGAGTACAAATATGTTTTAGCTAATGAAAACCAAAAAATTCCAAAACCTTATAAAAAGTTCAAGGTAATTAGAACTCCTATTAAGAAAGTAATTTGTTTATCAACTACACATGTTGCTTTCATTGATGTACTCAACGAAAATCAAAGTATTGTGGCAATTTCAGGTGCCAATTATGTAAACAATAATATAATAAGAAGTAAAATAGATAATAATGAAGTTTTTGATATTGGATACGATAATAGTTTAAATTATGAATTGATTGTAAGCCTTAACCCTGACTTAGTATTAACATATGGCATAGGAGGAGAAATTGCTAGTTACAACCAAAAATTAAATGATCTTGGTATTCAAACAATGGTGCTAGCTGAATATCTAGAAAATGAACCTTTGGGTAAACTCGAATGGATAAAATTATTAGCAGCATTGTACGAAAAAGATAAATTAGCCAGTAATTATTACAACAATGCAAAACAGGAATATATAAAACTGCAGGATTTAACAAAACATGTTATTAATAAACCTAAAGTGCTTTTTGGATTACCATGGAAAGATGTTTGGTACGTTCCCGGGGGAGAATCCTACCTTGCAAAGATGGTAGAAGACGCAGGAGGAGATTATTTATGGAAACTGAGTGATTCACGGGAAAGCTTACCTTTTGATTTAGAGTCTGTATTTTTAAATGCTAAGAATACAGATGTTTGGCTAAACACCGGATCTATTAACAATAAAATGGATATTCTTAAGATTGATGAACGTTTTGATAGTTTTGAACCCTATAAAATGGCAGAAATTTTTAATAATAATTTAATAACTAATGAATCTGGCGGAAACGATTATTGGGAGTCTGGTTTAGTAAATCCACAGCTTGTTTTAAAGGATTTGATTAAAATTTTTCATCCTGAAATCTTGCCAAATCACAAGTTGGTTTATTATAAAAAAATTAAGTAAATCATTATATATTTTAGTTAAATTGCACTCTTAAATTAAAATATATTAAACCTTATACTTTGTTGTTAAAGAAACGCACTACTTATATTTGGATTATCCTTTTAGTTGTATTGCTGATCTTATTTGTTTCTGATATAATTCTTGGATCGGTCCAAATACCCTTAAAAGATGTTCTTAAAATTATATTTACTGGTCAGTCTGATTATCCTGAATATTTAACAATTATTTTTCGTTTTCGATTACCAAAAGCCATAACAGCATTATTTGCTGGATTCGCTCTTTCGGTGAGTGGTTTGCAAATGCAAACTGTTTTTAGAAATCCATTAGCTGGTCCTTTCGTTTTAGGTATTAGTGCAGGTGCAAGTTTAGGTGTTGCACTGTTAGTTATGGGAATTTCTACTTTTACGGTGATTAGTCAAATTGGTGTTGTCGGAAACTGGACAATTGTTATGGCGGCTTGGATTGGATCTGGTCTGATTTTATTTTTGATTTTAGCAATTTCTGCTCGTGTAAAAGATATCATGACAATCTTAATTCTTGGTATCATGTTCGGAAGCGCAACAGCAGCCTTAGTAAATATATTGCAATATTTTAGCAATGAATCAATGCTTAAAGCATTTATTGTGTGGACAATGGGAAGTTTAGGTGGCGTATCATTAACACAGCTTAAAGTTTTAATACCAAGTGTAACAGTTGGATTATTAATTACTTTTATGTTGACTAAAATTTTAAATGCCATGCTGGTAGGTGAAAATTACGCTAAAAGTATGGGTTTAAATATTCGAGTATCTAGATTTTTAATCTTTTTTAGTACAAGCCTGTTGGCAGGAAGTATAACAGCATTTTGTGGTCCAATAGGGTTTATTGGTATTGCAGTACCTCATATAGCTCGAATTGTTTTTAAAACTGCTAATCATAAAAGTTTATTACCCGGAACAATGATAATTGGTGGTATTGTATTGCTTTTAAGCGATATTATTTCACAATTGCCTGGTCATGAAACAACATTACCAATTAATTCAATAACTGCTTTAGTTGGAATTCCAATTGTTATTTGGATTATTATTCGAAATCAAAAATTATCGTCCTTATCGTAATATTAAATGCAAAATCTAGATAAGATATTAAAAATAAAAAATCTTGAAATAGGATATCCTTCAAAAAAGGATGCTAGTAATATTTTGTTTAGGGATATTAACTTAACGGGTAATTCGGGTGAACTGATTGCTCTTGTCGGTAAAAATGGAATAGGAAAGAGTACACTTTTAAGGAATATAACCGGTTTACAACAAGCCATTAATGGTAATATTTTGTTTTTCGATAAACATAAGGAGACTTATAGTAGAACTGAATTTGCTAGAATGGTAAGTTTTGTTTCCACCGAAATAGTGAATATTAATAATTTAAGTGTTTTTGATTTAGTTTCATTAGGCCGATTTCCTCATACTAATTGGTTTGGTAAATTAAAATCCGACGATATAATTAAATCAAGACTAGCACTTGAGATGGTTGGTATGGATAGCTTTGCTCGAAAAAATGTTAATGAAATTAGTGATGGAGAGCGCCAAAGAGTTATGGTGGCCAGAACATTGGCTCAAGATACTAAAATTATTGTTTTAGATGAACCAACGGCTTTTCTCGACTTACCCAATAAATATGAGATAGTCCATTTACTTAATAATCTTTCAAAACAAGAAAATAAAACAATTTTATTTTCTACTCATGATTTAAATATTGCTATTCAGGAGGCCGATAAAATATGGTTAATGCTCGAAGATGAGATTATTGAAGGCGCACCCGAAGATCTTATATTAAATGAAACCTTTAATAAAATTTTTGAAAAATCTAGTCTTAGTTTCGATAAAGTAAAAGGAGATTTTAGAATGAAAAGGAAACATTCTGAAAAGATTGGATTATTTGGTGATGGTGTACATTATACTTGGACTAAGAAGGCGTTGGAACGATTGAATTATTCGGTTGAAAAGGAAAATGAATTAATACAACATATAAAAGTTGAAATAAAAGATAATCTTCATGTGTGGAAATTAATCGAAGATGGAAATATACATGAGTTCTATTCTATTTACGATTTATCATTATACTTGAAAAAATATACAAAATAACATTTAGATTATATATTAAAAAAGAGAGCGCTAATCGCGCTCTTTTTTAATTTCGTTTGCTATATCTTTTCTACCCAGCGCTATTTCAAGAATATTTTTTAGAGTATCGTATCCAATACGTTTTGCAATAATTTTCTTATTTTCATCAAGTAAATAAATCGTTGGCGTACTAAATATATTATAAAAGAATCTGAAATTTGTAAGATTATAAGGATCCCAGGCATTTATCCAATCATTATAATCGTGATCGTTAATATATTTGATCCATTCTTCTTTATCTGTTTGTGTATACACAGCAATAACTTCAAATTCCTCTCTACTAAATTCGTTATATAATTCATGAATCTTTGGGGTGACTTTCTTGCAATGACCGCAATCTGGTTCCCAAAAATAAACTAAAGTATATTTTGCATTTATTTCATATAAGCGAGTATATTCCTCGTTAATTGTCTCCATTTTTAAATCTTGAGCAATATTACCAATTAAATTAAAACGCAATTTTGCAACATGTTCACTTAATTTTTTAATGTTTTCTTCTCCATACCAATCAACTTTATCGTTTAAATAATATGTTTCGGCAATGTGAACTAAAACTTTATCCATTCCCATTATATCGCTGCTAGAATATGTATTCATGAAAAATCGAATTACATATTCGAACATTTCTTCGCTCGATTCAGCTCTGGAAGCCACAATATCAATATAACGGTTTAAAGTATCCGGATTCTGAATTAGTACTTTAGTGAAAAATGTTTCTAATTTATTATCAAAAAATGGAGTGCGTAATATTCGCTCATCAGAAAAATCAATATTATCAAAATAATGTTGTCTATTATAATTATAAGAATGAAACCATCGAACAGAATCCTTATTTTGTATGTGATCAGGGATTTCTATTTCAGGAACCTCAATGTTTTTTGTTGCTTTTAAAACAACACTAAAAAGCGTTCCTTTATTTTCTGATATTGCATTATCCCAATAATTATTAACTTCAGATGTTAAGCTATTTAGTTGGTCTTTTAAAATTTGGGTTGAATCAGAATTTTCATCAAGTTCTTTTAGTCTGCTTTGTATTATTGATGATTCTGAACTTATATTTTTCATAAATCGCTGGAACTCATCAAAAGCAATATTTTCAGTTGACCCTTTAATTTTCAGATTTTCAAGTAAGCCTTCTGAAGATGTTCCCACCGAAAATTCTTGATCTTCACCAATTAAAATATCAAAATAATTTTTTGATGGTAATACAATAATATAAATTCCTTGATCCAGTAAAGTATCACCTGAAAAAGTTCCTTTACCGTTTTCATCAAGTTTAATTGTATCTTTAACATAGGTTTTACCTGCGTAATAATAACCTAAATAAATTTCTGCACTTTTTAAATCACTTATTTTAACATCGATTTTATGTGTTTGCGAAAATCCACTATTAAGAAATAATGTAGATAAAAAAATAATTAAAAAATATTTATATTTCATAATGATATATTTTGTTTGTTTTAAGAAGTAACAAATATATTTATAATTTACTTTTTTTATTATATTTAGCAATAAATTTATCTGAATGATTTCTATTTTAATTCCAGTGTTTAACAATGATATTACTAGTTTAGTTCATGGTTTATTCAAACAAATTGATGAAATTACTGTGGAAGTAGAAATTATTATTGTTGATGATGCTTCTACAACAAATTACGCAAGTAATGCTAAAATATCTGATCTGGAGAATGTTCATTATGAAATACTTAAGGAAAATATTGGGAGATCAAAAATTAGAAATTATTTAGCTTCGTTGGCAAAATTTGATTATTTAATTTTTATCGATTGCGATGCCAAAATTGTTAGTAAATTATTCATTAAAAATTACTTAAATTGTATTGAGAGTGACAGGAGTGTAGCATGTGGAGGATTACTTTATGAAGAAAAAAAACCTCAAAATCATAAATTATTTTTTCGATGGTATTATGGAGTGAACAGAGAATTCCAAGGTGTAAATGATCGAGTTAAAGATCCTTACAAGTCCTTTTCTTCATTTAATTTCTTGATTAAAAAGAATATTCTGAAAAATATTAGTTTTAATGAGGACATTTCAACATATGGTCATGAGGATACATTGTTTGGAATAGAGTTAAAAAAACAAAATATTGATATTTATCATATTGATAATCCTTTATTACACGATGGATTAGAAGATACCTTGCAGTTTATAAATAAAACAAACCATTCCATAAAGAACTTAAAATACCTGGTTAAATACTATTCTGAATCATATCCCTTAGCCGAATCAATTAAATTAATAAAGTACGTTAAATTTGCGGAAAAAAACAGAATAGCTTGGTTGTTTAGAGTACTTTACAGTATAGCGGGCAATGTGTTTGTGAAAAATCTAAGGTCTAAACATCCTTCGCTTTACATTTTTGATTTATATAAAATCTCTTATTATTTTTCTTTATAATTGTTATCTACGCAACATCAATCTATTTTATTCGTCTTTATTTCGATTTGATCTGTAACAAAAACCTCTCTTGTTCGTCATTTTAATAAACAAATAAATTAATTCTTCTGGATGCTTGATGATAATTTTTGGAAAATAAATGAAGAATTTGAAGAAAACCTTATCGAAGATTGGATGACAAATGATAAATTTTGGCTTATAGTTAATTAGTGATTCTTTGAAAACTTCTTTCCTGTCCTTTATACTCATATTTTCCAATTTATAAAGGGTAGTTTAGAGGGTGTCCAAGAATGGCATCCTCTTTTTTTATAATTAGTTTAGATTATGTTTTTTTTAAGTTAAAACTTAAGGAATAAATTTTCAGTCCAAAAAGCCTTAAAAACAAGTCTATTAA
>JAQIBH010000005.1 GCA_027859205.1 Bacteroidales bacterium | reverse complement strand
TTGAAAAATCAAAAGCTCTTGATCAGATGTATTTGGCAATTCAGAAAGCTATGAGTTCGCACGGGTTTGTCCTTGAGAACAAAGAATTTAAGCCTCACATAACTATTGGTAGAGCTAAGTTTATAAAAGATAAAGATAGATTAAGAAGACTGATTAATAATTTTAAAGATATCGAAATACAAAAACTTAAAATAAGTGAAGTTTATTTTTATGAAAGTAAATTGACTCCTCAAGGACCTATTTATGAAATATTAGCAAAGATTCAACTGAGTTAAATAGTGCTTGCAGGAAAACTCAATATTTTTCAAGTCTTTGATAAGAAAGCGTCAAAGATAAGGCTTTTGAAGTTTTGAAAACCATGGGTTCGCTTTTGTGAATGACCGTTTTCAAAGCAAGAGTAACGAAATATTTGGCGTTTTCTTGCAGAGACTAAATATGTCTGCCTTTTAGGATAATTAGTAAGGTGTAAATCATTATTTTAAAATCAACATAAACAGACATGTTCTCAATATATAAAATATCGTATTTAAGGCGTTCAGTCATTTGATCAACATTTTCGGCATATCCGTATTTTACTTGACCCCACGAAGTAATTCCCGGTTTTACTTTTTGTAAATGTAAATAGTGAGGCGCCTTTTCAACAATCTGATCAATAAAATATTTTCTTTCAGGTCTTGGCCCAACCAATGACATGTCCCCTTTTAATACATTATAAAAATTAGGAAGTTCATCGAGCTTCGATTTTCTCATAAATTTACCAAAAGGTGTTATTCTATTATCATTTTTTGATGACAATGCCGGTCCGTCTTTCTCGGCATTAATGTACATTGATCTAAATTTAACAAGCGAAAAAGGCTTACCAAATTGACCTATACGTTCATGAGTATAAAATACAGGCCCTTTTGATGTTAACTTTATACCAATTGATAGAAACAGAATAAAGGGAGTAAAAATTACAAGGGCAACCAGTGATATACCAATATCGATTAATTGCTTTGTTTGTACCTGCCAAGTGGGCATTAAATTGTGTGAAATCTGAATTAAGGGAGTGCTGTAAATATGCGACATTTTTACTTTGCCCGTTAAAATATCGTACATGCTAGCTATAACTTTAATCACAACATTTTTATCTTCAAGATAGTTTATGATTTTTTCAATCTCTTTATGTTCTTTTGATTCTAACGCTATAATTACTTCCTCGATCTTATACGTTTCAATAATTTCCCTTATATCTTTTATATTACCTAACCATTTTAAATCTTTCTCAATAAGAAACTTCTCCTTTTCAACGAGGCTTAAAAAGCCAATGAATTTATTTCCAACCGATCGAGCTTGGTTTTCAATTTTCTGATAAATTTCCAGTGCCTTTCTATTTCCACCAATAATTAAAGTATTGAAGCCAATTTTACGGCTATGGATTTTGTAATTTGTAATTGATGTTATTATTAATCGAGGAATATATGTGGCAGCAAATTGAATTAAAATAAGCGATGAGAATAACTTATAGTATTGTTTATAATATTGAACTTGATCATCAAGTAAGGCTACAAAAAAGATAATTATTGATCCTAACAAAACTGTAAATAGCGTTTGTGCAAGTTCTTTTAATCGCGATTTTCTATAAATATCTTTATAATATCCACTTAAATAATAAAGAAATATCCAAAAGCATGGAATGATAATTATACCGATAAAATATTTATGACTAAATTCAATAGGTGTTTTGTATCCTTGTTCCAGAGGTTCAATAAATGTTTTTCTGTAAATGTAAAATAAATTCCAACTAAAGAAAGCAGTTAGAAAATCGAAAGATAGATATTTAAAGGTGTGTAATTGTTTATTCATTCAATACAATAATTGGATAATCAAAGAGTATCAATAAAAACGTAAAAGAAATAAAATTGTTGCTAATAAAAAACAATTTTAGCTTATAATCAGATATTGTAATTTTAGTTAAACAGAACTTGTCGATTGATTTAAGCGCTCTATGATTTCATGAGTAGCTTGAATTATTTTTAGTTCTTCGGGTGAGTCTGATATATTTTGATTTTTAGTGTCTTTGTATGCTAAAATAAAACTTTTTATTTCGGAACTTGAGGCTGTATCTTTTGATATGTTTAATTCTTCTCTTATTACTTGTCCTTCTTCAAACTTATAAATTGTGGTAAAATGCTTTCTGAAATTAATATCCACAACATTTTCTTTATTATGAAACATGAATATGTTGTCGTCTTCATTTGATACATTGTTAAATTTCATATTTACAATAGCTCCATTGTCGAAATCTAATCTAATATGAATAAGGCTAAAATGGTTGCTTCCAATAGGAAGTACAAGTGCAGATATTTTTTTTATAGCAGATTGGATCTCTTTATTTGCTATGAAAAGATTATTTAAAATCTCAGAAAAATAGTCATCTTTTCTAAGTCGTTTTGAAAATTTTGCATTAATGTCTATTAACTTTGGATTAGATAAGTAATCGCTTGCTTGTACATATTCTGGTGAGAATGATTTTGTTAGTTTTAATTGGATTGTAACGCTTGCTTCAAAAGCAACTTTATATAATTCTCTTATTTTCTGTATTGATATTTCAGAGATATCTTCAATAAATAAATGGCAAGAATTTTTAAGCGCATTTATAGCAAAATCGATATTTGGTTTTAACGAGTTAGCAAAATAAACAGCATCTACATTTTCAAATAATTCATTTGTAGATCTAAAAAGCTTAATAGGAAAGCTTGAAAAGATTGGTAAAATTTCTTCGGAATGTGAGTATATTCCATATAAATTTTTATCTAAAGATTGGTGTATTGACTGGAAATGTTCTTTTTGATTTAATTTATGTATTCCAATTAGTCCGATTTTCATATCTGAAGGATTATTTATACAAACTTAAATGTTTTAAAAAATTACAGAGTAGTTCAAGCAGTCTATTTATTAACTAAATTATGTTGATAACCCTGTATTAAAATAATTAGTACAAGGCATGTGATTTAAAATGCAGATATTCAGCGTATTGTGAATTTTGTAGACGATATCAAGTAAATGATTTATTATTTTATCAACATTGATATTTGTGAATTGTTCTGTTATATTTGTGAGAACTATTTTTATTTCAAAATTTTTAAATGACTGATTCGTATAGGCATAAGGGGCTAAGAAGAAAACTTATAGATACTGTTGCTGGTAAGGGTATTATAGATAAAAGAATCCTTGAAGCTATGGCAAAAGTTCCTCGTCATTATTTTATGGATAGTGGATTCGTTGAATTTGCATATAAAGATCAGGCATTTCCGATTGGATCAGGACAAACAATATCTCAACCATATACTGTTGCTTTTCAGACAGAACTTTTAAACCTAAAAAAACACGATAAAATTCTTGAAGTTGGAACTGGTTCTGGTTATCAATGTGTTATTTTGCTAGAACTTGGAGCAAAAGTATTTACTATTGAGCGTCATAGAGAGCTTTACTTAAAATCGAGATCCTTACTTACACAGATGGGATATAAGCCATACTTTTTTTATGGTGATGGATATCAGGGCCTTCCAAATCATGCTCCTTTCGATAAAATTATTATTACAGCCGGAGCACCCGAAATACCAAATGAATTGTTAAAGCAATTGAAAATAGGAGGAAGGATGATCGTTCCGGTTGGAGGAAGCAACGGTCAATTAATGATTTCTGTTGATAGAATAGGAGAAGATGAGTTCGAGAAAACAGAACATGGTGCTTTTGCTTTTGTACCAATGTTAAAAGGAAAACAATAATTTAAAATTATATCATGACTAAGATTAAAATTTTTGTATTTAATTCGTTTCAGGAAAATACATTTTTACTTTACGATGAATCAAATGAATGTATAATAATAGATGCAGGTTGCAATAATGAGAAGGAGTTTCATCAAATAAATAATTTCATCTCAGAAAACAACTTAACCTTAAAATTTATTATAAATACACATTGTCATATCGATCATATATTGGGGAATGCATATTTAGTAAATAAATATGGTGTTGAATCGATTGCAAACAAAGAGGATTTGCCTTTGCTTGAACGTTCAAATGATATGGCAGCGGCTTTTGGACTTGATATCCAAGAACCTCCAATTCCGAGTCGATTTGTAAATGAAGGTGAGGAAATTAAATTCGGTAATACCATTCTTTTAGTAAAGCATGTTCCCGGACATTCGCCTGGAAGTATTGCTTTGTATAATGAGCATGAGAAATTCGTTATAGTTGGTGATGTTTTATTTAAGGGTGGGATTGGAAGAACAGATTTGCCAGGTGGAGACTATGATACTTTAATTGCAAGTATTAATAAAAAACTTTTCACATTAAACGATGAGGTTATAGTATATCCTGGTCATGGCGAGAGTACTACTATTGGCAATGAAAAGAGTGATAATCCATTCTTTTAAATTCGAAAGACTTATCAAGAGCAATGTTTATAAATGACTGTTTTAAGTCACAACTGTTTAGAAAATAAAATTATATTTGTAAGGATTATTCAAAATCTTATGTTAAATTTTGAACTTAAAATAATTAAACAAATAAATATTTACCTTTTAAAAACAATATAATATGGCATTAGATAATTTCATTAAACGTCACAATGGTCCTCGAGATCATGAAATTGATCAAATGATCAAAAAAATTGGAGTTTCAAGTCTCGATGAACTAATTGATAAAACAGTACCCAAAGCAATTCGTCTCGACAAACCAATGGCTATTGGTAAAGGGATTAGTGAATTCGAATATTCAAAGAAGCTAAGAAGAATAGCAGCAAAGAATAAACTTTTTAAATCATTTATTGGTTTAGGATATTATGATACAATTTTACCTGCAGTTATTCAGCGTAATATTTTAGAAAATCCTAGTTGGTATACTTCATATACTCCTTATCAAGCTGAAATTTCTCAAGGTCGTTTAGAAGCATTGTTGAATTTTCAAACTGTTGTAATGGATTTAACAGGAATGGAATTAGCAAATGCATCCTTGTTAGATGAAGCAACAGCAGCTTCTGAGGCAATGATAATGTTGTACAATGGACGACCAAGAGCACAAGCTAAAGCAGGAGCAAATATTTTCTTTATTGATGAAAATATGTTTCCTCAAACAATTGATGTTATAGAGACCCGTGCTGTACCATTGGGAATAGAAATAGTAAAAGGGAATTTTAAAGATTTTGCTTTAAATGATAAGGTTTTTGGAGCCATTGTTCAGTATCCTGCTGGCGATGGTAAAGTAATTGATTATAAAGAATTTGTAGATAAAGCACATGAAAATGGAACTGCTGTTGCCGTTGCCGCTGATATTATGAGTTTAGTACTTTTAACTCCTCCTGGAGAATGGGGTGCTGATGTTGTAGTAGGTACAACTCAACGTTTTGGTATTCCAATGGGTTATGGCGGTCCTCATGCAGGTTATTTTGCAACAACTGAAAAGTATAAAAGAAATATTCCGGGCCGAATAATTGGAATTTCTAAAGATTCTCAAAATAAACTTGCTTTACGTATGTCTCTTCAAACACGAGAGCAACATATTAAGCGTGAACGAGCTACTTCAAATATTTGTACAGCACAAGCGTTATTGGCTACAATGGCAGGAATGTATGTTGTGTATCATGGGGCAGAAGGATTAAAACGAATCGCACTGCATGCGCACAATATGGCTGTTACATTAAATGAAAACTTACAAGCTTTAGGTTATAAGCAAGAAAATAAGAACTTCTTTGATACTTTAAAAGTTAATTTGGGAAGTGTTAAAGCATCCGAAATTAAGAAATTGGCTCTGGCAAAGGAAATCAATTTTAATTATATCGATGATAATACAATTGGTATTAGTACCGATGAAACAACATTAATTCAAGACTTAAATAATGTAGTAGGTATTTTTGCTCAAGCAGCAGGTAAAAAAGCTGAAGCTATAAATAATATAAATAATGAAGTTTTTGTTAATGACAAATTTAAACGTACTAGTGAATTCCTAAACTTAGAGATTTTCAATCGTTATCATTCAGAAACAGAAATGATGCGTTATATCAAGAAACTCGAAAGAAAGGATTTTTCATTAACTCACTCGATGATTTCTTTAGGTTCTTGTACAATGAAATTAAACGCTGCAACAGAAATGTTTGCAATAAGCTGGCCGGAATTTGGTGGTATGCATCCATTTGTTCCTGTTGATCAAGCTGAAGGTTATCATCAGTTATTCAATGAGCTTGAAGAAGATTTAAAAGTAGTTACCGGTTTCGATGCTATTTCTTTTCAACCTAACTCAGGTGCAGCAGGCGAATATGCAGGATTAATGGTAATTCGTGAATATCATATTGAAAAAGGCCAGGGACATAGGAATATTACATTAATTCCATCATCGGCACACGGAACTAATCCGGCAAGTGCTGTAATGGCTGGGATGGAAGTTGTTGTTGTTGAATGTGAGGAAAATGGAAATATCAATATCGATGATTTACAAAAGAAAGCAGAAGAACACAAAGATAATTTAGCTGCATGGATGGTAACTTATCCATCGACACATGGTGTGTTCGAAAGCAAAATAAAAGAAATGAACGAAATAGTTCACAAAAATGGTGGACTGGTATATATGGATGGTGCAAATATGAATGCTCAATTAGGATTAACAAATCCAGCAAGTATTGGAGCAGATGTTTGTCACTTAAACTTACATAAAACGTTTGCCATTCCTCATGGTGGTGGAGGTCCGGGAGTTGGGCCAATTGGTGTAACTAAGCAGTTAAAGCCTTATTTACCAACTAGTCCGGTAGTTAATATTGGTGGTGAAAAAGCAATTAAAGCAATTTCTGCTGCTCCTTGGGGAAGTGCTAGTGTTCTTACTATATCTCACGCATTTATTAAAATGATGGGTGGCGATGGGTTAACAAGCGTTAGTAAAATGGCGATTTTAAATGCTAATTATTTGGCCGCTTCGTTAAAAGGATTTTATGATATTCTTTATACTGGTGAGACTGGATTTGTAGCTCATGAAATGATTGTAGAGTGTCGAAATTTTAAAGAAATGGCGAATATCACCGAGGCTGATATTGCAAAACGTTTAATGGATTATGGTTTCCATGCACCAACATTATCTTTCCCTGTTCATGGTACATTAATGGTTGAACCAACAGAAAGTGAATCATTACAAGAACTTGATCGTTTTGTTGAGTCATTGATTTCAATTTACAATGAAATAATTGAAGTTAAAGATGGTAAAGCAGATCCGGAGAAAAATGTTTTAAGAAATGCACCACATACTCAAGAAGTAGTTATCGCAAATAACTGGGATCGTACTTATGATAGAGAAAAAGCTGCTTTCCCACTAGCCTGGATTCGTGAAAATAAATTCTGGCCAAGTGTAAGCCGAATTGATGATGGTTATGGCGATAGAAACTTAATTTGTTCTTGTGCTCCAATTGATGATTATAGAGACGGTACAATAAGTTTTAAAACAATAAAATAATAAAACTTAAATAAATTGGAATCCCGAAACATGTTAAACGTTTCGGGATTTTTTAATTTTATTTTTTGAGCCAATATAAGATATTTCTCTAGATTAGTTTGTCACACTGAGTTTATCGAAGTGTGTTATGCATATGCTACTTGTCATACTGTCCTAATAATTAGAGGAGTCGATTTTGTCTTGAAAATGGAAATTATTTCAACGTACAGAAATATGAGAAATATCTCGAAATTCCTGAAAAATATTCAAAAATACATGCTAAGTCTTTAGTCTAAAATACTTAGGCAGGCAAAACTTTTATCAATCTTTTTAGTGTTTATAGATTTGTTTTATTGTACTTACAATAACTACTTCAACGATTTTATTTGAAACAGTAGCATTTTTTAATAGTCTATTTATTTACGCACGTCAAAAATAACGTACGCAAAACTTGACGCACGTCAAATAAAGTTATATATTTGTATAAAAATTGTATAATGAAAGAAATTATTCCTATTACGCCCAGTACTGGTGGGGCAGTTGCAACAGGAGATGTTGTTGGTCGTGATGAAGAAATATCTGACCTTTGGAGCATTCTTGAGAAACAAGGTGTTGCTTTTTTTGCAGAAAGACGCTTTGGTAAAAGTTCAATATTAAGAAAAATGGATGCTGATGGACAAGATGGATTTGTTTCTATTTATAAACCTATTGAGGGAGTTTCCTCTCCGGAAAATTTGGCATCAGTTTTACTTGACAGAGTAAAAGAAATGGATCTTATAGACGAAGGAGTATCAAAGAAGATTGAATATTTTTACAACAAAGCAACTAATGTGGTTGAAGAAGTGCCAGGTGTTAAATTAAAAAAGATAGAGTACTCATGGCAGAAAAAGTTATTATATCTCTTTAAAAAGCTGATTGAAAAGCAAAAGGATAAGTTGATTATAATAATGCTGGATGAGTTCTCAATATTCCTTGATGAATTACCAAATGATGAGGCTTCTGTAATAATTGGGTTTTTTAGAAATATTACTTTTGAAAATGAATTCAAAAAGATAAGATTTGTTTACTGCGGTTCAATTGGTATCGATTTAGTACTGGACAAAATAAAAAGGACTGGACACAATATTGGAGATCCCTTAAATCATATGGATCTGTACGAGCTTGAGACGTTCACTGATGAAAATGCCATTTATTTTGGAAAATGTCTTAATCTAGGCTGCGATTTAGATTTGGCCGATGAATTAATAAAGATGATATGTGAAAGGTCAGACAATATTCCTTATTTCATAGATATTGTATTTGATAAAATAACAAAATCAAAGAAAAATACTGAATTAGAAAAAATAGAAGATGCATTTGAGGAAATAGTGAATGATACCAAAGGTAAGGCAAGTATTAAACATTTCTATGACAGGATTGAGCATTATTATCCTAGACTTGAAATTTCAATTTATATTTTAAATTTCGTAAGTAAAAGCACTATGCTCGTAACAGAGGCTGAAATTGCCAATAATGTGCTAGTACATACAACAGAAATTAACCGAATTGAAATTAATAAAGAAATTGAAAGGCTAAAAAACGATGGATATCTATTTCGTGAAAGTAAAGAAGAGGAAAGAGCTTATGGTTTTAAGTACTCTTTATTAAAATTATGGTGGAAAAGAAATAAAGCATATTAAAATGATAAATTCACTTTTAACATTTGGAGCTAAGAGCGTTGATCCTAAAATTCTCGAGCAAACTTTAACTGTAAGGGCAAAGATTGTAGATGAGATTGAGAAAAACTGCGTAAATAAAATCAGCAAATCAGCAACATGGCAATCGCTTGTAATTGCTCCAAGAGGTAGTGGTAAAACACATCTTATTAAAGTTTTGTATAATCGTTTGAAACAAAACAAAGAAATATCTAATAAGTCCGTAATTGCTTACATGTCGGAAGACGAAGTGGGGATTGCCAATTTTACAGACCTCATGGTTAGTATTATAAGGGCTTTCGTAAGGTATGGAGAATCAGGAAGCGAGACACTTGAGTCTCAAATCTCAGAAGCATCCTTAATAAAAAATCTCGACAAAAGAACAATATTTGTAAAAGATATTCTTCTAAATTTTGCTAATAAACGGATCGTCATTCTTCTTATAGAAAATTTTGATAAAATCCTTAAAGCACTGGGTTCTCAGGGTGAAAGAAGTCTTCGTGATTTTATTCATCTTTACAATAACCTTACTATAATTGCAACCAGTCAAAACTTAATAGCTAATCTTCAGGATAGTAAAAGTCCGTTCTATAATTTCTTTAATATTTCTCAACTTGAAAAACTCAACTTTGAAGAAACCGTAAGGTTTTTGGGCGTAATTGCAAAAACCGAAGGCAATGATGAACTCGCAAGTGTAATTAAAGAGAACGAATTAGAGGGCAAGCTTAAGGCGATTTACGAACTTACAGAAGGCAACCATCGTTTACTTGTTACATTTTATAGCTTTTTAAAGGCAGATTTCAAATCTGAACTTTCGGGTATTTTTATAAAAGTAATGAACGATTTAAAGCCATATTATGAACAATTTATTAATGACCTGCCACCACTACAACAAAAAATTGTAAAATATTTAAGCCTGAATCGTGGTGCAATAAGCGGAAAAGAAATAGCTGTAGCATGTTTTATTGAACCTAATGTTATTAGTAAGCAATTATCTTTGCTCTTTAATAAGGGTATGATTGATAAGAATAAGTCAGGTAAAGATGTTTATTATGAGTTAAAGGAACCCTTGATGCGAATATGTTTTGAAATTAGTGAAAATCCTAATGGAATTTCAAGTTTGTTCGTTGATTTCTTAAGTGCCTATTATGATGGAAGAATTTTGAAGGAACAATACTTAAAGTTTAAATACGGAGCAAAGTTTCAATGTAAGGAGATAAAAGATAAATTCGAAAATGAAGCAATGATGTATGGTTTAGTTTTAAGTGAGCTGGAACGAGAGAAAAATTCATTTTCTCATAGAGTTTTAGATAGAATTGATAATTATAAAGAATTGGATAGTATAATTCATTCGCCCAACACAGGGCCTCTTAAACAAATAGACTTGTCATATGAGAGTTTTAAAAAGGGAAATGTCTTTATTGAAGAAAACCAATACGAAGAAGCTATTAAGCACTATAAAAAAGCGGTAAAACATTTTCCTGAAAACGATGATCTATTTTATAACATAGGAATTGCTCACGGTAACCTTGGAAAGCATGAAGATGCCGTGAAAAATTTTCAAAAGGCAATCGAACTTAATCCAGATAATGACACAGCTTATATTAATATGGGTACTGCTTTTAGCAATCTTGAAAAATACCAAAAAGCTATAGAAGCTTACCAAAAAGCTGTTGAGCTTAATCCCGAAAATGATGGAGCTTTTAACGGGCTAGGAAACACATTTTTAAATCTAAAACAATATAAAGCGGCCATAGAAGCATTCCAAAAAGCCACAGAAATTAATCCGAAAGGTGATAATTATTTTTATCAAATAGGTCTTGCTCAAGGTAATCTTGGAAAACACAAAGATGCTTTGAAAAATTTCCAAAAAACAGTTGATCTTAAACCAGATAACGAAACCGCTTATGCTAATATGGGTATTGCATTTCTTAACCTAAAACAATATAAAGAAGCCATAGAAGCTTACCAAAAAGTAGTTGAGCTTAATCCTAAAAATGATTGGGCTTTTCACGAGTTGGGATTTTTATTTTCAGAACTGAAACAATATAAAGATGCCTTAGAAGCATACCAAAAAGCTGCAGAAATAAATCCGAAAGACGATAATTATTTTTATCAAATAGGGATTGCTCAAGGCAAACTTGGAAAACATGAAGATGTCCTTAAAAGTTTTCAAAAAGTAGTTGAGCTTAAACCGGATATAGACACCGCTTATTTTAATATAGGTCTTGCTCTTGAGAATCTAGGAAAAAACAAAAAGGCTATAGAAGCTTACCAAAAAGCAGTTGAGCTTAACTCAGAAAATGAAAGGGCTTTAAATGGGCTGGGAATTCTGTTCTTAAAGCTAAAACAACATAAAAAAGCTATAGAAGCTTACCAAAAAGCAGCTGAGCTTAATCCTGAAAATGAAGTGGTTTTTCACGGACTTGGAATTTCATTTTCAAATCTGGAACAATATTTAGAAGCCATAGGAGCTTACCAAAAAGCAATTGAGCTTAACTCTGAAAATGAAAATGTTTTTAACGATCTGGGTTTCGCGTTTCTAAATCTAAAACAATATAAAGAATCCATAGGAGCGTACCAAAAAGCAGTTGAGCTTAATCCTGAAAATGAAGTTGCTTTTCAAGGCTTAGGAATAGCATTTTTAAGCCAAGAACAATATAAAGAAGCTGTAGGAGCGTACCAAAAAGCAGCGGAAATTAATCCTGAAAATGAAGTTGCTTTTCACGGACTTGGAATTGCTTTTTTAAACCTAGAACAATATAAAGAAGCCATAGAAGCAAACCAAAAAGTAGTGGAAATTAATCCTGAAAATGATGAAGCTTTTTACGCATTGGGGATTTTATTTTCAAATCTGAAACAATACGAAGAAGCAATAAAAAGTTATAGGAAGGCAATTGAGCTTAATCCTGAAAAAGATGATAGATACAACAGTCTAGGATTAAGTTACTTGAAAGCAGACAAAATTGAAAGTGCGTTTGATGCCTTTCATAATGGACTGGAAATAAATTCTGAGAATATGTTCACAAACTTTAGTTTACTTGGTGCTTATTTAAGGATAAATGACCAAAATAAAAGTAAAGAACTTATAATTAAACTCATTAAAAATATTGATAATGATTTGTTGACAGTTTCGTTAATTGAAGATATTTTTTATAATCTTTTTAGATTTGGCTCTGAAGCATTTATTAAATCATACTTTGATTTTATAATAAAGTTATTACAAAAAGAGAAAAAAGATAAGCAACTTTGGAAATCCCTGCCTGATTCTTTATTTGATATTTTGATAAGCATTGAGGATTATGAAAATAAAAGATTAAATAATATTGAAAAAACGCTAACCGAAATACTTGCTGAATATAATGAAAGTGTGATCCCGCTAAAAATGTTCAGGATTGGCGTAAGTTATTTAAAAAATGAGGTGAAAAATGATATTTTTAAACTGAGTAAAGAAGAGCGTAAATTATTTAGGGAGGCAGTACTTGATAAAAGAGAATAAAAATATTGAACTAATTAAGCTCCCCATATTATTTGGGGAGTTTTAGTTTTGCTTTGAAAATATTTAGTAATGCAATTAGGGATATTGCCGTCCAAACGGCCTCTAAAATAATAAATGGCACATATTTTAATAATATTGAAGCGTAACAAGCTATACCGGCTCCAATAAAATTCATGAAAATATAGGTAAAGCCTTTACTTGAAATAATGTTGGTAAGAATAAGAAGATAGGCTATCAATATAATCGATATTCCTACAAATCCTATAATATCAATTGTACTCATTGTTGTAAGTTAAATAATTAGTATTCAAAATTAACATATTAGGATAAAATAGCAAGAATGAAGTTTATTCTTTAATACTTAGAATAACTCCTACGGTAGGAATCGTTTCTATTTTAATTTTCGATTCAGCACTCAAATGTCTGCGAAGTTTTGAAATAAATACATCAAGACTACGTCCAATAAAATAATCGGTTTCGCCCCAAACTTCTTTCATTATATCATCGCGGCTAATAATGTTATTTTTTGATTTGGCTAGAATAGCTAAAATCTTACTTTCTTTTGATGTTAGTCTTTGTGATTTATTTTCGATTTTAAGTTCCTGGTTTTTAACATCAAAACTGATAATTCCTAATTTGTAGATCAGTCTGTTTTTGTTTGCTTGATCTGGATTTACTCTTTTTAGAATTGATTGAACCCTAAATAAAAGTTCATCTTCATCAAAAGGTTTAGTAATATAATCATCAATACCAATTCGGAAACCTTTTAGTTTATCATCTTTCATTGATCGGGCAGTAAGAAAAACAATTGGCACTGTTTTGTTTTGAATTCTGATTTTTTCAGCAAGCGTAAACCCGTCCATTAATGGCATCATAACATCAAGAATACAAAAATCAAAAATTGAGTTTGTAAAACCGGCTAGAGCAGAAATACCATCACGATATAATTTTACATCAAATCCATTTGTTCCTAAAAATTCCAATAGAAGAAACCCAAGATTTGTATCATCCTCAGCAAGTAATATTTTTGATTTACCTTCTTTCATTTTAAATTATTAACAACAATAAGGTAATTTAATTATAAAAATTGAACCTTTCCCAAGTTTACTTAAAACGCTTATTTCTCCATTCAAAGAATCCACAATTGTTTTTACGGTTGATAACCCAATTCCAAAGCCTTTTACATTGTGAACATCACCCGTAGGTACTCTAAAATATTTCTCGAAGATTTGTTTTATATTTTCATTTTTTATTCCTATTCCGTTATCTTCAACTTCAATAAAAATATTTTCTCCTTTATTATAAGCTTTAATAATTATCTCTGGTTTATTCTCGCAATATTTAATTGCATTATCAATTAAGTTTGAGATAGCAGTTTGGAATTGTTCTTTATCGCCATGCACAGTACATTTATCAGAGAGTTTTTCGTATTTAATTGTGCCGTTTAATTCTTGTATTTGCACTTTATATGAGTCTACGGTATATTGAATAAAATCACAAATATTTATAATTTCATAATTTTTATTATTCCCATCTTCAATTCTAGCTATAGCAAGCAGGCCCTCTACTCTGTTTTTGAGTTTCTTTTGCTCGTCCTTAATAATATTAGAATATTGATTTAATTTCTCATCATTAATAATTTTTTTATTTTTTGAAATCATACTATTAGCTAAAGCTATATTAGTAATTGGTGTCTTAAATTCGTGTGTAATATTGTTTATAAAATCGCGAGTGCCTTTGTATAAAGTTTTTTCACGCATGTAATATTTCAAAATTAAAATAAAAGAAAAACTAATTAACACTATCAGTATTATTGAGCTTATAAACATTAAACCTATTTGAGCGACAATGAATTCACTTTTTTTTGGAAATCGAATTTTTAACTCAATAGCGTTTTGAAGAATAACATTTTCAAGATTATCTGAAAAGTATGATTTATTACAAACATTAAAATGATCGTCTTTTTGCGTATCAACTATATCAAATTCATAATCTATGTTGATATGATATTGATTCAATGCATTTTTAATTAAGGAATCAACTTTAGACCAATTAATATTATTGTACAAACTTTTTGAACATGAAGAAGCTTCTGACGCGCCCATACAATTAGCAACTTCCTTACACATAGATTGGTCATCAGCCATTTGTTCTACAACATGATTAATGGCAAGTTTTACACTGTGACTGAATTGCCTCTCCTGCATGTTTGCTGCTTTAATTATCCAGCTTACTTGAATTCCAAGCAAAGCAATAAGACTTAGTATAGTAAGAGTAATTAATCCAATTTGTAATTTCCGATTTTTCATTGATACAAATGTAACTAGAAAATGAATGATTTGCACATTTTTAACATCCTGTTAACATGAATTAACCACATAATAACATGCATGTATAAGTTCAATTGTTATATTTGTTTTATATTTAAAAACGAAATAAAAAGAAGTTATGAAAAAAGTATTAGCATTATTATCTTGTATAGCATTTGTTGCAGTTATCTCTTTCTCAACTAACGCTCAAGAACCAGAAAAAAAAGCTACTAAAGCAAAAACTGAAAAAGGATGTTGCTCAAAAAAAGAGTCAAAGAAATGTCCAAGCGCTTGCGAAAAGAAAGCTGCTGAGAAAAAAGAAGAGACAAAAGAGGAAAGAAAATAAGAAAAATATATTATTTCTTAAATATAAAGAGCTGATTCATTTGAATCTGCTCTTTATATTTAATATAAGTCAAAAGATGAAAGCAAAAATATTTTACAGTTTTATTAATTAACTCTCACTGTTATTTCTGAACATCCCAATAAACCTGCACCATCAGTACCAACGACCTTACATTGAAAGAAGGTTCTTTTATCGCCATTAAAAAACGAGATTGTTTGTTCTCCCGAATTGTCAAGAATTAAATTGGGATTCCAATACAGTGTTGATCTAGAGTCAAATGTTTTTTCATTATTTTCAATTTCTTTAGAATAATCCGGCGAATAGAATTGTTTACTTATTTTATATCCTTTAATAACAGAAAGATTTTCATCATTCTTAATATTAACTTGTTTGTTTATATTTTCGTTCCCTTTTAACATTGTTATTTCAACTAGACCTTTGTAACTGCTTCCATACATAAGTGCAGAGCCGGGACTTGTGGTAACTTTTACTTCTTTTACATTAATCGGGCTAATCCAGCTAAAATTTGAGATATTATCACCCATAGGTACACCATCAACCACAATAAGAGCGCCAGTTTCGTAAGCGGTAACTAATGATGATCTTGATCTGAATATAACTCTACCATTTATTACTTTGAATGTAGCCCCAGCGCTTCTAATCAAAGTTAATAAACTGTTTTTGGGTTCGCCCATTTTTCTTAATAATTCCATTTCTTTTCCCTCTAATTTTTGAACTGCATAAACGTTTTTTCTTGCTTCGTCATAAACAGGATCAAACCTTTTTCCGGTAACAACAACCTCATCAATAAATTCTGTTGTTTTATCAAAATTTGTGTATTCAGTTGCTGTATTATTTTTAATGGGTCTTCTTTTTTCGGGTAGATTGTAGGCTAAAATAATATCTTCGTTTATTTTAAATTTAGCTAAAATATCATTATTAATATTTTGATCTAATACTATTGTTAATATTTTCGATTTATTTGGGAGAGTAGCACTAATGGACAAATCATTGTTAGTAGCCACTGAAATATAATCTTCAATTGGAATAGAAAATCTTCCAAAATCATTAGTTTCGGTACTTATAACTTGCCACGTTTTTGTGTCTATTATTTGTACTTGTGCATTTTTCGCCGGTTTATTTTTCTTTGTATACACTGTTCCCCGTATTCCTGGTATATTTTCAGAGTTGACAATGATTTTTGAATATTCTTCAATCCTTTCAATTTTACTCCAGCCATGAGTCATAAGTAAAATGTTAAGCGCAGAGTCAGCCGCTTCGGTATCTTTTAGATAATATGATAGATCTCCGGTAATAGCTTTTAGTTTTGATCCTAAAAGTAACCAGGAAGCAATATTTTGTTGTTCACTCATTAGTTTGTTTTTTTCGGTAACAGCTAAAGAGAGATTTGCTGATGTAGGATTTCCCTCAAAATCGAGAGCTTTTATTTGTATTTCAACTTTTTCTCTGGGATCGTATATTTCCTTTTCAGTCTCAATTGATAATTGCATTTTTTTATGCTTATTCAAAAAGATTAATCGTTCAGAAGTCGGGATGTCATCAGAAAATAATGTTATTGTTGATATTCCAACAGGCAATGAAGATGTTAAAAATGAGAAACGCTTTTCATCGTTTAGTATTGATTCAAAAATGTTTTCATATTCTACACCATTAGAAATGGATAATTTTACTTTTTTACCTTTCATGTCGGGAGTCATGCTTATTCGTAGCGAGATAATTGATTTATCATTTTGTCCAACAGATAATATGTACCCACTTTTAATTGCTTTAGGTAAGGCATATAAAGAATCACCAAAATTCGGATTTTTAATTTTTACATAGTATGATTCATTCGGATTTGGTGTAAACGAAAATATTCCCAAACCTTGATAGGTTGTTTTGATTTTTTTAAGCTGCTCACCTTTCTGATTTAAAAGAATTCCTTTAATATCAATGGGAGATCCATAGTTGTCATTAACTTTAAAAGCAACCTGGTTTAATAATCCTTGCACTATTGATCCTCCTTCTGGGAAGAATTTTAAATCAATTCCTTTTTTTTGAAAGGGAATATTTATTTTCAAATCTTTCTTTTTATTCAGGTATTTAGCTTCTATTTCAATAACAATTTCATCGTTTATAAAATTATCAGGGATTTCCCAACTAATTTTGGCTACACCCAGGGAATATGTTTTGTGTGTTTTTGAATATATTTTCTTGCTTTCAGATGTAATTGCGAATTGAATTGTTGCGTCAGTGATGGGCATATTAGAATAAGAAGTGCAATTAATTTCACCGGCTATTACAGATTTGCTTAATTTGCTTAATTTGGGATAGTAATTTATTTTCCACAAGTCGATAGAAGAGGGGTTAATTGTTATTTCAGAATGATACCAAAAAGCTGAAGAATTATTTTTCATATTCTCAGTATATGCTACAATTTGATAGTTCCCTTTTTTAAGTGTGTCTGGTAATTGAAAATCACCGTTTGAAAATCCACTTTGAATAGGGAGTTTTTCAGAAAGTATATTGTTTCCTTCAAAATCTACAATATTTATGTATAATAATTTGCTTTTACCGGAAGGTATATGATATTCATCATCAAGAATGTAAGCTTTAAACCAGATATCTTCACCAGGAGTATAGATATCTTTATCGGTGTGAATATAGATCTCTTCAAAATCGGGATATATTTTTTGATCTTGACTAAATCCGGTTAGTGAGAATGTATTTGAGATAAAAAGAGATAGAAAGTAAATAGAAATTTTAAACAAAAAAGGGCTAATTTTTTTCATTTTCATTATTTTAAGGTTAATAATTCTCATCCTGAAAATAAAGCAACTTGTATTTCATATACAAGATTATGTAAACCTAATTTACCCTATTTTTTTTTGATTTACAAGTAGTTATTTTTTAAGTGAACAGAAAGTGAATTTTTGTTGGTATGTGTATGAACTCAATTTTTATCTTCAACAAAGAAAATGAATTTCTGGAAATTTATTGAGTAAGCATTATTATATTCTTAAATTCTTTATATATATTATGAAGTAAATCGAAGAATTGAATCTTCAATAATTAAACTTAAGATATCTTTAATATTTATATTGGCTGCATTAATTTGTTGCGGAACTAAGCTCGTTTTACTCATTCCGGGCACTGTATTAACTTCAATGAAATATAGCTTGTTATTTGCCACGATGAAATCAATACGGACTAGGCCATTTAACTGGAATATGTCGTATATCTGAGATGATAGACTCTGAATTTCTTTTGTTAGTTTGTCGGGAATTTGAGCTGGTGTAATTTCCTCGGCCATACCTTCGGTGTACTTGGCCTCGTAATCGAAAAATTCATTTTTGCTTATGATTTCCGTTAGCGGAAATATAAATGATTCATTTGTAGTTTTAACAAGGCCGCATGTTAATTCTCTTCCGTCCAAAAATTCTTCAATTAATATTTCATGATCTTCTTTAAATGCTATTTCAATAGCTTTGCCGAGTTCTTCTTTTGCTTTAACCTTGCTTATACCAAAACTTGATCCTCCGCAGTTTGGTTTAACAAAACATGGTAGACCTGTAGTCGCAATTATTTCATCTTTATCAATTTTATTCCCTTTTTTAATTGAAACAAATTTTGCTAATGAAATATCGAATAATTTTAAATAGTTTTTACTGAAAATCTTATTAAACGTTAATGCAGATGCTAATGTGCTGGAAGTTGTATATGGAATTCTTAATGTATCGAAATAACCTTGCAGTTTTCCATCTTCACCAGGTGTACCATGAATAATAATCAAAGCACAATCAAATTTAGTTTTCTGATTATTTAATGAAAAGCTAAAGTCATCTTTATTAACAATTAAATCGCAAACTGTATCGCTTTTTACGATCCACTCAGTATCTTTAATAATTACAGTATAAACATCATATTTTTCTTTATCCAAAACTTTAGCAATTTGATCTGCACTGTTAATTGAAACTATATATTCAGATGAATCGCCTCCTGCAACTATTGCTATTTTTTTTTTCATTTTACTTAATATTTATTTCAGCCATGAGTTTCTATTAATTATCAAAAATAAGATTAATACTTTTAATGTGATAAGAACTATTTAAAAATATTAAACTTATAGGATGTTTATTCATAATATTTTAAGAAATGTGTAAGGTAGGTTGTGATATAACTGTATATAAAAAAACGCCACATTGAGCAATGCAGCGTTTTAACAAGGTGAAGCGAGACTATACCTCGACAGCTGCTTTAATTTTATTCCAATTTTCCCCTCTCTTAATTCTGGTAACTTGCATTTCGCTAATTGAAAATAGCTTAGCGATAACGTTTTGTTTAATTCCTTTTTCGAGCATTCCTTTTAAAACCATAACATCTTCGGGTTTTAATTTAGAATTCCGAACAATTCCTTTATTTTTAATTTTATTGATTGCTTGTAATCGGGGCATTATTCGTGCGTAAGCGTCTTTTTTAGTAACCCATTGTAGATTTTTGTAATGATTATTTCGCTTATTCCAGTCAAGGTGTATTGAGATAATTTCATCTTCATTTTCTTTGGGAACAAAAACCATAGCAACCAATTTATGAACTAGAAAAGTCTTCTTTTTATCGTTAGTTTTAAAAGTTACGGTATGAAAGCCTTTAGTTAAACCTGGTCTTAAAATTTTCCCGTTAGTTTTATCATAACAATAGCTTTTTACGCGGCCATAATTACTTACTTCGTATTTTTTATCAGCAATTGGAATCTCTTTCCAAATTTCATCTTCCAATTTCCTTAAATTTCGCTCAGTCATCATTAAATTCTTTATAAATAACGTATTGAATTCGTGTTTCTAAGCTTAATTACGGAGAGAATTTCAATAAGTTTAAACGTTATGATGAATGTGGCGTTTTTGATGATTAATGAACATTTAACACGTATTAATTTGATATGCGTGCTGATGAACTAAGTTGATTTATAATTATCGTTAGTGCATTGTTAAATTAAAGAAGAAAAAAGTAAATTGTATTAAGTGAAAGAACAAACCTTGTTATTCGATAATTTTTCTTTCGAACATATTGTACTTATCACCTTTTTTTAAAAAATAAAATTCTTTGCTGTTTTTTGGTAATTGGAAAATTGTATCTTGGTCTGCTGACCATCGGGTTCTGTCGTAGATTGCAACGTAATGTTCGCCAACAACTTCAAAAGTATTTTTTTTGACTAATATTCCTGTGTTTTCATCTAAACCAATTCCTAATAATTCAGGCTTATTATTAATTATATCGAACATATCAAATTGTCTGTTGCGTGCCAATAGATGCTGATCAATTGCAATATTCTTAATTAGTGATAATCCTTCTTCATGATCGCCCATCATTATTATATTTGTTTTTGTATCACCTCGTGCTAAATACGAACCTTGGATTGTTGCTCCAGCCGAAGAACCTGCAACAACTCCGTTTCTGTGCAAAACTCCATATATATCTAAATGTGCTAATGTATTTAAGTACGAATCTGCCAAACGCCATTGTCTACCACCTTGAAACCAAACACCCGTAGCAGTATGTAAAGCTTCAACGAATTCGGGAGAATTAGCTACTTCTGGATTTCGTGTGTGTAAAACATTAATTTGTTTAAAATTATATTTTTCGAATCTGCTAATTAACTTTTTAAAATCAGGATCTTTCGAAAGGCTTTCGTCATCGCGAGCAGTAGGAATGATTACTATTTCAGCACTATCTCCACCCGCTAATTCTTTAAACATCGGAATAAAAAGACTGTCATCGGCATTTCCTCCAATTATTAGGAGAGTTCCAGATTCCGGGCCTGTGGTTTGCGCTATTGAATTAAAACTTAGAGTAACAAAAATCAGTATTAATGAAAGTAGACTATTTGAATGTTTTCTCATTACGTATCGATTAAGAATTACAAATTTTTACGATGAAACTATCAAAAGGTTTAAAATTTATTCATTTGATTCTCGACCTGTTAAATATCTTTTCCATTTTTCAATAACTTGAATCATGTCATCGGGTATTTCCGAATCAAAGCGCATGTATTCTCCTGTTGTTGGATGGGTAAAACCTAATGTTTTTGCATGTAAAGCTTGACGAGGTAATATTTGGAAACAGTTCTGAACAAATTGTTTGTATTTTGTAAAAGTGGTTCCTTTTAGGATTTGATCGCCTCCATATTCAAAATCGTTAAAAAGGGGATGACCAATATGTTTAAAATGTACGCGTATTTGATGTGTTCGACCTGTTTCGAGTCTACATTCCACCAAAGTAATATATCCTAATTCTTGTAACACTTTATAATGTGTAACAGCATGTTTCCCTTGCTCGCCATCTGGGAATACATGCATTACTTTTCTGTTTTTAATATTCCTGCCCACATGACCTGTGATTGTTCCTTCTTTTTCTTCGAATGTTCCCCAAACCAATGCGTAATATCTTCTTTCTGTAGTTTTATCGAAGAATTGCTTGGCAAGTTTATTTAAGGCTTGTTCTGTTTTTGCAAGCACCAATAGTCCCGAAGTGTTTTTATCTATTCTATGTACTAATCCAGGACGCAAAACACCTGTGTTATATAAAGGAAGATCTTTAAGATGGTACATCATTGCATTAACCAAAGTGCCGTTATAATGTCCATACGATGGATGAACAACCATTCCAGGTTCTTTATTTACTATTACCAACTGATCATCTTCATAAACAATATTGAGAGGAATATCTTCTGGTATTAATTCAATTTCACGAGGTGGATAAGCCATTACAATGGAAATTATATCGTTTGGCTTTACTTTGTAATTTGATTTTACCGGCTTAGTATTAACTAAGATATTTTCGGCATCGGCTGCACTTTGAATTTTATTCCTCGATGCATTTTCAATTCTGTTTACAAGGAATTTGTCTATTCTTAAAGGTTTTTGCCCAGCATCAACTTCAATTCTATGATGTTCGAATAATTCCTGCTCCTCATTTTCTCTAATTTCTTCTTCTTTCATTATTATTATTTAACGAACTATCATAAACTTTTTGGTTGTATTTGCTCCATATGGATTTGATATTCGAATAAAGTATACTCCCGAATTTAATCCGGATATATCAATATTTGATTGATTTTCATTCGAATCAATAAATATTCTTCCATAAATATCAAATATCGTATATCGGTAATCTGTTGTAAATTGATCGTCGATGTTTATATTCAATTGGTCATTTGCAGGATTTGGATAAATCGTATAATCAGGAGAATGATTTTCTAATGTCGTAGTATTTGTGCTTGTTGAGAAATTTAATTCTTCTCCAAATAAAGGACGAATCATTATTGTTCCTTCAAATTTTGATTGCACCCAGGAATTCGAGAATCTATAAAAAAGTTTATCGTTATTAATTTTATTTACATCGAAGCCTACATTAAGCATTTCTGGAGTATTAACTTTTTGCCAACCGATGTAAAAATTTCCTTCAAGAACTAAAGTTGAATCAATAATATAAGTGGCAAATTTATTAATTTCATCTTCTTTTTGTGGTTTAAGTCCTTCTTTGGTATAAATTATTTTTCCCGGTTTCCCATTATCATCTTTCCAAACATGAAGCTTAAACGAGTATTGATTCACATCGCCTAAAGTCTGATTAAAAAAGATTTGAACAGCTCTTAAAGTATCTTTTTTATAGGTGTTATAACGCATTGCAACCATTGCATTTTCTGTTCCTTCTCCAATAATACCATAGCCGCTTTCTGCGGTACCGTCATCGTAAGCATAATAATTGTAGAATTTCTGCAAAAAACGTGATGTATCATTCCATTGGAAAGGAGCTTCTTCTATATCATTTTCATCAAAAAAACTTCGTATCTCAAACAAGGCGGAATCAATAGATGGATTATAAGGGAATAGATAATCAATAGATCTTTCATACGTGTATTTTGTTTGTGGTTGCATTTCAGGTTCTTGAGTGCGTTCAAAAGGAGTTGTTCCTGTAAAACCTAACAAGTCTTCTATTTCGAATGTTTTTTTGGGATTTACAATGGTGTCTGTAAGGTTACGAAATGTAATTTGAATGGTATCTCCCATTTCATATGCACTTGCTCTGTCGAAGTGTTTCCAAGGTATGGCTTCATAGTTTTTTAAAAGAGAACCCATTGGTTCACAAATTGCAATATCAACAATAAAAGTATCGTTAATGCTTCGATCTTTATCGAGAATTACATAATCGATATGCCAATGATCAGCATTGCTTGCTTTGCTTTCGGCGCTTTCATTCCCAGATAAACTGGCATAATTTCTAAATCTGAATTGGAAACTGTCGGTTAGATATTGAGCTTCATTTACAGGAATTAAAACTTGTTGGAAAACTCTTTTCAGATCGGTTATCGTATCGCCATTAATAGTTTTATTAGTTGTATCTGCATAAAAGTGTTTTTCAGATAATATAGAATCCGTTTCGTTAAAAATAACGCTCCACTTTTTATTCCAAACAGTATCGGAATAGCAAAACTCTAAAATTAAGGAATCTTTAATATCAGGTGTATCTCCTAAACCTCCCGGTTGATAGTAAAAACTTAAAAATATAGTGTTGTTTCCCGGGTAATTAAGATTTATAATATTAGAAGTTAGGGTGTCTGCACTAAAAGGTAAAATGCTTGCATTTGAGTGTATGGCTCCAGTTTCGTCTATTGCATCAAAAGTAGCAACGCCAATACTTAATTGATCGAATGCATAAGTTTGGTTTACAAAAACATTTTTATCTTGCCATAATAATTCGTCGGTGAAACCTATTGTTTTAGCGAAATCATCAATAAATGGAAGTTCCAAAAGAGCTTTTGTTTGAACGGTTTTGGTTCTTGAATTGTTTGAATATAGTTGCTTGATTGTGGGGTTTGTTTGCAAACCCGTTATTGTTTCCTGTGCTTTAGAGGAAGTTATACAAGTAAGCAGAATTAAACTAGCTATATAGAATTTAACGTTTTTCAAAAGTAATGTTTTATTCATTATTGATTAATGTATCTATTAACTCAACTTGCATTTCCGGATAAAGAATTGTTGAGTCAACAGTTAACCATATGTCAATGGTGGAACCCAATCTTATTAATTTGTTTTCCTTGAAAGATGGATATTGTCTCCATACTTTTGCTTCAGTGGAATCTTCTCCTGTAAGAATTGATTCACCATAAATTACTGCTCCTAAATTTAATGCTGATCGTAAAATTCTTGTTTTAGCTCTCTCCAGCGAATAATGATCAAGATCGGGGATTTGAGTTTTTTGATTGCTTAAACCCATACCTAAAACTAAATCAATTTTTGATCCTTTGGGAATCATAAATCCTTCTTTAATTTCTTCACCATTAAATTTTTGATTTAATACATTGTTTATTGCAATATCAGGAATATGAATTAATCTACCGATTTCTAATCCTGCATTTTTTAGTACAGCTTCTGCCTGTCGGTGCGAAACCCCAACAATATTAGGCATTTTTACCTTTTCAGGATTTAAAGCATTAACTGTAACAAATACTCGACGATTTTTTTTTACCTTAAATCCTACAATCGGATTTTGTTCTATTACAGTTCCCTTAGGTAAGTTATTATTAAATACTGAGTCGGATACCTCAATCCGCATTTTACTCTTTTTAGCTTTTTTGTGCACTTCTTCTATTGTTAATCCTTTAAAATCAGGAACAGATAAAGCTTGTCCGTGGTGTGTATAAACTTTCAAGATTAAGAAAATGAAAATTATTAACCCAGTAACGCCGCCAATAGCATAAGCTAAATGTTTGTAAAAATATTTGCTGCTTAGGTATTTAAATAGAGTCATTATTATTTGTGCTGTTAAATCATTAATATTATTAACGATGAGACAAATATAAAATTATGTAAGCACAAACTAAAATTAATCTAATGTAAAATTAATCAGTTAATACTCCTTAAATGTGTTGTAAATGGTATCTCTTTCAATTGGTTTTTTGCCGGCTGCTTTAATCAATTCAACTAGGTCATTGGTAGTCATAGTTGGTATTTGATCTTTTGCACCTGCCATAGAATAAATCTTTGTTGAATCATCAATAGTTCCATCAATATCATCGACTCCAAAAGATAAAGAGATTTGTGAAATATCTTTACCGAGCATTGGCCAGTAAGCTTTTATATGATCAAAATTATCAAGATATATTCTTGAGATTGCAAACATTTTAAGATCCTCAAAGGTGTTAACTTCTCCAATATAGGATAATGAATTATTCGCCTTCTTAAATTTTAAAGGGATAAAAGTATTAAACCCCTTCGTTCGATCTTGTAGTTCTCTTAATTTATCGAGATGTTCAATTCTGTGGCGGTTATTTTCCAAATGACCATAAAGCATAGTTGCATTAGAGGGAAGTCCAATTTTATGCGCAGTTTCATGTAGATTTAACCATTGTTCAGCTGTTGATTTTTCATGACATACTTGCTTTCTGATTTCGGGCTCGAAAATTTCAGCGCCTCCGCCAGGAATACTATCTAGTCCGTATTCTTTTAGTTTAAGAAGCCCTTCTTCAAGATTCATATGAGCTTTTTTTATCATAAAATCCAATTCAACTGCAGTGAAAGCTTTTACATGAATATCTGGTAAGATCTCTTTAATTTGTTGAATCATCTCGCCGTAATAATGTAAATCGCGATTTGGATGCACTCCACCAACAATGTGAACTTCGGTTGCTCCTGTGTTTTTATATGATTCAGCTTTTTTTAGAATATCATCCATGGAATACTCCCAGCTTCCTTCTTGGTTTACTTTCCTATGATAAGAACAAAACTTACAATCGTAGATGCAAATATTAGTTGGTTCTATATGAAAATTTTTATTGAAGAATACTTTGTCTTGATTCTTTTTTTTGTTTTGAAAGCTTGCAATAATTCCGAGTATTCCTAAATCGAAGTTAAATAATTCTATTCCCTCATCAACAGTTAATCTTTGCTGTTGAAGGATATTATTAGTAATTTTTTCGTGCAAATCACTCAATTGTCCTTTTGAAAGTACCTCTTGTATCAATTTGTTAAAATTTTAGCTTACAAAAATAAGAGAATTTTAATTCTTTTAGGAAATCAAACAATGAAAAGAAGATATTGTTTGATAAAAGGAAGGAGTGGAGGCAAGTTGACTTTTAGTAAATAAAAAAAAGTAAGGAATAAAATGAATTATTCCTTACTTAAATTATATACAGTTATTAATTATTTCCTTGAATTGAATTCGTCAGATATAGTTAATTGTTTTCTACCCTTAGCTCTTCTTCTAGCTAATATTTTTCTACCACCAACAGACGCCATTCTTTCTCTGAATCCGTGCTTGTTTTTTCTTTTTGTGTTCGAAGGCTGAAATGTTCTTTTCATCTCAAAATATTTTTACAATGTTTTTACTTTTATTTTTAGAACTGCAAAAGTAATGATTTTTTCTTTCCTGCAAAATGATTTGAGTAATAATATTAAATTAAATTGGAAGATAAATGACTTTTTTTGTTTCAAAAAACGATTCTGTAAAGAACTCAGAGATTTCAAAGGAGCTAATTCTTGATTCAAATTTTTTTAATTCCTTGTGGAGATTGCCTCCTTTTAAATATAATATTCCATTTTGTAGTTTGTTTTGTGATTCCTGCTTTACATTTTTTCTTACCCAATTATAAAATATAGGAAAGGCAGTAACTGCTCTACTTACAATAAAATCGTAAGTGTTTTTTATTTTTTCGGCTTTTATTTGTTCAACTCTAATATTTTCAAGACCTAAAGCAGCCGAAACTTCTTTAACTACTTTTATTTTTTTACCAATAGAATCTACTAAATGAAAATCGCATTCGGGGAAAAGTATTGCCAATGGTATTCCTGGGAAACCTCCGCCGGTTCCAACATCAAGAATTTCAGTATTGGGTTTAAATTGAATTATTTTAGCAATAGCTAATGAATGTAGAACATGCCTTTCGTAAAGCTGATCAATATCCTTACGAGAAATAACATTGATTTTATTATTCCATTCTTCGTACAATTCTTGTAATTGATGAAATTGCCTGTTTTGCTTTTCCGTTAATTCGGGAAAGTATTTTAGGATTATTTCCATATTGCAGGCTATTTGATATTTGGATTGTTATTTTTTAAAATATTGTAAAGTAATTCGCGAGCCCTAAATAGCTGGGCTTTAACTGTTCCAATTGGCAAATTGAGCTCGTTTGCAATTTCTTCGTAGGAGAATTCTTTAAAATATCTTAATTCAACTAATGTTTTGTAACGAGGTTTAAGTTTTTCAACAATACTACGCGTTAGTGCCATGCGCTGACTCTTAATCATATCTTCTTCCGGATCGGGAGTGTTTGCATGCAAAGGTGTTCCTAGGTTTTCATTATCGACCGATGATTGATCTAATGAAATAAGATTTGCTTTTTTCTTACGAATAAAATCGATACAATTATTTGTTGCAATTTTAAATAACCACGTACTAAAAGCGTAATTGGGAGTATACTGACTAATATTTTTAAATGCTTTTCCAAAAGCCTCAATGGTTAAATCTTCAGCATCGCTTTTATTGTTAACCATTTTTAGTAGCATAAAATAAATTGCATCTCTGTATCTACCCAGGAGTTCAGCATATGCTTTTTGATCACCTGCAATGGCAAGTTTCACAAGCATGTAGTCATGTTTGCCTTTTTCTGATAGATTCGAATTTACTTCCATTTATTTCTTTTTGAAGTGAAGCTGTTGGCTAAAATAAAAGAAAAATTTAAATATGGCATTAAAAAATCATAAAGAATAGAAGATATTAACAAATTTCTTTCATGAAAACGTATCATAGTAACTTTATAAACAATTAATTGTATTATCATTCTAAATGCAAAAGCGCCTAAAATATATATGTATAAATCCTTAAACCACATTAGCGATAATACAAAAAGAATGTAAAAGGAAATTCTACTAGTATTCTCACAAAATAAACGCCATTTTGTTCCGAATTTATATAATTTTCCTGTAGTAATGTGTCTTTTTTTCTGTTTAAACCAAGCTGAAAAGGTTGATTCAGCCTTCGATCTGGTAATAGATTCTTGAGAGATTTCTATTTTTGTATTTTTTTTGTTGGCAACTTCATGAATAAAGAGATCATCGTCCCCGGATTCTATGTGGTTGTGACTAGCAAACCCTTTGTTTTTAAAAAATATGGATTTGCGATATGCAAGATTTCTACCAACACCCATGTATGTTTTTTTGCCTAATGCAAAAGTTAAATATTGTAGTGCAATAAATAAAGTATCAAAACGGATAATATTATTAACTAATTTCCTTTCTCTGATGTATCCTCCATAACCAAGAACAATATCAGTTTTATCTGTGAAATTAGCCTGCATTTTTTCAATCCATTTATTACTATAGGCTGTGCAATCAGCGTCTGTTAACAGCAATAAATCGTTTTTTGCAGCTTTAATCCCAATTGTTAAAGCAAGTTTCTTTGTGTGATAAAATTTTTCGTCTTGCTTAATAGTTGTTACTTTAAGGTTTTTGTATTTTTTTTGCAATCTCTCAAGAACAAATTCCGATTCATCTTCTGAACAATCATTAACAACAATTACTTCATAATTTGGATAATCTTGAGTTAATATACTGGGAAGATATTTTTCTAGATTTTCTTTTTCGTTACGAGCACAAATAACTATAGAGACTGGCTCCTTAATTTGCTTTTGGTCTCGTTTTTTTCTTAAAAAAAGGATTCTCGAATAGTAGAAAAAATAATAATACAATTGAATTAATAAGCTTAAACCAAATGCAACAAGTAAAGTGTAAATTGGATTTGCCAGAATAAAATCCAGATATTCCATGGTTCTTTGAGTTTATATTGTTCTTGGCAATTTTATTAAACATTTTTCGCTTAAACAAGAATTGTGATTCGAAGAAATGAATTATTTATTCACATTTTTTATCTTTGCCACGAAAATTAAGCTTTATGAAATTTAATATATTTGCAAAAGATACTAATACAAAGGCAAGAGCTGGGGAGTTATCAACTGATCATGGAAAAATCCAAACTCCAATTTTTATGCCAGTTGGAACGGTTGGTAGTGTAAAAGGAGTTAATCAACGCGATTTAGTCGATGATGTTAAAGCTCAAATAATATTAGGTAATACATATCATTTATATTTGCGACCGGGAATGGAAACCATGCAAATGGCCGGTGGATTACATCAATTTATGAATTGGGATCGACCACTTTTAACAGATAGCGGTGGTTATCAGGTATTTTCCTTGTCTGCAAATAGAAAATTGAAAGAAGAAGGAGCTCATTTCAGATCACATATCGACGGCTCAAAACATATTTTTACTCCTGAGAATATTGTTGATATTCAGCGTATAATTGGGGCTGATATTATTATGGCCTTTGATGAATGTACACCATATCCTTGTGATTACGATTATGCAAAAAAATCAATGGAATTAACTCATCGCTGGTTAAAGAGAGGATTGAAAAGATTTGACGAAACTGATTCTTTATATGGACATAAGCAAACATTCTTCCCAATTGTTCAAGGGAGTGTTTATAAGGATTTAAGAATAGAATCAGCAAAAAATATAGCTTCACATGACAGAGATGGATATGCTATTGGTGGATTATCTGTTGGCGAACCTGCTGAGGAGATGTATGATATGATTGAAGTTGTTAATGAAATTTTACCTGAGCATAAGCCTCGATATTTAATGGGAGTGGGTACTCCTGTGAATATTCTTGAAGGAATAGCACGAGGAATTGATATGTTTGATTGTGTGATGCCTACACGTAATGGAAGAAATGGAATGTTGTTTACACGTAATGGGATAATAAATATAAAAAATGTTAAATGGAAGAACAATTTTTCCTTAATTGAAGAAAATGGCGCTTCTTTTGTGGACACAAAATTCACAAAAGCATATTTAAGACATTTATTTATTTCAAAAGAACTATTAGGTGGACAGATAGCTAGTTTACATAATTTAAGTTTCTATCTTTGGTTGGTTGGTGAAGCCAGACAAAAAATACTAGACGGCACATTTTATACATGGAAAAATGAAATGGTGCAAATTTTATCAGTGAGATTATGAGTTTTTTAGGACTTAAAAAAATTGATATTTATATAATAAAGAAGTTCTTAGGGACTTATTTCTTTGCTATTATAATAATAATTAGTATTGCTATAGTATTTGATGTTGCTGAAAAAGTTGAAGATTTTTTGGAGAAATCGGCTCCTTTTGGAGAAATTGTAGTTGATTATTATTTGAATTGGATTCCTTATTTTGCGAATCTTTTTAGTTCATTATTTACATTTATTGCTGTCATCTTTTTTACATCAAAATTAGCAGCAAATACTGAAATTATTGCAATTCTTAGTAGTGGAGTTAGTTTTCAAAGATTAATGTATCCTTATTTTATTTCAGCACTTGTTATTGCTTTAATATCTTTTTTATTAATGGCCTACATCATTCCTCCTGCAAATGTAGTTAGAAAAAATTTTGAATATAAATATATTAAAAACCCGGTTCGGAATACTGATAAAGATATACATAGGCAAATAAAACCCGGAGTTTTTATTTATATGAAAAGTTATAATACATCGAACGATATAGGGTATAAATTTTCTATTGAAAAATTCGAAGAAGGTGTTTTAAAATCTAAACTAATTTCGGATTATATTAAATGGGATACATCAATTTCAAAATGGACAATAAGAAATTATTATATAAGAGATATTGATAGTTTGAGTGAAAAAATTACTTCTGGAGCTAAAATAGATACAGTATTATATATGTTTCCTGAGGAATTTAAGCGTATGCAAAACTTCACGGAAACGATGACATTACCCCAGTTAAATGAGTATATTGAGCAACAATATATGAAAGGAGCCGATAATGTTGTTGAGTTATTAATTGATAAATATCAAAGATTTGCATACCCATTTTCAACCTTTATTTTAACTTTAATTGGTGTTTCATTGTCGTCACGGAAAGTTCGAGGAGGAATTGGTATGCATATTGGGCTTGGCTTGGCATTGAGCTTTTCATATATATTGTTTATGCGTTTTACAACAATGTTTGCTATAAGTGGCAGTATGAATCCATTTATCGCAGTATGGATGCCTAACTTTATCTATACCATTATTGGCATCTACCTGTATCGCTTAGCACCGAAATAATGTATATATGGTGTGCTAAAATTTCCTAACTTTGCTAATGAATCTAAATCATTTGGGATTAATTTATTAGGCTATACATAATGTGTTGGTCTTTTATATGTTTTATAAGTTATAATTTAATTTTAATAAATAAGATTGATTATGTAATGTTGCAATTCTTTTAGAGAATGCTTATAAAATAAACAGGTTATCATAGGTAATTTATTAACTAAATTAACAATTTATGTCTTTGAAAAGAAAAATTCTTGAACTTCAAAAAAAGCGGGAACAAGTGCTTCAGGGCGGTGGTGAAAAAGCTGTAGAGAAGCAAGTTGCTATGGGGAAAATGACCGCTCGAGAAAGAATTATTACTTTATTGGATGAAAACTCTTTTCATGAGTATGATATGTTCGTAGAACATGAAGCTCGTGATTTTGGTATGGCTACTAAGGTTCTTCATGGTGATGGTGTAATTATTGGTACAGGGACTATTTACGGTGCTCCAATTTGTATTTATGCTCAGGATTTTACTGTTGCAGGTGGATCCTTAGGTTTAATGCACGCTCGAAAAATTACCAAAATTATGGATCATGCCATGAAAATGAGAGTTCCAATTATTGGAATTAATGATTCTGGAGGTGCTCGTATTCAAGAAGGTGTTAATTCTTTGGCAGGTTACGGTGAGATTTTCTATCGTAATACTACTGCTTCGGGAGTTATTCCTCAAATTTCTGTAATATTAGGTCCTTGTGCGGGAGGTGCGGTGTATTCACCAGCATTAACTGACTTTGTATTTGTTGTAGACAAGATTTCTAAGATGTTTATTACCGGACCTGAGGTTATAAAAACTGTTCTTGGCGAAGAAATTTCTATGGAAGATTTAGGTGGGGCTAGAGTTCATAGTGAAATGACCGGAAATGCACACTTCTTTGCAGAAAGTGAAATTGAATGTTTCGATCAAATTAAAAAGTTGATAGCTTATATACCTTGGAATAATAGCAAGAAGGCACAGTCAGTGGGAACAAAGGAGCCAAAAGTTGATCAATATAAAATTGATGAAATTGTACCGGGTAATCCAAAAGAACCATATGATGTTCGTGATGTTGTACGAGCAATTACCGATGATTCTGATTTTCTTGAAATACAGGAGCTTTGGGCTGCAAATATGGTTATTGGTTTTGGTAGAATGGATGGTCAAACAGTAGGTTTTGTTTGTAATCAGCCATTAGTACTTGCAGGTGTTCTTGATGTTGATTCATCGGATAAAGCTGCACGTTTTATACGTTATTGTGATGCATTCAATATTCCAATTGTAACATTGGTTGATTTACCAGGATATCTTCCCGGAGCAGATCAAGAACATGCGGGTGTTATTCGTCATGGTGCTAAAATACTTTATGCATATTCAGAAGCAACTGTACCAAAAATTACAGTTATACTTCGTAAAGCTTATGGTGGTGGATATATTGCAATGAATTCACGTCACTTAAATGCCGACTTTGTATTTGCATGGCCTGGAGCAGAAATTGCTGTAATGGGACCTGAAGGTGCTGCTAATATTATTTTTAGAAAAGAAATAATGGAAGCTGAGGATCCTAATAAAATGCGTAAGCAAAAAGTTAAGGAATATAAAGAGAAATTTGCTAATCCATATGTAGCAGCGGCTAAAGGTTATGTTGATTCAGTAATTGAACCTGAAGAAACAAGAAAGCTTTTACTTCATGCAATTGAAGGATCTCAAGATAAGGTTGATAAAAAGCCATATAAGAAACATGGAATTCCTCCATTTTAAATATTAAGATCATGGCATTTAAAAAAACAAAAGTAAAAAAAACTACGACTTCAAATATAAATGAGGATGCAAAAACTCGTTTAAGCACAATTTCAACTGTACATGGTAAAAACTATAAAACTTTTTTAACTGAAAAATATAAAAACAGAAAAAAATGGGAAAAGCCAGATTTTAGAAAAATATTATCTGTAATACCTGGTACTGTTGTTAAAATTCATGTTAAAGAGGGACAGGAAGTTAAAGAAGGAGATTTAGTGATGATTCTTGAGGCAATGAAAATGCTGAATAAGATTTATTGCCCAATGGATGGAATTGTAAAGAAAATTTATATTTCGGATGAGGAGAAAGTACCGAAGGGACACTTAATGATCGAATTGACATAATCTAATAATTAAACATCCGGGATAATTTGTTTCGGATGTTTTTTTATAACATTTCAGTCCATTTAAAATCTTTTTCAAAATTATTTGGAATATCAATTTTATTTTCGAAAAGTCCAAAAATAGCAGATCCACTTCCCGACATGGATGCATAAATTGCTCCAAGATTATATAATTGATCTTTTATATCTTTTAATTCAGGATAATCTTTAAAAACAGAATCTTCAAAATCATTTTTAATAGTTCCTTTCCAGTGTTCGATTGGTTGTTTTATTAATTCTAAAAGACTTGTTTTAGGCTTTTTAGGAATAGTTCTTTCATAAGCTTCAGCTGTATTTATATGAATATCAGAATAAATAATTACGAGAAAGTATCCCTTTAATTTTAAATCAATTGGCTTGAAAATATTACCTTTTTCCTCTGCAAAAGTGGGTTTGTTTATTATGAAAAAAGGACAATCACTTCCAATTTCTTCAGCATGCTTTAGTAAAGAATTATCATCAATATTAAGTTTCATTATTGAATTGATTGCTTTTAAAGTAAATGAAGCATCGGACGACCCACCTCCTAAACCAGCACCAAAAGGAATAATTTTATGTAAATGAATATTGAGTGGTTTTAAAGAAAAATCATTATTTAGTTCTTTATAAGCTTTGTAACAAATATTTGATTTAAATTTTTTGTTTTCAACACTTAGACCGGTGTTTTCAAATTTTATTTTATCATTGGAGATATTAATTTCTAAGATATCTGATAATCCTATAGGATAAAAGATAGTTTCTATATTATGAAATCCATCAGCCCTTTTTTTGGTAATATTTAAGCCAATATTGATTTTGGCATTCGGGTATAAAATCATCGAATTTTAATTAGTATAAAAAGCAAAATTACTATTTTAGAATTAAACCAAATAATAAAAATTAATTAACAATTGTTAATAACTTTAGTTAACAAAAATCACAAAAAGAAAATAGGATATAGTATGTAATTTGAGCTTTGTATTATTACCTTTGGTTTCCAAATTTAGAATAAAAATGGTTGGGAATACAAAAAAATATCCAAAAAAAATCAATATAGATCAGTCACTTGATTATGGGAATATACCTCCACAGGCTCTGGATCTTGAAGAAGCAGTTCTTGGTGCAATAATGCTCGAAAAAGACGCAATTATTGCAGTAATGGATATTATTCAGCCAGAAAGTTTTTACAAAGAAGTACATCAGAAAATTTTTAAAGCGGTTCTGGATTTATCACAGGAATTACAACCTATAGATATTTTAACGGTTACCGAAGAACTAAGAAAAAGAGACGAGCTAGATTTGATAGGTGGTCCTTTTTATATCACTCAACTAGCAAGTAAAGTATCATCTGCTGCACATATTGAATATCACGCAAGAATTGTAGCTCAAAAATATATTCAACGTGAACTGATACGTGTTTCAACCGAAATACAAGGAAGAGCATACGATGATAGTATTGATGTTAATGATTTAATTGATTTTTCTGAATCTGAATTATTTAAAGTAGCAGAAGGAAATATAAAAAAGGAAACTACTAAGATTGATCTTATTATTAAGGATGCCCTTAGCCAGATTGAAGAGGCAGGTAAACGTGAAGATGGATTAAGTGGTGTGCCTTCGGGATATACTAAATTAGATAGAGTTACTTCAGGCTGGCAGCGTTCCGATCTAGTTATTATTGCAGCTCGTCCATCAATGGGTAAAACAGCATTTGTTTTATCCATGACCCGAAATATGGCTATTGATCATAATAAAAGTGTAGCATTATTCTCGCTCGAAATGGCATCAGTTCAGTTAGTAAATCGTTTAATTGTTGCCGAAACCGAGCTGGCATCCGATAAAATTAGAAATGGTAGATTGGAACCTTTCGAATGGGAACAGTTAGAATATAAAATTAAACGTTTAGTCGATGCCGATATTTATATTGATGATACTCCAGGGATATCTGTTTTTGAATTAAGGGCAAAGTGTCGTCGATTAATGAGTCAGAAAAAAATTGATATTATTATAATTGACTATTTGCAGTTGATGACAGGACCTACTGAAACAAAAGGGAATCGTGAACAAGAAGTAAGTATGATTTCTCGATCATTAAAGGGTATAGCAAAAGAATTAAATGTACCAATAATTGCTTTGTCTCAGTTGAATCGTTCTGTTGAAATGCGTTCCGGTACAAAACGTCCGCAATTATCCGATTTACGTGAATCTGGTGCTATTGAGCAGGATGCAGATATGGTATTGTTTATTCACCGTCCTGAAAAGTATGGATTTGTTGAAGATGAGGAGGGAAATTCTTTAATTGGAATGGCTGAAATAATAATGGCAAAACATAGAAATGGCGCTTTAGCCGATATTAAACTTAGATTTAGGGCTGAAATGGCTAAGTTTGAAGATTTAGAAGAAGATTATATAGGAGAGTTTCCTGTAGAGAATGATATAAACGGAGGCGCTAAAACATATGGCTCAAAAATGAACGCTGAAGAAAAAGCATCTCAAAAATCCAAGGACGATATGTTCGATGTTGGTAGTAACAGAAATTTTGATAATGAAGTTCCATTTTAAAGGAGTATAGTTATAATATTTCTTGTAATTCCTTTAAGGAGTTAATTTCGTGGGTAATATTTTCGAAATGTATTTCTCTTTCTGGATTAAAATAGATTTGATCTAAGCCAAAATCTTTTGCCCCAACAATATCAACTTGAAGATCATCACCAATCATAATACTATCCTCCTTTTTAGCATTTGCATTTTTTAATGCATGTTCAAAAATTCTTGGATTTGGTTTCTGAGCACCAGCATCTTCAGAAGTAAAAACTTTTAAGAAGTACTTATTTAAATCGCTGTTTTCCAGCTTAGTAAACTGCACCTCGTTAAACCCATTTGTAATTATATGTAGTTTATATTTTTTATATAAGTAATCTAAAGTTTCGTGAGCAAAAGGAAATAATTGTTTCTTTGTAGGACTAATTGTAATATAATCCGAGGCAATTTTTTTTGCTAATTCATCATCTTTAACCCCATATTCTTCTAATGTTAAAGAAAATCTTTTATAAGTTAAAATTGATTTTTTAATTTCCCCAAGACGATAATCATTCCATAAATTATCATTGTGTTTAACGTATGATTTATAAAAATTCTCAAATGACGTGAAGATTCTTTCCAAATCATAATTTGAATAAATCTCTTGAAAAGTATCTATGGCATTTTTATCAAAATCCCAAATTGTTCGATCAAGAT
>JAQIBH010000206.1 GCA_027859205.1 Bacteroidales bacterium | reverse complement strand
CTAAAATTAAAACATCAATACAAGGGGTTCTTTTTCCTGAAATGATACTTAATCAATGAATATAATAAGCTCAGAGATATATTTATCAATTCAACAAACGTTTAGGACAGGATTGATTTTCGATGTATAAATAAGTAAAACTTACCTAGCTGGAAAAACTGTAATTAAAGATATTAGTCTTTTGTTCTTTCTTAGCGTTAAGATTTCAATATTTTTGATTTTTTTCTTCATAACTGTCATTTATTTTCGAACACTGGAACCATTCTATATTAATATTCGTATTCGTATTGAAATTTCTATATATATTTCTTGACTTAATTCTAAAGTTTTAGTATCTTATACAACTGAAAGCCATATGTATACATATGCATATCGATTTTTGTAATGTGTTAGAAATTATATTACTAAAAAAGAAACCTATGAGACCATATAGAAGGACAGTTTACATGTTCTTATTTCGTTAATAAAAATACTGTAATAGGATGTTATGATTTTTAAAATCTGAAGTGAAATTGGATCATAATTTTGTTGTTTATGGATAATAGCTTACTGTTTCATATATATATTTTATACCTGTATTAAAAGATAATAGTTATGGGAAATTCAAAACAATATACACGAAGACACTTTCTTCAGGATATGGCGCTGGGAGGTGGTGGATTAATTGTGTTGGGATCTTACGGTTTCAGAATAATTAAAGACACAGAGCTAAACATAATAAAAGCAATAAGTGTAAATTTTGAAAAATGTGCAGGATGTAGGACATGTGAATCGGCCTGTTCTGCATACAATCATCCAATTGTTATTGATGGACAAAAGGTAAATGGTTTAGGAAATCCACATTATTCTAATATATCAGTATATCATTTTAATCCCGATGTTGATATTCCTGTTACTTGTGCTATTTGTCCTGATACACCATGTATAAGCGCTTGCCCCGTTGATCCGGATGTTATAACAGGACGAAAAGCATTATACAGGGATAAAAATATGACAATCAAAAATGACATAGAAAGATGTATTGGCTGTATGCAATGTGCAGAAGCCTGTAAAGAACTTCGAAGTGGAATTATACAACCAAATCCGCAGACAAATATGCCAGAACGTATGTGTACTCTATGCGATGGTAATCCACAGTGTGTGAAAAATTGCCCATATGATGCACTTGAATATATAGAGATGCCCGCCGATCGCGATTTAATTGATCTTGCACCTTTACAAATTGCTAAAAAGCTTATAAATCAACTTTATAATATAAATGTTTAGGAGGATATTATGGCACCAAAAGGATATTATGGAAAATTACTTGATATAAATCTTACAACCGGGGAAATAAAAAAAGCTCAGATTCCGGAAGAAGATATTAAACTATTTATTGGTGGACGTGGGTTAGGAACTAAAATATTGTGGGACAAATTATCTGGCTCCGGAGTTGATCCCTTATCACCGGAAAATGCATTGTTGTTTATGCCTGGCCCGTTTTCTGGATTACCTATTCCTTCATCGTCACGTACAACAGTTGTAACAAAATCTCCACGTACATCGGCAGTAAATCCTAAACATGAACATGGTTCTACTGTAAGCTATTCTAATATGGGTGGATTTTTTGGTCCTGAGATTAAATTTGCTGGTTACGATGGAATATGTATTACAGGAAAGGCTGATAAACCTGTATATATAAAAATTGAAGATGATAAAGTAGAAATAATTGATGCAGGGAAATTTTGGGGTATGGGAACAGAAGAGTTTGATAATGCTCTGATTGATGAACTCGGTGATCGAAAATTTGAATCATGTTATATTGGTCCTGCTGGGGAACAACTTATTCCAATGGCCTCAATTTTAAATACTGCCGCCAGGGCTGCAGGTCGCGGAGGAACAGGTTGTGTAATGGGATCAAAGAATCTTAAAGCTATTGCTATAAAAGGTACCCAATCACCTATCCTTGGAGATCATAAAACGTATGTTGAATTATTATCAAAAGTACGTAAGTCTTTTAAAGATGATAATAATGATTCTCTTAAATTCTGGAGATATGGAGGAACTGCAAATGCACTTGCATATTCAAGCAAAAATGGTACACAGGCAGTTAAAAATTATAGCGAAGGAACTTTTGGTGAAGTTGCAAAAATTGGGGCAGAAGCTAATCGTGAAAAAGTCTGGAAACGAGATTTTGCATGTTTTTCTTGTGCACTGGCTTGTAAGAAATCAGGTATAGCAAAAGGATCATACAGTGTTATGGTTCACGATGGCCCTGAATATGAAACAGGAACGATGTTAGGTGCTAATTTATTAATATCTGATTTAGCAGGATTACAAAAACTTATTGCTGTGGCCGATGATTACGGTATTGATATTATATCTGTTGGAAATACCATCGGTTTTTTAATGGAAGCCTATGAAAAAGGGCTTATTAATAAATCTTATTTGGATAATATTGATCTTAAATGGGGAGATGTAGCTGCATCTTTAGAAATGATGCATAAAATATGTAAACGTGAAGGAATTGGTGACAAAGCGTGTAATGGAGTTAAATTTATGGCCGGTGAAATAGGGCAGGACTCCCATAAATTTGCTATTCATGTAAAAGGACATGAGCTGGCAGCCTGGAATGTACCTGTTAATTCTGATTATTGGAGTATAACATATGCAACAAGTAACCGAGGTGCCTGTCATATGAACGGGGGCTCGCCAGATGGGCAGGATTCCGCAGCTTTACGTGATACCATTGCTGCATGTAATTTTGCAAAAAACTGGTACAAAGATGAATTAAGTTATGCTAAATTTCTTTCAGCAATAACTGGCTTAGATTGGAGCGAAGAAGAATTTGCCAAAGCTGGTACACGAATATTTACTCTCGAAAAAATGTTTAATTATCGCGAGGGGTTTGATATTAACGATGATATTTTACCGCCAAAATTTTTTGAAAATAAATTTACAGTAGGCGAACATCAGGGAGCTATTGTAGATAAAGCAGAGTTTAAAACAAAACTAGAGGAGTATTATCAATTGCGTAAATGGGATAATGAAACTTCCGAACCAAAAAAAGAAACACTTATTGATTTAGACTTAGAATTTACAATAGATAAAACTTAAATATTTAGCTTGGAAATAAAGCATATAAATTAAATTATTTAGAAGTCATCCATATTTTATTAGGATGACTTTTTTATTTGAATCAAAGCTGATTACATTAAACAATTTACTAAATTTGCTAAACTAGAAACTTGGAACTTTTAACCAGAAACTAAATATCATGTCCGACGATAAAAAAATCATATTTTCGATGTATAAGGTAAGTAAAACTTACCCACCAAGTAAAACTGTAATTAAAGATATTAGTCTTTCGTTCTTTCTTGGTGCTAAGATTGGTATAATTGGTTTAAACGGTAGTGGTAAATCCACCTTATTAAGGATTATTGCGGGACAAGACAAAGCCTTTAATGGTGAGCTAGTATTTGCTGAAGGTTATTCCGTTGGACTTTTAGATCAGGAACCACAACTAGATGAAAGCAAAACTGTAAAAGATATTGTAAAAGAAGGAGCAAGGGATGTTGTCGAAATAATTGAAGCTTATGAAGCAATTAATTTGAAATTTGGACTGCCAGAAGTTTATGAAGATGCCGATGCAATGGATAAACTTATGGCTGAACAAGCCACTTTGCAAGAGAAAATTGATCATTTGGATGGTTGGAATTTAGACACCAAACTAAATCGTGCAATGGATGCATTACAATGTCCACCCGATGATCAACCGGTTAGTGAGCTCTCAGGAGGCGAACGCCGTCGTGTAGCTTTATGTAGGTTACTATTACAAGAACCCGATATTTTATTATTAGATGAACCAACAAACCACCTTGATGCTGAAAGTATGCATTGGCTCGAACAACATTTGAAACAATATAAAGGAACAGTTATTTGCATTACCCACGACCGTTATTTTTTAGATAATGTTGCAGGTTGGATCTTAGAACTTGATCGTGGCGAAGGAATTCCATGGAAAGGAAATTATTCATCTTGGTTAGAGCAAAAAACCACCAGGATGAAAATGGAGGAAAAAGGAGCATCAAAACGTCGTAAAAC
>JAQIBH010000168.1 GCA_027859205.1 Bacteroidales bacterium | reverse complement strand
TCTTTTCATGCCTTAATATACTAAATATTAGGCATATAACAAAACAATGAGATGACTAAATTCATATTTAATAGAACTTTAAATGAAAAAAGGGTATCCGTTCTTGGACACCCTCTTTTTCTTTGTGTTAAAAAAACTTATTTCGTTATGTTTAAAACTTCTTTAAATAATTCTTTATTTTCTTTTATTTTCTCAGCGTTTCCATAAACACAAATCGCATCTTTAGCTAAAATATCAGTAACCATTTGTTCAAATGCTTTAATATCCGCTGCATTTGTTGTTAATACCACATTTCGTTCTGTCTTTAGTTCTTCTAAAGTTGTATTCCTAAAATATCTGCCAACAGCTATCGAACCTCTCTGCGATGGAGTTGTTGGCCTGTCCATTCTAGAAATAGTACCAATAATAAAACGTGTCATTTCATTTTCATCGGCTTCAAACTTATTAAGGAATGTTGGAGTAGCATCATAATTTTCAAGTGTTTCACTTAAATTAGGATCTCTATAAGATGCAAAATAAGCCTTTCCAGATGAAGAAAATCCGCTGAATCCACCATAAGCACCACCAATAACTCTAATTTGAGTTTGCAAGTAATCTGTTGAAAGTATCTGATTTAGTACACGCATTTTTCCATTCCATTCGTAGCCTAGTTGTTTAAAGTCGTATCCTTTAAGTACATATTGAACTTTTGATGCAGACATTAAACCTTCATTTTTATTACTAAAATCAAATTTCCAATCATTAATTTGACCACTACCTTCGGGTAAAGCAGAAATAAGAGTTTTTAGTCCTTCTGCATATGCAGGATAATTTTCTTCAGAACAAGTAATGGATGCAACCATATTCTTTTGATTGAAAAGGATTTCTGCAGTTTTAATAAGTTTTTCACTTACTTCTTTATTCTTAGCATCAAAATTTTCTGTTATGTCTGTAATAAAGTTATAATAATCCAGGCCACCAGTTAATTCATCAAACCTTCCGTTGTTTGAATAATAAGAGCTTAAACGAGTCCTAGCATAACCAAAACCATTATTTTTAACATTTGATTCAACTCTTGACTGATGACGTGTAAGAACCGCTTTTAATCTTTCGGCATCATCATATTTGGAAGTATTCAAAATTTCTGCTGCTAACTCAAATAGTTTGTTTCCTTTTTCGGTAAAAGCTTTTGATTTTACCACGAAATAGGGTAAAAGTTTATCATCAGAATTACCTTCTAAGTAAGTTCTTAAATTAGTATAAAAACCACCTGTATTAATATTTAACGCATTATCAAGCTCGCCAAAAGTATAATTCTCAGTATTCATTAAACCAATAATTTCGCACAATAAGTTGGAATATGGGATTAATTCTTGAGGTACAGTACGTAAGTCAAAATATAAATTAGCATATAAAATATTGTTGGTAAAATCTGGATAATGTAAAACTTTAATATTTGCTTCTTTTTTTTCTATTAGCTCATACCATTCAACTTTAGGACTAATATCTTCAAGCGATAACATTGGAATTGTTGCTAAAGCTTCTGGTGTATCACTTCTTTGTTGGTGTTCTTTTAATTCTGCAGTTTCTTTCACCAGTGATAATAATTCTTCTTCACTTAAGCTTGCTTTGTATTCGGCTAATTCTTTCTTTACTTGAGCATTTATTTCGTTGTCTAATCCTGGTTGCGGCTTTAAAACCATTAATAAAGAATGTGGATTTTCAGTAAGATGTTCTTTTATAATTGTTTGTAACATCCCGTTTTTAATACCTTCTTTAACACCGGCAAGTGGCTTTTCAAACTCTAAACCTTTGAAAGGATCACCATCAAAAAACCAAATATTAGTATTGGTTATAGCATACCTAAATCCTTTTTGAGGAGTATCTCCTTCTCTCATATTAAATTCAAACCTATTGATAATACCATCTATCATTTCACTCTCGAAACCTTTATCAATAATCTTTTGGAATGTTTCATAAACAATTTTGTCAAAACTGTCTTTATCTTCAGGATTTGCATTTTGAACTCTAATTTGGAAAACATTTTGTTTTGTATTATTAACAAAGGCTCTCACATCTCTTCCAATACCAGCCTCCTGTAATGCAAGTCGCAAAGGAGCTGATTCATGATTTACCATTGCTTCAGCTATTATTTGTAAATAAAGTACAAGTTCTTGATCGATACATTGACCCGCCACAAAGTTTAAGCTCATGTACGTATTGTTCTTTGTATCACTTCCTTCAGCTACAGAATATGGCATCTCAGCATATTTTTTAGCTTCAAATGGTTTTTGTAAAGGAATTTCTATTTTAACATCAGATTTTTCATAATTAGAGAGATATTCAGCATCAATAAATTGTAATTCTTTATTTAAATCTGCATCTCCATATAACAATATATGACTGTTTGAAGGATGATAATATTTATTATGGAATTCTTTAAAATATTCGTTGGTAAGTTTAGGAATTGCAGTTGGGTATCCGCCTGATGATACACCATAAGTGTTATCAGGGAAAAGTATTTTATTTGATTGATAAGCTAATTCTCTTGTTGGACTTGAATATACCCCTTTCATTTCATTATAAACAACGCCTTTGTATACAATTTCTCCATCAATGTTATCTAATTCGTAATGCCATCCTTCTTGTTTTAAAATTCTTGGATCCTCGTGTATAAGTGGATTGAAAACAGCATCCAAGTATACATGCATTAAATTGAAATAATCTTTATTATTCATGCTCGCAACAGGATATGTCGTTCGGTGAGAACCTGTCATAGCATTTAAAAAAGTATTTAGCGAGCCTTTAAGTAACACATCGAAAGGGCTTTTAACCGGAAAGGCCTTTGATCCATTTAAAACTGAATGTTCCATTATATGGGGTGTGCCATAGTCATGCTCAGGAGTTGTTTTAAAAGCAATATTGAAAAGTTTGTTAGCATCGTCGGCATCAATCTTTAGTAACTGAGCACCACTTTTCTCATGCATAAAATATAAACAATTAGCATTTACCTCATTCACAAATTTCTTTTCAATAAGTTTAAATCCATGATAGGTTTGATCAACTTTAAAATCAGCCTGTGGAGCACATGACCATACAAAGGCAAATAAAGCTAACAACATTAGGGTGAAAAATCTTTTTTTCATTTTAAAGGGATTTTTAATTTAAGGTTAATATTTATTTAAAATTTGTTCAAAAAGAATATTAAATATACAATAAATTGATTTCATAATTTATGAAAACGACAGTTTTAGCAACTTTATTATTGAATATCAACATTTCTATATAGATATTGTTTCAATTTCGTAAATTATTTTAATTAGACTTTCTATAACTTAAAAGGATTAATATTCTAAATTTTTATCATATTTGTGGCTAAACTTTGATCCTTGGAATTAGAATTAATTTATAAAGATGAATACCTGGTAGCCATAAATAAACCACATGGATTACTTGTGCATCGTTCAAACTACGCAGGTGTAGCGGATTTTTACGCACTTCAAGAGTTGCGAAACCAATTAGGTCAAAAAGTATATCCTTGTCATCGGATAGATAGAAAAACAGGAGGAGTTTTGCTCTTTGCTCTGAATATAGAAGTTAATAGTTTAATGCAACAGCAATTTGCAGGCAATTTAGTTGGGAAAAAATATATGGCAATAGTTAGAGGCTATATGGATGATTTTGGAGTAATTGATTCTTCGCTTACTAACGAAAAAGGGAAAGTACAGGAAGCTTTAACTAATTATAAAACTATTGGGAAAGTTGAGCTTGATATTGCGTTTGGTGAATTTAAAACATCACGATATTCATTCGTTGAAGTTTCTCCTCAAACTGGAAGAATGCATCAAATTCGCAAACATTTTACTCATATCTTTCATCCGATAATTGGTGATCGACCACATGGTTGTAATAAGCAAAATAAATTTTTTAAAGAGCAATGGGGAATGAATACGATGATGTTACATGCTTCAGAAATTAAATTTGAACATCCAATAACTCAAAAGGAAATAATTATTGAAGCCAATAATCAGTCTGAATTTAAAAGAATGATGGAGATAATGGGCTGGTTATAGAATTTGAATCAATTGTAAAATTGATTTAAGTGATAAGAGGGTGTCCAAAAAGTCAAAAAATTGTCTATACTTCGACAAGCTCAGTATGACAACTTTCTGTTAGTCAGCTTGTCACACTGAGCCTGTCGAAGTGTTTTTGCTTTAAGACTAGCT
>JAQIBH010000141.1 GCA_027859205.1 Bacteroidales bacterium | reverse complement strand
TTTCAGATTTGCAGTCACCCACAACACCCTTGCCAATCGCTAATGCTTCCTATCAACTCGGCGCATACAGAGACTTACACTCTGTCAGATTATTACCATGCCCGACATACTAAAAAAAGAGCGCAAAACTTAACTTGCGCCCTTCCTATATATCGTAAGAGACTTTAATCTAGTAACTCTGCTAATTTAGCTCCTAACTCTTCTCCACGTAAATTTTTTGCTATTATAGTTCCGTCTTTATCTAGCAACACATTTTGAGGAATAGATTGAATTGCATATAATTTACCAGCTACAGAATTCCAAAACTTTAAATCAGAAACTTGTGGCCAAGTAATTCCATCATCTTTTATTGCTTTAACCCAAGCTTCGCGAGTTTTATCAAATGAAACTCCAAAAATCTCAAATCCTTTATCTTTATATAAAGCATAATTTGCTACTAAGTTTGGATTTTCCTGACGACAAGGGTTACACCAGGCTGCCCAGAAATCAATTAAAATATATTTTTCACCAATAAAAGATGAAAGTGCTAAAGGATTTCCTGTTGTATCGTTTAAATTAAAATCAATAAATGGTTGACCTATTTCAACACGCTTCATTAACGCTACTTTTTCATTTAATGAAATTACATATTGAGATGTCGCTAATTCAGGACTAAATTTTTTTGTAATTGAGTCTAACTCTTCAACTTCAACACCATAAGACATGTACCTTAAAGCAATAAAAGGAGCTATTACATTATTTAAATTATCATTTACAAAACTTTTAATAAAAACATTTTGCTCTTCTTCCGCTTTTGAATATGCTTCTTCGATTTCAGCAACTTTAGCAGCATCGCCACCCATAGTTGCTTGAATATATTCATTGTAAAGTGCTCTAAATTGCATTTTAAAATTTAATAAATTATTGTTAAATGATTTTAAAATTGTAGTTAGTTCAGAACCCTCAATTTTTGCACCTTTTATGCTATCAGCTTCAGCATTTATAGAAATATTTACATTATCAAGGAACAGTTCAATTTGATCTAATGTGTCAGCAAAAGCAATTACAAAATATTCAGGTGATGTAACAGATCCTTTAAAAGTAAAAGCACCATTTTCAATAGTAACAGAATCGACGGTCTCAAGTTTGTTATCTACAATATTACTTAAAACTGCAGAACCAGTATTTAAACCATTTATGTTCCCTTCTATTTTGTACTCAGGTTGCATAGTACAAGAAAACAACATGGCAATAGCAATAAGATTATAAAAAAGCTTTTTCATGATATAATTTTTAAGATTTAATTTCAGGCGATAAACTTACAAAAATTATAGATAATTAGAATGTAAGCAATATAATTATTTCAATTTTAAATTATTAAAATAATCCTCGATTAATATTTTTGATGCTAAAAAAGAGTTCATTTTACTTTCAACAACTTTCTCTTCAAAAAGCTTTAACTTATTTTTAATACCTTCTTGATTATAAAAATGATCGGTCAGCGCTTCATGGATAGATTCATACATCCAATATTTAGCCTGTCTTCTTCTTTGCTTTTCGAAAAAACTTTCTTTCTTAATAAATTCAATATACTCAATTATTATATCCCAGACTTTATTAATTCCTGTAGAGTTCAATGATGAACATGTAAGCACTTTCGGGCTCCATCCACATTCAGACGGAGGAAATAAATGTAAAGCATTCTGATATTCTATTTTTGCCAATTCAGCCTTTGTAACATTATCATTATCAGCCTTTGTTATAGCAATAGCATCTGCCATTTCCATAATTCCACGTTTTATTCCCTGTAGTTCATCTCCTGCTCCTGCAAGCATTAATAAAAGGAAGAAATCAACCATTGAATGAACGGCCGTTTCTGATTGTCCAACACCAACTGTTTCAATAAAAATAGTATCAAAACCTGCAGCTTCACAAAGGATTATTGTATGTCTTGTTTTTTTGGCTACTCCACCCAAAGATCCTGCAGATGGAGAAGGTCTAATAAAAGCATTTGGATCGTTTGCAAGCTCTTCCATTCTTGTTTTATCACCTAAAATGCTCCCTTTTGTTAATTCGCTACTAGGATCAACAGCTAACACAGCAATTTTTCGACTTTGCTTTGTGAGATATTTCCCTAGAGATTCAATAAAGGTACTTTTTCCAACACCAGGGACACCTGTAATTCCTATTCTTATTGATTTTCGGGCAAATGGAAGACATTTCTCAACGATAGCTGTTGCAAATTTATTTTGCTCTACTAAGGAACTCTCTACTAAAGTTATAACTTGACTAAGAATTGTACGATTACCCTTCAAAATACCTTTCACATACTCATCTACAGATAGTTGAATCTTATTTTTTAAACGAAATTTCTTAATTATTTCAGGATTTATTGAGTCTGGTTGATCAACTCCTTTTTGAACATTTAAAGCAGAGTCAAATTCATTTTCTATATTATCGTTATCAGACATATTCCAAATTTAATACAAATTTTAAACTTCTTTAGTTAGAAATAAAAAAAGGAGAACTTTTAATTATTCCCCTTTTTTTGTGTCAATTTTATTTTATCGTCATATTATTTCGTATTCAACTATTTACTATATTTCTTAGTATCGTTCTGTTTTTGATCAGTTATTATTTCACCCTTTATAAGTAATCTGACATTAAATTTTTTAGGATCATTACTTATTACATAAATAGATTTTCTTTGCTTTCCTTTTCTTGATCCCGGAGTAAAAATAGCTTTAAAAGAACTTGATTCACCTGGTTTAATTACTGTTTTTTCAGGAGCAACAGTTGTACAACCACATGTTGACCTAATTTTTCGAATAATTAAGTCGCTTTTGCCCTCATTTTTAAATTTAAAATCATGCTCAATTTTATCTGTCGATTTTGTTTTTCCAAAATAATAAGAGATATTATCAAATACAATTTGAGGAGCATTGGCTATTTCTTTTTCTGATAACTTTGAAAAATTTTCCTCTACTTTTGCACTTATCGTAATATAATCTCGATTACCAGATACACCATTGATTAGCACTTTAATCCTACTTGAGACAAAGCCCCAATCGTTAACTTTTGCTCCATCATATGTACCTATTATATAGCCTTTTTTACCAGGTTTTAAAACTGCAGGTTTTGCAACAAGTTTAAGGTATGCAGGAATATTCTCAAAGGTAATTTTCAAATCTGAATCTGATGAATTATAAATTTTCAGTGTATCAGTTTTAACCTGGTTGTTATACACTCTTACAAAGGCAAAATGATTAGTTTCAAGTCTTAATTGTCCCAATTCCTTTGGATAATAATCATTAACAGTTTTCGTACGTGCAATAACTTCTCCTTTAATTCTTAATACAATTCTACTGTTTTTGCTATTTGATTCCACAAAAATGGTTTTATTAAAATTCCCTGGTCTATTCTTTGGATCAAAAACAGCACTTACAAAACCCTTCTGCCCCGGCATAATTGGTTTTTCAGTCCAAGTTGGTGAAGTACATCCACATGAAGCTTTTACTTTATTAATTATCAAAGGAGTATTACCAGTATTCGTAAAAACAAATTTATACTCTACTTTACCATCACTTTCCTTTATTTTTCCATAATCATGTGTTTCTTTTTCAAATGAAATAAATGCTCCTTGTTGTTGTGCATTTATAAAACTAATTGAAATTAATACTAACACAACACTTATAAATAACCTTTTCATATTATTGTTTTTAATTTAATTATAGATTAACACTTACAAAAATAGTAAATCATATTTATTTGTTAATATCGTTAACAAACTTTAACTTTTAACAATATTAATTAAAATCTACCAAAATATAATTTATTTTTATAACGATAAATTAGCATATAAGTTTTGAAAAAAGTTCTCTTATTTATAATTTTTATTTTTTACAGCTTATTTTCTTCGAATGCATTTGGACAATTCTATAATGGTCACCAAATGATATTTGGAAAAAACAGAGTTCAATATAATGACTTTTATTGGTCGTTTCACAGGTATGAAAAGTTTGATACTTACTTCAACCAAGATGGAGAGGCAATTGCGCTTTTTACAGGAGAGAACGCTTCGTTCGAGATCCTTAAACTCGAAGAAAAATTAAATCATAAATTAAATAAACGATTAATATTTCTTGTATATAATAAATTCTCAGATTTTAAGCAAAGTAATATTGGCTTAGTTACCGGAAAAGTAGATTACAATACCGGTGGGGTGACAAAAATAAGGAACAATAAAGTTAGTTTGTATTATCAAGGGGATCATAAAGAATATTTAAAACAAATGAGAGCGGTTATTGCAGAAACGATCGTTTTGGAAATGCTCCATGGGAATAGCCTTTCTGAAAATTTCGCTAGCTCATCGATGAATTTACCTGAATGGTATTTAAAAGGATTAACATCTTTTCTTTCAGAAGAATGGAGTCCTGAAATTGAAAATAGAGTTAAAGATGGCATTGAGAATAATCGTTTCAAAAAATTTAATAGATTAACCGGAGATGATGCAATATATGCAGGTCATTCATTTTGGAAATATATAAATGATTATTACGGATATACAGTCATTACAGATATCATTTATTTAACGAGGGCAAATAAAGGAATAAATAATGCAATATTTAAAGTACTTGGTTTACCTTTTAAGGATATTGTAAAACAGTGGCTAGAATATTATGATGATTATTTTGTAGGTGAAAACTTATTGACGAACGATACATTAAAAGATTGCAATATTATACAAAAGAATAAATCGGCTATATATTATAGTCAAGTAAAAGCAAGCCCAAATGGTGAACAATTAGCCTATGTGAGTAATGAATTAGGCCAAGTTAAAGTATGGATTTACAATTCTTTAAAGGATAAATCGGAGAGAATTTTCAAGTATGGTCATAAAATTAAACAAATAAATGATTTTACATATCCAGTAATAGAATGGCATCCATCCGGAAAGTTTTTAACAATAATTATCGAGGATGATGGTGGATTAAAACTACTTCAATATATTATTGCAAATGAAGAAATAACAGAACGAAATCTTTTGTATTTTGATAAGATTCTTGATTTTTCATATTCCGATGACGGTTCAAAAATGGTATTTTCGGCAGTTAAAAATAGTTTAACAGATATTTATGTTTTTGATATTGCTTCATCATCCAGCAATCAAATTACAAAAGATTTAGCTGATGATTTTCATCCGAGATTTATTAATAACTCAAATAAAATAATTTTTACTTCGAATAGATTAAATGACACATTAATTGCTAAAAGCAATAATTACAGTCAACAATTCGATTTATATGTTTATGATTATCAGAATTCCGATCCTTTATTATCTCGACTAACGAACAGTTCGCATCAGAATGAAGTTAGTCCATTTGAAATAAAGGAAAAAGAATATCACTACCTAAATAACAAAAATGGAATTACTAATCTATTTTATGGAAAATATGACAGCACAATAAGTTATATAGATACAAGCATTCATTATAGGTTTTTTTTACAAGAAAAGCCAATAACAAATTTTTCAAAGAATATTGCTTACCATCATTTAAGTAACAACAAAAATACTTATTCATATATTAAATTCAATAATGGGAAATATTCTGTATACCATAGTAATTTAAGTGACAATTTTTTAGGAAAAGATTTAAAATTACAAAATACTACATATCAAAAAGTACTTAATAAAAAATACAGTGCAGAAGACAGCTTAAACAGCTCATCGTTGAACTTTAAAACCCAAATTGATTCAGCACAAATTTTTTCTAAAGAAGATAATTTTGTTAATATCAATCAGTATGAATTTGAAATTGAGAAATCATTCTTTAACTTTAAATATGACACTGTTAAACTTGACAAGTCAAAATCCAAAAAAAAATTACCAAAAATTCAGATTTATCAACGTACATTTTTTACCGATCATGTTGTAAGTCAAGTAGATTTCGGCTTTATGAATTCAACATATCAAGCATTTACCGGAGGAGCAGTTTATTTTAATCCCGGATTAAACGCTCTGATTAAATTCGGTGCTTATGACTTATTAGAAGACTATAAAATTATTGCAGGAGTTAGATTTTCTGCAGACTTCAACAGTAACGAATATTTGGTTAGTTTAGAAAACTTAAAAAAGAAAATTGATGAACAAATTATATACCATCGTCAGAGTTTTGAAAATATAACTGAGGATTTTATTTCAAAAACTCAATCCAACGAAATAATGTATATTCGAACTATTCCGTTTAGTCAAATTACTGCACTTAAAGGTACTGTTTCAATCCGACACGATAAGCAAGTGTATTTATCAATAGATCGAAATACTTTACGAGCACCCAATATTAATAAGTACTGGGGTGGAATAAAGCTCGAATACATTTTTGACAATACAATTAGTAAAGGTATTAACTTATATAATGGAAGTCGATTTAAACTTTTTGGGGAATATTATAATCAAATAAATCAGTCACTATCTGATCTTTTTGTTCTTGGAGCCGATTTCCGACATTATCAGAAAATTCATCGTGATTTGATTTTTGCTTCACGATTTGCAGCTAGTACTTCATTTGGTAATAGTAAATTAATTTATTATTTGGGTGGTGTCGATAATTGGACAAACTTTTCTCAACAAACTCCAACTTTTATACCATTAGATGAAATTCCTATTGATGAAAATGAAACCTATTCATATCAAGCTGTTGCAACAAACTTAAGAGGATTTCCTCAAAATATAAGAAACGGAAACAGCTTTGCATTAATCAATACAGAATTACGCTTACCTATAATTAAATATTTTTATAATTACCCGATTAATTCGTCATTTTGGTCAAACTTGCAAGTTGTTAGTTTTTTTGATATTGGTACAGCGTGGAGTGGTTCATCTCCATTTTCAAACGAAAATGCATACGATAAAGATGTAATTGAACGCGGCCCTATAACTATTACATTAGATACTGAGCGCGACCCTATAGTTGCGGGTTACGGTTTCGGATTCAGAGTTATGCTATTTAACTATATTGTACGATTTGATTGGGCTTGGGGAATTGAAAATCAACGAACAACACCTCGAATATTTTATTTTTCACTTGGATTAGATTTTTAATAATTAAAAACATGAGCATAAACGAAATTATTTTACTTATTATAATTGGATTTATAGCCGGAATTGTTGGCGGGTCATTAGGATTAGGAGGAGGAATTATAATAGTTCCTGCATTGATTTTTATTTTAGGATTCTCACAGCATTATGCTCAAGGAACCAGTCTTGCTGTATTGCTATTCCCTATTGGTATTTTAGCAGTTATAAACTATTCAAAAAACGGTTATGTTAATTTTAAGTTTGCTGCAATATTAATGGTGGCTTTTGTATTAGGAAGTTATCTAGGATCAGAAATTTCTGTACATTTGCCTGAAAAGGTTCTAAAAAAAGCATTCGGGTTATTTTTATTATTAATTTCTCTTAAAATGATATTTAGTAAATAATGGAATTAAAAAACAACATCGATCGATTAGTTGAAAAGTACTTTGATGTGGTAGTTAATATTCGAAGACATATTCATGAAAATCCTGAGTTATCGTTTCATGAATACGAAACTTCAAAGTATATAACTTCACTTTTAGATTCATGGAATATAAAATATAAAACTGGCATTGCCAGTACAGGAATTTCATGCATAATAGAAGGGCGAAATCCGAACAAAAAGATAATTGCTTTAAGAGCAGACATAGATGCTTTACCAGTTACAGAAGAAAATAATACACAATACAAATCAAAAAATATTGGAGTAATGCATGCTTGCGGACATGATGCACATACGGCTTCATTACTTGGAACTTTACTCATATTAAATGAATTAAAAGACCAATTTGAAGGCACAATTAAATTTATATTCCAACCTGCTGAAGAGAAACTTCCTGGTGGCGCAAAACAAATGATTGAAGAAGGTATTCTGGAAAATCCAGCGCCTGAATTTATTTTAGGTCAACATGTTTATCCGGAACTTACCTACGGTAAAGTAGGATTCAAAAAAGGAGTTTATATGGCTTCGTCTGACGAACTTTATTTAACCATAAAAGGCAAAGGCGGTCATGCGGCGCTTCCAGAAAAAATAACAAACACTGTATTAATAGCATCTCAAATAATTTTAGCCTTACAACAAGTAAAAGAACTTTCTCCAAATAATATTCCAACAATATTATCAATTGGCAAAGTAATAGCGAATGGTGCTACAAATGTAATTCCTAACGAAGTGAATCTTGAAGGAACGTTCAGAACTATGGACGAAAACTGGAGAAAAATCGCTCATAAAAAAATTACAGATATAGCTAAATCAATTGCGGAAAAACAGGGTGCAACTATTGATATAAATATTAAAAAAGGTTACCCCGTTTTGATTAACAATAAAAATTCTACCGAAAAAATTATTCAGTACTCGAAAGAATATTTAGGAAATGAAAATGTAGTTGATTTAGATATAAGAATGACTGCCGAAGATTTTGCTTATTACTCTCAAAAAATTCCTGCAACTTTTTATAGATTTGGAACATCATTAGATTCTGAAAATATTAAACCCTTGCATTCGTCTAATTTTGATATAAATGAAGAATCATTAAAAACCGGAATGGGTACAATGGCATATATTTCAATTAAATATTTAAATAATTAAACATGTTATAGGTTATAAAGCCTTGCATTGAACATTGTCGTTTAGAATCATTCTAAATTAGCTTTTTTTGAATAATTAATGTCCTTTTTGTTTTTCAATTAAAATTAAGCAAATAATTTTGCGGCAAATAAATATTTTAAACTTAAAATAAAAAAATCATGGCTTACGTAATAAATGACGATTGTACTGCTTGTGGCTCTTGTATTGACGAATGTCCGGTTGAAGCAATATCTGAAGGTGATATCTATAAGATTGACGCTGAAACTTGTACTGATTGTGGTGCTTGTGCAGATGTTTGCCCAGTAGAGGCTATTAGTCCGGAGTAAATCAAAAGCTAAAAAGAAATTACACCCGCTTATTATTCAAGCGGGTTTTTTTATTTATAATTGAAATTATATGTAGAATTTAAATTGTGAAATTATTCTTAAATTCGCATAAAATTAAAATATATTAAAAATTACATTTATGTCATTACTTGAAGAATTTGATAAAAGAGGAAACTGGTTTTTTAAATACAGAAGTTATTTGCCGGTAATATTATACCCTTTAGCAACTATAGTTTTAATTTTAGAACTAAGGAATGATATTAAATTACCCGAATTAACCTGGTCGATTATTTGTTTAGCTGTTTCATTGCTGGGTCTTCTTGTCAGAATTCTAGTTATAGGGTTCACACCAAAAGGCACATCTGGTAGAAATACATCAAAGCAAGTTGCCGAAACTGTAAATACAAAAGGGATTTATTCAGTTGTTAGACATCCTCTTTATTTAGGGAATTTTTTAATGTGGTTTGGAATAATTCTATATGTGAATAATATATGGTTTGATATAACTACAATATTACTTTTTTGGCTTTACTATGAAAGAATAATGTTTGCTGAAGAGCAATTTTTAAAGGGGAAATTTGGCGATCAGTACTTAAAATGGTCAATGACCGCACCTCCATTTCTTCCAAAACTTAAAGGATGGCAAACTACTGAATTAGAATTCTCACTAAAAAATGTTTTAAAACGTGAATATAACGGTTTATTTGCTGTTGGAATTTCATTTGCATATATAAATGTTCTTAAGAATTATCTTACCGATAAGAAATTTATGATTACTGACTTTTGGTTATATACTCTGGCAAGTACATTTATAATTTTTGTTATTTTAAGAACACTAAAGAGAAGTACTCGCTTATTAAATGTAAAAGGCAGATAATATCATAGGAGTCCTAAAACAATTTTTAATACTTTGATAACCACATACTTTTATTCCCTTGGGATATGTTCTAATTGAAATATTACTTATATTTCTCCGTTTGCATTTCTTCAAATAATACAACCCCAAAATGAGTTATCATAGAGGAATCTATCATAGATATATTACAACACTAATTCGTCTAAATCTTCACAATCAATGTATCTAAATACACATTTATTTAGATTTGTTGCTAATAATATTCCTAGTTCTTCAGACTCAGGGTCATCACTCTCGAAATACCAATGTACAATTATCTCCTTTACACTAGGATTGTTTTCAAGTTCTTTCAACATAAAAAGTAAATTCTGAGAAGAGGTTGTATTTATATATTCCAATCTTGAATGAAATTCTACCTTTTCAGCTTTAAGTTCCTTAATCCAATCAATTAATACCTCAAAGAAAGAAGCTGCATCTTCCGGAATTAGTCTTCCATTCAATTCAAGTGTACCGTTTAAATTAAACTTAACTTCAGGAACATTATGTGTTTTATTTAAAATTAAATTATAAATCCCTGATTCCTGCTTCTGGTTCTTTTTAAATAGATTTAAAGCCATGTGAATAATATTGAATAACCAATTATATTACTTATTTGAACAACAATATCACTTTTAACTACTTTTGTTCAACAATATAATTAAAATCAAATTACATTGTAAATAAATAAAAATTAAGTATTTTTATTTATACAGACAACTAATATAATAAAAGTTTTGCTAATTAGTAGAAAGTAAATCCTTAAGGTTAAAATAATCCTATCAAAAGGAATAAATTAAATATTAAACTTTTTGAGAACTTAATGTAAATAACAAACATCATATTACTTCACAAAATTTATACTTAAATCAAGTATATAAATGACATTAATCGGAATTATATCAGCAATTCAAATCGATAAATAAGCAATTCAAATTTAAGGGTCTTTTATTTATTATTAAATTGTCGAATTAGGTTGGCTAGCTGAACTCTATTTTTAACTTCAGTTTTAAGAAATATATTATGTGTATGATCTTTAACTGTTTGCAACGAAATAAACAATAGTTCGCTAATTTCTTTATTTGACCTTCCTTTAATTATTTCATCAACTATTTCGGATTCTCGTTTTGAGATATTAAATTTTTCAACAAACGAATCTCGTGAATTATCGGTAACAATATTTGCAGGATGAACATAATTCTTTTTTAAATACTGATTAAGTATTAACAGTGGAATTATATCTTTAAAGAAGTAGAGCATCGTATATCCACTCATAAATTGTATGTTTTTTTCACTCATTACTAGAAATATCACTGAAAGCAGGTACAGTAATGCATTTATTCCGGCAAAAAACTTTATAAACTTTAAAGTATACTTATCTTTAATGTGCTTACTAAAAACAAAATAATTTGCGAAAACAATTGTAAGCGTTAGCAGTTCAATAACAACAAATATCAAAAATACGTGAGTATTAATTTGGTTTTGATCAACCATAAAATAATCGATATACGGAACCAAAAACCCAAAAACAAGAAATAAAAACAACAAGATTATAAAAAACCACATGGTAAATTGTAAACTAATATTCTTTTCTATCAATTCAAACGAAATTTTAATGAACAGATACCATGCTGTTATCATAAAAGGGACTCCTAATAAAAGGGAGAAATGAAAAAACATTTCTTAGTACCTCTCCTTTTATTTCTACATCAATTAATAAATAATGAGTAATTATTGTTCCTAATAATCCATAGAAACCAAACAGGAATATCAATATTTGATGATAAAAATAACTTTTTACGTAGTTTAACTCATATTTACGCTGCATTGAAAAAGAGATAGCCAAAGCAACTAAGCCAAATATTATCGAAAAAACAATGGTAATTATTAGTAATAAAATATTCATCGCTGTTTAAATTCTTAATCGGAAATAAAAATACATAAATAAAGAATCTAAATCCACAAAAAATGTAGAATGTACATACTACTAAAGTAGGAATATTTAACGCTATTTTAGAAAGCATATACAAATGCAAGACTTTTAAGCAAATTTATCAATTAGTTAATTTACTGATGTTAAGACATATACGCCTACTACTAAAGTCGGGATTAATATAAATCCTACTTTAGTCTCTATTAAAAACATCATCAATAAATTACTTTTAACTTGAATTAGTTTATAAACTTAAACCTCATATTATGGAAACAATTGAATCATTACACGATCTTAGATCAACAGCCGGTTCTGCATATAGTCTAGGCTGGAAAAAAATGTTTAAATACTTTTTATATGCATTTTTAGTAATTGTATTTTTAGGAATTATTAGCGCCCCTGTTGGTTGGACATACGAAATAGAACATATTCATCTTCCTGTTATGTTTAATTTCTTTAGCATTTTTACTATTGCTTATTTCTTTTTTCTTGTAGCTCCGTTAAAATATGGTGCCAAAAAAGTTCTTCTTAATATTATTCGTGGAGGAGAAATTGATATAAAGGAACTTTTTTATGGATTCAAAGATTACTTAAATATTGTTTTAGCGAATTTATTAATGACTGCTCTTATTGGAATAGGAATGATATTTTTGATTGTTCCCGGAATTATTCTTGCATGTAGACTCGCATTTGTGCCATATCTTGTGGTAGACAAAAAACTTGATGCAGTAAAAGCAGTTGAAGAAAGTTGGAGAATGACCCGTGGTCATGGTTGGACAATCTTTTTAATGGCTCTTATGGTAATTCCTATTGGAATAGCAGGATTAGCTGTTTTAGGAGTTGGAGTTATATTCTCTATAATTTGGGTTAATATAGCATTTGCTGCAATTTATGCTATTGTAATTGCTAAAAAAGAGATTCCAGATTCTAATTTGTAAGATTATTAGATTCTATTATGAAAAGGTGCTTTCGAGCACCTTTTTTATTGGTAACCAACAAGCTCATACACTCTTCTGTTTTAGGTTACACCAAAGTAAATCAAAAATAAAAGTCCTAACTCTAAGAACATAGAATAATTATTAGTACAAACTACACATTTTAACAATAGTTACAAAAAAAAGGAAGCCAAAAAATGACTTCCTTTTCTAATACGTATAAAAAAATTAAATGAATGTCCGTTTATTACCTAAACGCATGAGTTGTGCTGAAAATAAATTTATTTACCCCTAACCCTAAAGGGAGCAAATTGATTTTCCTAACACCCTTTAGGGATGGGGCAAATGAGGAAAATCAATCTCTGAATTAGGTAAATACACTGATAGTCATTAAATATTATCGTCTATGATAATCCGGTAATAATACCATTTTCATCAATATCCATTCCTTCTGCTGCCGGCACCTCGGGTAATCCAGGCATTCTCATCATGTTACCTAAAATTGGAATAAGAAATCCTGCTCCAGAAGCAATCTCAAATTCTCTGATTGTAACTCTGAAACCTTCCGGACGACCATAAACTTTCTCATTGTCAGATAGTGATTTCTGAGTCTTAGCCATACAAATAGGCAATTTTTCTAAATCTAAGCTTTCTATTAACTTAATGCCTTTTTCAGCTTTTGCTGAATAATCAACTCCATCAGCTCCATATATTTCTTTAGCAATAGTTTCGATTTTCTCTTTTATAGAAAGATTCCAATCATAAAGACGTTCCATTTTATTACCTGCCGTTTCAATATTTTCAATTACTGCTTTTGCAAGGTCTATCATTCCGTCTCCTCCGAATTCCCATCCTTCTTGAACAACGGCCTTAACACCCATATTTGCACAATAATCAACAACAACTTTCACTTCTTCCGGAGATGCACCCCATGATGGGTTTAGAGCTACAACCGGAGTTATACCAAACTTCTTGATATTTTCAATATGTTTCTGAATATTTGGAAGACCTTTTGTTACCTTCTCAACACTTGCTGTATTATATTCTTCTTTTTTAGCTCCACCGTGGTGCCGCAATGCACGAACAGTTACAACTAGGACTACGGTATTTACTTTAAGTCCACTATATCCACATTTAATATTTAAGAATTTCTCAGCACCTAAATCAGCACCAAAACCAGCTTCTGTAACAACATAATCTGATAATGATAGACCCATTTTTGTAGCAACAATAGTATTTGTTCCTTGTGCTATATTTGCAAAAGGACCAGCATGAATAATTGCTGGATTACCTTCAAGTGTTTGAACCAAGTTTGGTTTAATTGCATCTTTTAATAAAAGAGCCATTGCACCTTGTGCATTTAAATCTCTTGCAAAAATCGGTTTTTTATCGAATGTAAATCCAACGAAGATATTACCAATATTTTTCTTGAGCTCTGTCATATTATTCGACATACAAAGAATAGCCATAATCTCTGAAGCAGGAGTAATATTGAATCCTTCTTGTCTTGGAATACCATTCAATGTGCCACCTAATCCAATTGTCATGTTTCTTAAAGATCTGTCATTCATATCCATAACACGTTTCCACAGAATTGTGCGAGGATCGATATTTAAATTGCGAGTTTTACTTTGAATATTATTATCAATTAATGCTGATAATAGATTATTAGCTTTTTCAACTGCAGAGAAATCACCAGTAAAATGTAAGTTGATATCTTCCATAGGAACAACTTGTGAATATCCACCACCTGCTGCACCACCTTTAATACCAAAAACAGGACCTAATGATGGTTCTCTTAAAACTACCATCGTTTTTTTACCTATTTTGTTCATGCCTTCCGTTAAACCAATAGATACAGTTGTTTTTCCTTCTCCTGCCGGAGTTGGTGTCATTGCTGTAACCAATATCAATTTATTATTTTTAATCTTATTTTCGTTAATTATATCTAACGGAAGTTTAGCTTTATACTTTCCATATAATTCTAAATCGTCTTCTTTTAAGTTTAGTTTAGCAGCAATCTCCTTAATATGCAGCATCTTGGCTGCCTGAGCAATTTCAATGTCTGATTTCATAGTTTAAAATAGTTTATGATGATTAATTAATTTTTTAAATTTAAATTTAAGTTTAAGTTTATAAAGTTACATAAATATATTATTTGATTTGATAATTTTTTATAAAAGGATAATTAACTAAAAACATACAACTAATATTTATGAGGAATTCAATCAATTATAAATAAAGATTAAGGTTCCCCACTCGATTCTGAGAGAATCTTTTGATATTCAACGTCTAGTATGATTTTTTTAAAAAGAGTTAAGAATTTCTTTCAATACCAACGCTTGCTATTATCTAATCAAGCCAAATGAAGCTTCTTTAAGAATTTAGTTTAGCAGATTTCACTTTACGTTTAATTTTTGGTGCACTTATTAGAGCAAAACCATAAAAAACAAATCCTATAAACAGAGTTATTGGAGTTCCTGCTCCCAGATCTTCAAATAAAAGTTTCAATCCTCCAATTATCAGCACAGGATAAACAAGAAATGACAATTCATATAGTCTTGATTTATTACCTAACCAGGCCAAAATCACAGCGAAAATAGCTAAAACGATTGTCCTAATTAAAGCTAAATTAGATAAGTTAATTGGATCTGAATTAAAAACAAAAATTTTACTTACTGATGAAACAATAAATCCAAAAATTCCCAGTGCAGTAACTAACAGTACTACAAATCGTGGCATTTGAATTTTCTGTTCATTTTGATTTCCTAACAAAATATGAAAAACATAAACCGTAATTGTTAAAGCTAAAACCAAAATAATAACTGGTGAAAATACAATCCAGGAATTATCCGTTGAAATAAATGAAGAAATCGAAAATTGTAGCAACTTAGCAAACCATACTGTAAGTAAAAGATAGAGTGCACTTTGTATACTTAAAGTATTAAATCGTTCCACATATTTTGTTAAAAGTATTGCCACTAAAGACAAAATTCCTAACGATAGAATCTTAACATTTTCGTTACATAAAATCCAAATACCTGCAACCGCTAATATAAAAGCCATCCAGGTATAATAGTAAAAATTAACTTTTGCTTCAGGTCGTAAATATTTAAATGCAGTAATATAAAATCCAATTGAAAAAATTGCTGTAAATAAACCTAAAATATTATATTCAATACCGATTCCATGTGTTATGGATATAGCACTTATTAATCCAATAATCAAAGCAAATATCGACTGAAACATCCCGAAAACTGAAATTTGTCTTTTCAAATATAATGTTGCAGTAATAAATCCGGTTAAATAAGTAATTATATAAAAAATGATAATTATTAGCGAAAAAGAAATTGATATTTCGCTATAATGACCAACTAGTTTGTCCGGAGCCGATGCCAAAGATGCAAGAAACGCAACGCTAAGGTTTACAAAAAACACAGAAATCCAGGGCATAATATGCCAACTTCTAAAATATTTAAAAGCAATAGTTGTTAATCCTATAATAATAATAAAGATTGTAAAAAATTCAACCTTTCCAGAATTATACATTAAAGGAATTGAAGTAAATAAAGCAGCCAGTATATAGAAAACATATACTGATCTTAAATTACGATATGCTGCAACTGTAAGTGCCAATCCTAAAAACAATCCAAGAATTATTATAGTTTGAACAGGAGTAAAAACATTTAATTTGATTGAAGCTTCAAAAATGAGAGGAAAAGCTATTAGTACAGATGATATACCATGAAAGGAAGCCGTAAATAATTCATTTCTACCTGCTGTTCGATTAGCAAAAAACAACCAAATTAATGCATAAGCTAGTCCTATAGCTACACCAATAATAGGAGTTAAAGTTTGATTTTCAGTAAATGCTCTTAATAAGAAAGCTCCGGCGAGAACAAGAAATGTACGGCCTATAACAGATAAGATTTTAACTCTTGTAACTCCCAAAGTTAATTTTGGAAAAAAAGGAGAAATTTCATCTTTTTCAACTAATAATTCATGATTCTCTGAAGCTGGAAGACTGGCTTTTTTTTTCTCTAAATTTGAGATTCTTAATTCTAGTTTATCAAGTCTTTCTAATATTGTTTTAATAGAATTTCCTATATCCTTAGATTTTTCTTCCATAAATTAATGATTAAAATAACAGAATAATAGATTCATTGAATAAATATCATCATTAAAAATCAGTTTGTCAATTTAGTTTTAATCTTTTAGCATTATTTAGATTTATATTAAATAAGATTTAAGCATCTACAAATCCTCTATTATCTTACTAATTTAAAAATTACATAGTTATATAATACATAATAATAAAATTTACATTGTTTTTAACTTTGAATCTATAAAAATTAATTTTTATATTTGGTAATAAGAATTCCAAAACTTAGCATTTTAAGATATATAACATAATGAAAGATTTTTGCAATAAAACACGAAAAATATACTTTATTAAAAGTTTGATAATTTTGAGTTTATTTATCGGATGTAACAAAAAAACACCAGTTAAAGAAGATATACAAAATCATGTAATATCAAATTCAGAGAACAATCAAAATACTGAAATAGCGGCTTCACCACCACCCTTCAGTGATGAATATATATTCCCTTGTTCTGAATGTCATGCAGAAATGGAAGTGAATACTCAGCCAAGATTATTGGAAATGCACGAAGAAATTGTTGAATCTTATAATCATGATAGTGAAAACAGATGGTGCCTTGCTTGTCATGATGCTAATATAAGAGATTCGTTAAGACTTGCAAGCGGAAAATTATTGGATTTTAAAGAATCCTATAAACTTTGTGGTCAGTGCCATGGTGATAAACTCCGCGATTGGAAAGCTGGAATTCATGGTAAACGCACTGGTTACTGGAATGGTAAAAAAGAATATTTATTATGCGTGCATTGCCACGACCCTCATTCGCCACGTTTTAAGAAATTTAAGCCTGATCCGCCACCCGTTTTGGAAAAAGATACTATTACCAAGAGTAAATAATCGAATTAACTTGAATACTATGAACAAAGAAAAATATAATAATTCAAGAAGTGGTTTTTTAAAGAACTTATCTGTAGCTTTTGTTTCAATTTTTGGATTTGGAATAGCCGGATTAAGCTTTCATAAACTTCAACGGTTTTTAGGTGCCAGCTTTAAATCAATATCAGTAAGTGAGGCAAACAATCATATTAGCAATATACATTTTTCTGGGATGAAGCAGATAAAACCAGAGTCAGCACCAAAATCTCAGCAGACAATTGATCGTTTAAAAACAAATGAAATTTAATTGGATATTATGCAAAAGGAGGAAAATAATACACGAAGAGATTTTTTAAAGAAGTTATCTTTAGGAGTAGGTGGATCTGTTGTTGCCCTTTCTGCTTGCAACAGCCCTCAGTTTGATGATTTTTTACAAAAAAATTTCAAAACTTTATCCAAAGAAGATATTGATGAAATTGTATTGAATCTTGAAAAAAAATACACTGAAAAGTACGGAAAACAATTTAGTGTATCTGGCAAACCTGCTATTGACGATACTTTATTTGGATATGCTCTTGACCTTTCAAGGTGTGTTGGATGCCGAAAATGTGTTTATGCCTGTGTAGATGAAAATAATCAGTCGCGCGATCCTCAAATACATTGGATTAAGGTTCTACAAATGGAAAAGGAAAAAGGAATTGATTTTGCTCATGCTGATGTTCATTACAATCCAGAATTAGTGCCTGAAGAGGGACGTTTTTATGTACCTGTTGCTTGTCAGCAATGTGCGAACCCACCCTGTGTAAAAGTTTGCCCCGCACAGGCTACCTGGCAGGAGTCGGACGGAATTGTTGTTGTTGATTATAACTGGTGTATCGGTTGTCGTTATTGCATGGCCGCTTGTCCATATGGTGCACGAAATTTCAACTGGAGTGAGCCGAATGAGCCCGACGAAGAAATCAATCCGATAACTCATTATCTTGGCAACAGGCCACGTCCAAAAGGTGTTGTGGAAAAATGCACCTTTTGCATTCAGCGTGTCCGAGAGGGGAAATATCCATCCTGTGTTGAAATTTGTCCTACTGGATCAAGAAAATTTGGAAACCTTTTAGATCCGGAAAGTGAAATTCGATATATTTTAGAAAATAAACGTGTTCTTGTTTTGAAAGCAGAACTCAACACTCAACCGAACTTCTTTTATTTCTTTGGCGTGTAATATGACTATTAATAATATTAAACATTTATTAATTTAGAATTCATGAAATTATTTCAATTCTTTATAGGCAGCATCAGAATTATTTTTAAAGGTGGAAAAGGATATTATTCCTGGTTGGCATTACTTATTATAATGTTAATTTGGGGAGTCGGAGGATATATCAATCAATTGCAAGAAGGTTTAGGAGTAACCAATATGAGCGATTCTGTTTCATGGGCTTTCTATATTGGCAATTTCACTTTTTTGGTTGGTGTAGCTGCAGCAGCAATAATGTTAGTAATCCCTGCTTATATATATAATTGGAAACCAATAAAGGAAATAGTGATTTTTGGCGAACTTTTAGCCATTACAGCAGTAATTATGAGTATTGGCTTTATAGTTGTTGACATTGGCGTTCCTGTTAAATTCTGGCATATGCTGCCGCTTATAGGCACAATGAATTTTCCGGACTCCATCCTAGCCTGGGACTTTTTTGCCTTAGGTGTATATTTTCTAATTAACCTTTTTGTTGCTACGTATTTATTGTATTGCCTATTTATAAAAAAGGAATACAATAAATCTATTGTTTTACCATTGATTTTATTGAGTATTCCGGCAGCAATTGCAATTCACACAATAACAGCATTCCTTTTTAATGCAATTCCCGCTAGACCTTTCTGGAATAGTGCTTTGCTGGCTCCAAGATTTTTAGCATCAGCCTTTTGTTCAGGTCCTGCCATTCTTATCATACTTTTTCAAATTCTTCAAAAAACTACGAAATTTGAGATCAAGAAAGAAGCCATATGGACAATTGCTGAACTTATGGTATATGCAATGTTTATTTATTTATTCTTCACGATAGCAGAATTCTTTAAAGAGTTCTATTCAGACACCGAACACCTTGTTTATTGGAAATACTTACTTTTTGGAATTGGCGAGAATAAAGAACTGGTACCTTATAGTTGGTTATCAATTATTATGGGAACAGTAGCATTTGTTCTGTTTCTGATTCCTCGTACCCGTAAAAACTTTATAACATTAAACATTGGCGCAGTACTGATCTATTTTAGTGTTTATATTGAAAAGGGATTAGCCTTGATTATTCCTGGATTTACTCCTGATGTGCTTGGCCAAATATATGTTTACACTCCATCCATGGATGAAATAAGAACTACCGTTTTGATATTTTCTGCCGGATTTTTATTGTTTACTTTTATGTTGAAAATTGCAATCTCAATTATTTTTAACAATTACAGTATCGATGAATTAAAACAAAAAAAATAACGACAGTTTAGAACGTGAGAAGAAAAATGTAATAATATCTATGATCAGATTTAAGGCTCGTACCTCGATTCTGAGAGAATTTTTTGGTAATCATCGTCGAGCATCAAGTCTTTTATCAAAATATCAGGATTCCTTTTCATATATGCTTTTACAATTTCGTGCCCTAACCAGACCGAAGCTCTCCCAGGTGATTCTTTAGGATATCCTGATGTAAAAGGAGCTGGATTGATGTGCTTATTTATTGTCATATAATCGGTTGAAAATAACAATTTTTCTTCGATAAGGTAATTCCACATTTGATATTCGTTATTAATACACCATCGTAATTGATTTGCTGTAAAACCTAATTTTAAAGAATCAGATGTTTGAGGAAACATTGCATCTAAGAAATACTGTATTTTACCCTGATAAACCATATTATTAACAAGATTATTTATGGAATCATTATAGACAAATTCAGTATGAGCCCAAGCTCTTACAGCATCAGTAGGAATATTTTCAGGATTCATATTCTTCTGCAAATAATTTGCAATTTTTAAACGAACGTAAAACTCACAATCTTCACCCAAATACTTATCGAAACCAATTGCCAAAATACTATCTGAAATAACAACTGATTGATTAAATCCACCTATAAATGTATAAATAGCCGGGACCTTCTTTTCCGGGAAAAAATATTTATATCTTTTAAAAGCTTTCGTGATTTCGTCTTCAATATAATTTACATCCGGAAAAACATCCATTACCTTTTCATAAACTTGATTCATTGTATAATCGGTAATAAAACCTGCTAATTTATTCGGATAATCAATATTATGTGGATTTCCTAAATTTATTACTCTTGCATTATACAATTCAAAAAACTCACCGTAATTCTCAATAATACCTGGAACTTCCTTTTCGATATTTCCTAGATCTAGTTCAAATAAATCCTTGTCAAGTCTATTAATTTTTATATCAAGTTTTATATTTGAAACATCAATATCAAGTTTATTTTCTCTTTTACATGAGGTTAAAATAGAAATAGCTATTATAAAAAATATTATATATTTTTTGATCATTTTTAGTTCGTTTAATTTAAAAACATTCTAATTTCTTAAAAAGGTCTGATTTTTGAATACAATCAGTGAAAATCAATTCAATTGATTCAATTTTTATATATTTTTGTATTAACTAAAATAAAGTCTAAAAGTATGAAAAAGTATTTATTTATTGCAATAATAGCTTTAATCAGTGTTCGTGCATTTTCTCAAGATATCAGATTTACAGTTATTATTGACCCAAAAATTTCATGGATGTCCTCTGATTGGAAATCTGCTAATAACGATGGTTCAAAATTCGGAGTTAACATAGGCTTGAATGTTGATAATTTTTTTGCACAGAATTATGCTCTAATGACAGGTATTTCTATTGATAATACAGGAGGTAATTTAAAATTTGAAAATCAAAAAGACCTTAAAACCGGGAGTGGTACTGAAGTACTAGATCCTGGCAGTATTGTTCATTATAAACTCCAATATATTAATATTCCGCTGGGGCTAAAGTTGAAAACTAATGAGATTGGATATTGGACTTTTTTCACTCATCTTGGATTGAATGGAGGAGTTAATATAAAGGCTACAGCAGAAGTTGATGATTTTGAATTAGAAAATAAAAACATAAGTGACGAAGTTCGTTTATTCAATCTGGGATATTTTATAGGCGCTGGTGTTGAATACTCTATTGGTGGTAATGCTGCAATAGCGCTTGGATTAACCTACACAAATGGATTTATTGATATTACCGATGGAGGCGATAGTAAAGTTACATTAAGTGATTTTGCAATACGTATAGGAGTACTTTTTTAAATTAAATATTTTTAAACTTTTCATCTTTTATGAAAATTGCTATTGCTCAACTTAATTATCATATTGGGAATTTTGAAAAAAATACCGATAAAATTATAAAGCAAATTGAAAAAGCAAAAAATGATCAAGTGGATTTAATTGTTTTTTCAGAACTATCAGTGTGCGGATATCCACCACAAGATTTACTAGAAAAAAAATCATTTATTGAGCAATGCGAAATTTCAGTTGAAGAAATTGCACAAAGCTGTACAGATATTGCAGTAATTGTTGGTTCCCCAACTTTGAATACCCACGAAAAAGGCAAAATGTTATACAATTCGGCCATTTTCATTGCTGAAGGAGAAATAAAATATATTCAAAATAAGACTTTGCTACCCACATATGATATTTTTGATGAATACAGATATTTTGAGCCGAACAATAAATTTAATGTTGTTGAATACAAAGGACAAAAAATAGCTATTACCATTTGCGAAGATTTGTGGGATATACAACCAACTGAAAGCAATTTTGCTAAAAATAAGTTGTATAATGTTACTCCAATGGAAAAACTTATGGAGCATAAGCCAAATTGCATAATCAATATATCTGCTTCTCCATTTTCATATACAAAAATCTGGGGTCGAAAAAATGTTTTTATCCGCAATGCAAAACAATATAAACTTCCTTTATTTGTTGTCAATCAGGTAGGTGCACAAACTGAATTAATATTCGACGGTGGTTCTCTGGTTGTAAATCCAGATGGTACTATTGCTGATGAATTAAAACTTTTTGCCGAAGATTATAAAATTTATAATCTTGAAGATATTTCTCAGAGTAAAATAAAAAAGAGCATCGATGAAGATCCAAATGTAATTGCAAAAATTCATGATGCTTTGATTTTAGGAATTAAAGATTATTTCAAGAAAATGAATTTTACCAAAGCGACTCTTGGGCTTTCCGGGGGCATTGATTCTGCTGTATCGCTTGTAATAGCAGTGCAAGCTTTAGGAGCAGATAATGTAAGAGTATTGCTTTTACCTTCAAAATACTCATCGGCACATTCTGTTAGTGATGCAGAAGCATTGGCGAAAAACCTAAGTGTGAAGTATGATATAGTTAACATTCAAGATGTAGTTGATGATTTTGATAAATCGCTTAATAATATTTTTAAAGGTTTGAAAGAAGATATAACAGAAGAAAATATACAAGCCAGAGCCAGAGCAACAATCCTTATGGCTTTATCGAATAAACTTGGACATATTTTACTAAACACTTCAAATAAAAGTGAAGCTGCCGTGGGATATGGAACTCTATATGGTGATATGGCAGGCGGAATTTCAGTACTTGGAGATGTTTACAAAGCCGATGTATATAAATTAGCTCGATATATTAATCGTGATTCTGAAATAATTCCGGAAAATACAATCGTTAAACCTCCATCGGCCGAGCTTCGACCAAACCAAAAAGATTCTGATTCTTTACCGGATTACGATATATTAGATAAAATCTTATTTGAATATATAGAATTACAAAAGTCGATTAATGAAATTGCAGAAGAAGGAATAGATAGAAAACTCATTGAAAAAATCGTAAAACTTGTTGATAATAATGAGTATAAACGGTATCAAGCACCACCTATTTTACGAATTTCGTCAAAAGCGTTTGGTGCCGGGAGGAAAATGCCTCTAGTTGCAAAATATAATTAGAATTCTCATGTTTAAATATATATTTT
>JAQIBH010000127.1 GCA_027859205.1 Bacteroidales bacterium | reverse complement strand
TTTCAGATTTGCAGTCACCCACAACACCCTTGCCAATCGCTAATGCTTCCTATCAACTCGGCGCATACAGAGACTTACACTCTGTCAGATTATTACCATGCCCGACATACTAAAAAAAGCTACTCAAAATGAATAGCTTTAATAATAATACTATACTTTTTATTAGAAAATCCCAAATTTAAGTGTTGCGTTAAATGATAAATCAGTAAGGTGCTCATCAGTTAAATTAACCAAATCCGTTCCTGAAACCAATCTATAAGATGCTCCTAAATCAACTCTTAGAATCTTAAACAAATTAACTTCAATATTCACCCCGGGTTCTACAACTAATGCTGTTGTGCTTTCAATTTCATCAAAATAATTAAAATTATAAAGATTATCATTGTCATTATCTTCATATAGAGTAATACTACCTGCACCAACAACTACTGGAATTGTAAAATGAATTATCTTATTACTAAACATTGAATATTCCACGGACAAACCACCATACCCCATATTTATACTAGCTAATTCAGGTCCTGCATAAAAATTACTATTATTGACTAAATTATAGCCGGCAAGTCCAATTGAAAACTTATCGTTAAAAGTAAATCCTAATTTAATTCCAACTAACATAGAAATGTCTTCATGAACATCACCCACTTTAAAATCTGGAGCTAAATAACCTCCGGTAAACCTGAAGTTTTCCTTTGTAAAGATAGTAGTCATATCATCCTTTGTCTCAACATTGTCTTCTTGAGCAAAACTTATTTGCACCATAAAAGCAATAAACAATAATGTAAAAACTTTTTTCATAATTCTAATTATTAGATAATGTTTAAAATAAAATACATTTCAAATTTCATAAGATGCAAGTTACATAAACTATGCCAAACTAATAAAATTTTAAAGCATAACCTGCTTGCATAAATTTACTTACTTCTGTTACAAAACTCAAAATTAAATCATTAGGATACAACTTTTCTTCAGAAATAATTTTATCGATAGATATAAAAGCCATTGGAGGACCTGCATAACCCATCGTTGACATTTTAGTGTATAATGTTTCTCTGGAAATTCCCAACTCGTCGCATTCATCCATTATTAATTCTGAAATATGTTTTGAAGGAAAATTAACCTGAAAATATTTTAACTCATTTAAATCAATTGGATATTTGTAAAGCATTCGTTTCAATCCCTTTAAAAACACACTACCATCCTCATCGTGAAAATGAGTTCGTAGTTGTTCATTAAACATCTGTGCTAAATGATGATAACCTAATTCGTACTCATCTTTTGGATTCATATAGTAAGCTGGCCGTTTATTTAACATTGCCGAAGGTTTTTTTCCTCCAATAGATTCCATATAAGTATGCTCAACAAATAATCCATCTTTCTTTTCATCAGCAGCCTGCAATACTAATGCACCTGCCCCATCGCTTAAAAAATAACGTAAAAAAAGTTCCTCCTTCTTAACTATTGATTGATTATAATACTCGGCTCTTAACTCCGATGATGACATGCTTGACGAAATAACAAGTGCATTTTTGTACCTGCCTGATTGAATAAAATCACTTGCGACTAATAAGGATTTATATGCAGAAGTACAATTAGCATGTATTGACAATTCTCCACATTGCTCAATGCCTAATGCTTCCTGAATACGAACCGAAGCTGTTGGCATTTGGTCTTGATGCGCACTACCATATACAATTAAATCAATATCAATAGGTTTTAAACCTGCCTTCTTAATTGCTTGTTGTGCTGCTTTTACCGACATCGTAATGTTATCATCAGTAAATTCGCGAGTTTTCGGATCAATGGCATAATGATAAAAATCTACTTCCAACATCTCACTCATTAAATCTTTCATTCGTCGAAGCCATTTTTGGATTTTTAACGGTGCTTCAGTTAATTCACCTAAATAATAATCAACCTCCTCAATACTTATCGGCTTCCCGGGTAGGTAAGAACCAGTTCCAATAAGTTTAACAAATATTTCTGATGTTGTGTTTTGGCTCATAAAAAAATCTTTTCTAAATTAATTTTAAATCTTCTATGAATTTTGGAGCTAAGTTCTTAGCAATATTCGTTGCATAATCTAAAACTTGTTTTGTTGGTACGACTTTCTGAATTAGTTTCCAATCAAGTGCTTCGGAAGGGAAAAAGGTTTTTCCGCTTAAGATTAATTCCATTGCCAGTGCTTTTCCAACAACCTTAGGTAATACATACGTTCCCGTACACCCAGGCATTAAATCAAAAGTAGTTTCGGGTAAACCTAAAACTGCTTTTTCACCACAGACAATATAGTCTGCACATAAGGCAAGTTCAAAAGCAGACCCAATACAAACTCCTCTAATTGCAACAATTACAGGAATTTTTAGTTCTTTTAAAGAATAGAAAATTTGGCTGTTTTTATTTAAAAATTCACTTATTTTCTTAATGTCCTTTCCGTGCTCATAACTTCTGCTTATAATTCCTAAAAGTTCATTCAAAACAGCCCCAGAAGAAAAATGACGACCTTTCCCATGTATAATCACTGAATCAATCTCAGCGCTCTCAACTATTTCCGTTCGCCACCAATAAAATTCCTCAAAAAACACCGAATCCATTGGATTTGATGGTGGATTATTTATTTCTAAATATCCAATCCTTTCTTTTATATTCCAATTTAATACTTTAAACATCTTGCTCAAGAATAACTATGCTGGTAATAAAATTTCGGGAATGTGAAACAGAAATTTGAACATTAGTAATACCCGATTCTTTTATTTTCTCTTTTACTGTACCAGTAAATTTAATAATAGGTTTACCAGTACTTCTATTTTCTATTTCAATGTCTTTATATCTATTTTCAATAGCGAGATATTCTAAAATCATTTTTTTAATTAAATATCTAGCTCCAAGACTTTTAACAAAGTTTTTATGTTCAATTATCTTAAGTTCATTTTCTGTAAAAAAATTTACCTCCAAATTTTCTAAAAAGAACCCTTTGATTGCTTCAACAGACTTAATAAGAGTTAACTCATTATACATATTAATCTTCCCTGTGATGTTTCACATTAACAGCTAATTTACAAAACAGTTCTGTTTCTGCTTTTAGAGCTTCGTCTTTTGTCAATTTATTAACATTATTTATCGCTTGCATAGCAGATTGAATAACTTCAACTGAACGATCAGAAATCATACTTTCAAGTTTTTCTTTAGCTAAATCGATTGCATCCTTTGTTTCCGAAATATAGTCAACTAAACCTATTTTTAAAGCTTCATTTGTATTGATTAAATCAGCATTTAATATAATATGAAATGATTTTTTACCAAGCAATTGAGTTAAACGGTAAGTTCCGCCTAAACCAGGAATTAAGCCATGATTAGCTTCGGGAAAAGCAAACAAGGCATTTTCAGATGCAATTCGCATATGACAAGCTAAAGCAATTTCCAGACCACCTCCGAAACAAGCTCCATTTATTGCAGCAATTACGGGAATATTCAAATCTTCAATAAAATCAAGAATTTTTTTTCCTATGTTCATTTTATCATATAAAACATTTTGGTCATTGGCTAATTCCCGAAGATTTTCAATATTAGCACCTGCAGAGAAATTACGCCCAATTCCACGAATAATTATTCCCTTTAAATCTTTTTCATACGTCCATTTTCTTAATTCTTCCAAATCAATAAAATCCGGTTGATCTAAATAGTTTTTTTTATCGTTTGATATTGACAATATCCCTATATCCTCAAGCCTTTCCCAACTAACGATTTTCGATTGTTTCATTTATTGTCTTCTATTATTTTACCAATGAGAGTAACTCTTGAGGAATATCCTGAGGAATTCTTTCCTTATCAATCAGTACAGTTTTAACAATTGCCTTTGCTGATTTCAAATTATCAGATAAATTATTTATATCTTGATAAAAAACCAAATAAGGAGATTCAAACTTAATATTTGTTACTATCTCAATTTTATCAAATAACTTTAATTCACGCATATATCTGATATTAGTTTCTGTAACAACCAAAAGTAAATCCTTGTTTAAAAAAGATTCCAATAATCCTGCATTTTTCAATATTTCCCAACGAGCCTGCTCTGTATAGCTTATATAAACTGCATTATTAACATGACCATAGGAATCCAGCTCGTATCCTCTTACTTCGGTTTTAAAACTATATTTCATTTTTATTTGAATTTACTCGTAAAAATAATCAGAAAAAAGGAGTTTTTTCTAATTTTCATCAATTCTCGGGCAGTTTTTATATAAAAAAGTTTCATGTGTATATTTTTTATTTTTAATTGTCATATGGAATCACATTAAAAAAATAATAATATCATTTTGATGTAAAGAATGGTTATATTTTTAATGCTTATTTCCTACTTTTATAAATTAATTGCTGATAAGTAAGATATGACGAAAAAAATCAAAATACCAAAATATCCATCTGCTAAAATTCTAAAAATACTCGAGCGTTTTAGATATTTCTTAGCACGATTCTCAAAGAGTCTAACTCCATCCAATGTAGCTATTATAGAGATGGTTCAAGGGTTTTATGTTACAAAAGCAATTGGTGTTGCAGCCGAATTAAATTTAGCAGGACATTTAAAAGAATCCGAAAAATCAATTTCCGAACTGGCAATATTATGTAATTCACACGAAGAATCGTTATATCGATTAATGCGAATGCTTTCAAGCCAGAGGATTTTTATTGAAAAGAAAAATCGAATTTTCAAAAATAATCGCTTATCAAATACTTTACTTGATCAGCAAAATTCAATGCGACATATGGTAATTCACCAGGTTAACGGTATTAACTGGAAAATGTTTGAAGAATTGGATTATACTGTTAAGACAGGTAAAAATGCAGCTCAAAAAGTACTTGGAATGGATATTTTTGAATATCTTGAAAATAATCCTGATAAAAATGAGCTTTATAATCAAGCTATGACAAACTCATCTCTTATGTTGAGTTACGCTATTTTATCTGAATATAATTTTGGAAAAATAAACACTATAATTGATATTGGAGGAGGACAGGGAATTCTTCTGGCAATGATTTTGCATAAATACAAGTCGGTTAAGGGTAAAATATTTGATTTACCTCATGTAGTTGAAGGTGCAAAAAAAATTGCTGAGCAATATAATGTAACGGATCGTTTAGAAACTATTCCTGGTAACTTTTTTAAAAATATTCCAAAAGGTGGCGATATGTACTTTCTTAAAAGTATTATTCATAATCTTTCAGACAATCAATGTATTCATTTACTGAAAGATATTAAAGAAGTATTGCCCGAGAATGGTAAAATTCTAATTTTTGAGCCAATTATTGAAACGAATAATCGTTATTCCTTTGCAAAGTTATATGATATTCAAATGTTAGTAAGTAGAAGTGGCGGTAAAGAACGCACACGAAATGAATTTAAAAATATTATAAACGAGTCGGGGTTGAAATTAAAACGGATTAAACAAACTGTTGCACCATTTTATATTATTGAAGTATCCCTTTAACTTTATTAAGACTCCATATTTAGACTAATTTAGTATATACATTAAATTCTGGTACTTGCTGCATATGGCGCTACAATGGATAAAATTGCAAATTTAATTATTGCCTTTTTATCTTTTAATGAAAATCGCTTGGACCCTGAATTTCCTAATCAATAAATTAATCTTACTCTAGAGTTAATATTTTTTATTAATTTAGACATTTAGGAAAATTTAAATTACCAAATAATATGAAAAGAAAGCTAGATTCAGACATCTTGAATAATATGAGTAAAGATCCAAGTAACTGGAGCGGTCCGTTTTATTTCAATCGCAAAGATCCACGATTAACAGTGCCTAAACAAAATCCAATTTTAGGAGTTACATTTAATTTTGCAAGTCCTTTTGCATATATAATGATTCTTGCATTAATAATAATTATTGTGGGAATTGCTTATTTAAGTTAAATCGAACTTATAATTTTAGCTTCCGAAACTCATATTTTAGACTATTTTGTGGACAAGCTTCTACACAAAGCAAACATTTAGAGCAACTTAACTGTGTTGCTGGATTCTTCTTTTCTTGTTTGTGTAAACTAAAATCTTTATTTAATGTAGAAATATAACATGCGGTATCGCATAATCCGCAATGTGTACAGTCATTCTGATTAAAGTTAATTCCAAAAATGCTGATTTTATTTAAAAATCCAGACACCCAGGCAATAGGACAACCTAATTTATGATATTGATATGTTTGTTTAAATTTTTCTTCCGGATTCATATTCATGAAAACTTCCATTATAAAACCCAAAGGACACATCCATCTGCAAAATACTTTTCCAAAAACTAATCCTGTTATTGTACCTAATATTAAAACGTACCACAGACTAATATCAAAATAGTGTATTATATAGAACATAACACCACCAATAATTGCTTGTATTAACCTCCTCTTCGAAATAATCGGATGACTTTTCTTTGCCTTTATTTTTATTTTCTTTGGATTCATTAAATTTATGATTTTGAAAAAGCAAATATATATTATTTTTATCTATCTACATATACATATATCTCAATACACAATATTTACGCACAGTTTAATCAAATAAATTTTGCTTATCTAAAAAAAAAATATTCATTTACCATCTCTATTAATCATTGTAATTTTATGAATTTTATTTTGGCATTTATTTTTATACTTGTTGTTTTAATACTTGGTCTATTTTCTTTTTTCCTTATTTATCAATTATCCAATCTTGTTCACTTTTTTATATATCGAGTTTTTGGATACAGAAAGAATGTGATCGTTGAAAATCTTACAAAATGCTTTCCCGATAAAAATGATTTAGAAATAAAAAAACTTCTTCCTTCTATATATAGAAACCTCACAGATAATGTTTTAGAGGGTCTGAAAGCCTTTACAATGACTCGCAAACAAATTGTTAAACGTCATAAGCTATTAAACCCTGAGATATTACAAGATTTTTTTGAATCGGGGCAAAGTTTAATAGCAGTTGCTGGTCATTATTGCAATTGGGAATGGGGAAGTTTATCTGCAAGTTTACAAACAGATTACAATATTATTGGCTTGTATAAGCCACTTAATAATAAACTGATAAATAAATTTATTCATAAAAGCAGATCGAAATTTGGAACTTTTCTTGCTCCAATAAGTGAAACTTATGCTACTTTTAATGAACTTAAAGATACTCCCTCAGTATTTTTAATGGCAGCAGACCAAAGTCCTGGTAGAAAAATTAAAAATAAAGCTTACTGGATAAATTTTCTTGGCAGAGATACCGCTTTCCTTCACGGACCTGAACAATATGCCACATCTAATAACTATCCAGTAATTTACATTGATGTTCAAAGAAAAAAGCGTGGATATTATACTATTGAATTATCAGTATTAGCAGATAAGCCTTCAGAATTGAAAAACGGAGAAATTACATCAAGATTTGCAAAAAAGCTTGAATCAATTATTTATAAAAATCCTGTCAATTGGTTATGGTCACACAAACGTTGGAAGCTAAGCAGATAAATACATTTTTTCTATAAGATCACTATATTGCTCGGCTATAATATTTCGACGTATTTTAAGTGTATTGGTCAATGTTCGCTTATCAATATTAAATGCTTCCGGTAATAAAGTAAATTTAATTACTTTCTCATAAGGAGTAAATTCTTCTTGATACATATCGATTCTTTGCTGTATAAAATTATTAATTTCAATATTCGATACAAGCAGTTCATTATTTTCAGGATCTAAACCAAATTTTTGAGCTTGCTTTTTCAAATTAACAAACGAAGGGACAATGAGTGCTGAAATATATTTTCTATTATCTCCAATAATTACAAGCTGTTCAATATATTTATCCTGTGTATAAAGCAATTCGAGTTTTTGAGGAGAAACATATTTTCCGCCCGAAGTTTTTATCAAATCCTTGATGCGATCTGTCATGACTAGGAATTCATCTTCAACAACGTAACCTTCATCGCCTGTAAAGTACCATCCGTCTTTTAATACTTTTGATGTTTCTTCGGGTTTATTAAAATAACCTTTAAATATGGTATTCCCTTTAACCAAAATTTCGTTCTGCGCTCCAATTTTAAGTGACACTTCTGGCATAATGCTACCACAAGAATTAAAATTAAACCTATCTGACTTAAAACAAGAAACAGTAGCTGTAGTTTCTGTGGCACCGTATCCATAATTAATAAATATTCCCGTAGCATGAAAGAAACGAAGCAGTTTGGAATCAATTGCTGCTCCTGCACATGGCAAAGCTTTTATCTTACCTCCAAAAATTAATCTTAATTTCTTTAAAACCAGTTTATCGGCAATTAGTTGTTTAAAACTCAACATGCCAGGTACTTTTTCCGAGTTTTTAAGATATTCAATATATTGATGGCCAATTTTTATCGACCAATCAAAAATCTTCTTTTTATAAGAAGGCCATTTTTCTGCTTCTTTTAATATCCCTTCATATGTTTTTTCGAAAAAACGAGGTACCGTGCACATTACAGTTGGTTTAACAACAGAAAGAGTATCTATAACTTCACGTGGATTTTCTAAAAAGATATTTGTTGCACCACAATACAACAGAAAGTATGTCCATGTACGTTCAAATACATGACTTAAAGGTAAAAAACATAATGAAACATCATCTTCCGTTATATCTAATCTTTCATAATTAATTTTTAAAGCCGATATAATATTATCATGCCCTAACATAGCACCCTTCGGCACACCTGTAGTTCCCGAAGTATATATTATTGTCGCTATATCATCTGTTTGAGCTTCTTCTAAATATTGCTCTAATTTTTCAGAATACTTGTCATTCTCTGATAAATCCAAAAAGCTATTCCATTTAATAAAACGATTGTCATTATCCGGAACCATTCCTTCATAAACTACAATTTTTTCAAGGCTTTCACATTGATCTAACAACCACAATCCTTTTTTTATTTGTTCATAACTCCCCGCAAATAATAATTTCATTTTTGTTTCATCAACTATATATTTTATCTCTTGTTTTGAAGATGTAGCATAAATAGGAACAACTATTCCGCGTATTGCTAAAATTCCAAGATCTGAAATCGTCCATTCTGGTTTATTCACACTCAAAATACCTATTTTATCATTATATCCAAAACCAAAAAATAAAAGCGCTCCGGAAACTTTATTTGTTTGAGTGAGCAATGTATTCCAATCTAAAGCTTCATAATTACCGGTTATTTTATCTCTGTATTTAAAAACTGTGCGTTCTCCGTACAAAGTAACACGTTCTCTTAACATGTGAGTTATGTGTTGTTTCATTTGATATTTTTTTGACAAATTAATTTATTTAAAAACGGAAGTTAAATCTAATCCAATTTGCCTAAAATAAAAAGCCTTCTAACGTTTTAATTTAGAAGCCTTTTAAACATTATCACGAACGATTCTCATAAATGCCTGTAAAAATCAAAATCTAACATTATTTGATACACATGCAACCAATTATAAAAATGATCGTCATTAGCAAAATAAACACTTAAAAAAATAGATTATGAAAAGATTTAAATCAATCCTATTTCTTGCATCCTTAATATTGTTGTTAAACTTTATGACATATGCGCAAAAAGAGGTAAATAAATCATTTACTGCAAAAGAAACTTTAAAGATATCAACTGTTAGTGGTGATTGCACCATTAAAAAAGGTACATCAGAGAAAATATTAGTAAACTTGAAGTACACATATTCTGATGATTGTTTTGAGTATATTTTTAATGAAGGAGAAAATTATTTAAAAATCGAAGAAGATTTCCATGGCAATAATTGTAATGGTAAATCGGAATGGTCAATTTCAATTCCAACAAATATTAGTGTAAAATTTAATAGTGCTTCAGGTGATTTAATTCTAAATGATATTGATAATAATTTATCGGCAAATACTGCATCTGGAGATATTGAAATTAAAAATGTTGGAAAAAAAGTTAAAATATCAACAGCTAGCGGAAATATTAAATTGGAAAATATTAATGGAGATTCGGATATAAGTACCGCATCGGGAGATATAACAGCACAAAACTGCAAAGACGGGTTAAACATATCAGCGGCAAGCGGAAGTATTATTGCCGCAAATGTAATTGGTGAAATTAATATATCAACGGCCTCAGGTGATATCAAATTAACTGGAGCAAAGGGAGAATTTTCAGTCAAAAATGCAAGTGGAAACATTGAAGCAGAAAACATTGAATTAAATGAAGAGAGTTATTTTAGTTCTGCATCAGGTAATGTTGAAGTTATTTTGGCTAATTCTGCAGCTTACAACTTAACTCTTTCATCTGCTTCAGGAAATTCAGTATTAGATTTTAACAGTAACGAAATCATTGGGTTTTTTGAATTCTTAGCTAGAGCTGATAAGGGAGAAATCATTTCTCCAATAAAATTCGATAAAGAAGAAGTTATTGAAAAAAACGGAAAAGATTACGATCTCAAATCATTTACAAAAGGCAATAACTCTCCAATTGTTAAAATTAAAACAGCATCAGGAAAAGCTGAATTAAAAAAATAATAATAGTTTCAAATTAAAATAACAAACCCTGATAATTCTTATCGGGGTTTTTCTTTAAATCCTTTTATCTTTCCATTTACCATATTTTAGATATAAGTACGAAAATGATCCAATAATTATTCCGTAAAATATTTCAACACTCCACACATATTCGACTTTTGAATTTTCTATATTAACTAAAATGTATGTAATAAAAACATACATAAAAATTACCACCGTTTCGATAATAAATGAGGCTTTTGTCATGCCTGTTCCAGATACGCCACTAAATAATACAAACCCAATTGTAAGAAAGATAGCCGCAATACTAATAACATATAAAGCTGGTAAAGAATCTTCAATAAGTACAGGATTATTTGTATAAATCGCTATAACTTTTTCAGGAATCACAAGGTTTATAATAACAATCCCTACGACACCTACAATACAAAATTTCAAAATCTTAATAACCAGCGGAATCACTTCATTTATTCTTTGGCGTCCAATTAAGAAACTAACTAAGGTGTTTGTAGCTGAAGTAAATCCCCATATTGGAATTAACATAACAACATATATACTTCTAATTACATTTGAAATTGCAAGCGATCGCTCTCCCATTTTCTCGACAAATAAAAAGAAAAAGAACCAACCTATAAATGAAATAAAATTTTGCATCATCATTGGCAATGCGACGGTTAATATCCGCTTCAGGAGAGTAAAATTAAATTTCTCAAATCTGAATAATCTAAAAAACTTAATGTCAACAAATTTCAAGGTATATATAATAAAGAAAATTGTGGCAGTAATTTCGGCAATTACCGATGCGATTGCTGCGCCTGCAATCCCATACTTCTGAAATCCAAAATTCCCAAATATCAAAATATAATCAAGAAATACATTTGTTAAAGCCATAAAAATAGTAGTCCAGGTTATGACCTTAGTTTTGGCTATTCCAATATAAAAAGCTCTAAAACCAAAATTTACACTGGCAAACAATAGACCAAACAATCTATATTTTAAGTATTCAGTGGTTGCAATTCGAACTTGATTTGATTCTAAAACTTTATCAAATATAAAAGGCATAGTGCCTTTAGCTACTATTACCAGTACTATTCCAAGTAAAATTAAAAAATAATGTGAATGTTCAATAATTATACCTATTTCGTTATGTTTATTTTCTCCATATCTTCGAGCTACAATAATTTGAGTACCTACTGAAAATCCAAATCCTAGCATGATTAATGCTAAGTAAAAAACGCCACCTATAGCAGCGGCACCCAATTCAATTTCACCTACTCTACCTAAGAATGCAGTATCGGTAACTGATATAATATTTTGAACAATGCTACCCAATATTATTGGATAAGCTATTTTCCATATTTTTTTATAGCTAATAGTAGTTTTTATCATTGTAAAAGATAAAATTTAAAATCAATATAGAATTTGAAAATATAATCTTAATTATATTTCTTTAATTTCTGTAAAAGTTTAAATTCATAAAACTAGATAATGATCAGGATTTTTAAGTCATTTATCAAATAAAAATAAATATTTAGAATTTTAAAGAATTTCTTTAAATGCAATACATTAATCTTTGTATATTTGATATTTGATTAATTTTACCTTATGATAAACAAATTACCAGGTTTTCGATACACTTTAATTTACATTACAATTATTTTAGTATTTTTTTCTTGTAAACAACCTACCAATAATAAAGACAACAAGGATAGAATCCCACTACGAGAAATTGATACATCCTCCGTATTAATAAAACTTAGTAACAATTTATTTACCATACCGTCACCTTACCAAGCTACTTTTTCAATAAAAAACAGTAACATTGGATTCGACAAATCTTTTGTAAATCCACCTGAAAACGTTTCAAACTATTCATCAAATTTCAAGCAGGCTATAAACATTGGAATTTACGGAACCGACCTTGGATATTTAAATATTTATGATCAAGTTCCTGATGTAATTTCATATTTTACAGTAATAAAAAAATTAAGTCAAGAACTTGGTATCCACAACGCTATACAACTTGAATTAATCGATAAAATTGAAAAAAATATTGACAACCAAGATTCGCTATTGTATTATCTAACGAGTACTTACAGACAATTTGACTCCTATTTAAAGGCAAATAATAGAAAAGACATAGGTGTTTTAATTGTAACTGGTGGATGGATTGAAAGTTTGTATATACTTTCACAAAGCGCTGTTGAAAGTAAAAATAGACAATTAATAAATCGTTTAGGTGAGCAAAAGCATCCATTAGATAATTTAATAGAGATACTTTCTTCGTATTATTATAAATCGGAAGATTTTTCTTTATTAATAGATGAATTAGTAGATTTAGCGTACGAATTTGATGGAATCATATATAGTTACTCATACGAAAAACCTGAAATTAATATTGAGAAAAAACAAACAATAGTTAATAGTACATCAAATGTTATAATATCTGAATATCATTTAGAAACTATTGCCAACAAAATTTCATCTATAAGAAATAATATTATCTATTAATAAAACATCTATGAAATCTCATATTGTAAAATACTTTATAATATTCATTATTAGTTTCTTATATTCAAATCTTACAATTGGACAATCAAGTACAATAGAAAATTGTGCAAATTTTCTAAATTCAGGATTTGTTTCAGATGGTCAAGAATATAAAGCTAATTTGGATGAAAATAACAAATCTACTTTTTATACTACTTTTTATGGAGGTAGCCAATATCGAATTATTGCTTGTAGCAATATTAAAGATATTCCTTTAATTTTTTCGGTGTATGATACTGAGAAGAATATTCTGTTTTGCAATAAAAACTTTGACTATACACCTTTTTGGAACTTTTCTTTTACATCTACGATTGATTGCATTATTGAAATGGAATTTAAATCAGAAACTCTTTTAAAAGATGAAGTAATGTTGTTAATTGGTTTTAAAGAAAAATAATCGTATTTTCGTGTATATCAACTAATCCGTCCGGAATAAATAGAATTCTATGAGTGAGCAAATTTTAAAAGCTTTAATGCAACTATTTGCGATTATAGCACATCCTACAAGCGATGCAAAAGATCGAAGATCTATTGTTGAATCATTCTTAAAAAGACAATTAAATCAAGATACAGTAAAAACTTATTTGAAAGTTTTTAACGATTATTATTCCATTCATCAAGAAAAATTAAGCGAAAAAAGCAAGCGAAAAAAGCGATTCTCTTCAAGCTCTGTTCGCCTTCTTAAAATTTGCACTCAGATTAATGAAGAACTTACTCAAAGACAAAAAAATGTTGTTCTTGTACAACTTCTCGAATTTATAAAATCTGGAGGAGAAATTACTGAGCAAGAAATGGATTTTATTACTACAGTTGCTGATAGTTTTTACATTCAACAAGATGAATACCAAGAAATTGAGAATTTTGTTTTCTTTGGAGAAGATAAACTACCTGATACCAAAAAGCTTTTAATTATTGATAATAATGAGAGTTTTAAGCATGAGAATATTTATCACATGGCAAACTCATTATTAGCAGGACAATTAAGAGTTCTTGCAGTTGCATCTGCTAATATGTATTATATAAAATACATTGGTAAGAGTGAACTTTATTTAAATGGACAATTACTCGAACAAGAAAAAGTATATGTTTTAAATAATGGTGCTTCAATTCGAAATCCAAAAATAAAACCAATTTATTACGGCGATATTATTAGCCAGTATAACGTTGATAGAATAAAATCAAGAATTGTATTTGACTCAAGAGAAATTGGTTACCAATTTAAATCAGGGGGTATAGGACTTCATTCTATGAGTTTTACCGAAGAATCGGGCAAATTAGTAGGTATTATGGGTGCTAGTGGTGCAGGGAAATCTACTTTGCTTAATGTATTAAATGGTAGCTCACCTCCTACATCAGGTGAAGTTTTAATAAATGGAATAAATATTCATACCGAAAAAGATGAAATAGAGGGATTAATTGGACATGTATCCCAAGATGATCTTTTAATAGAAGAATTAACTGTTTATCAAAATCTTTATTATAATGCAAAACTTTGCTTTGATAATTATTCAGAAGAAAAGTTGCAAAGCACGGTTCTAGATGTTTTAGAAAATCTTGGTTTATTCGAAATCCGAGATATCGAAGTAGGTAGTCCGTTAAATAAAAAAATTAGTGGAGGACAAAGAAAAAGATTAAATATTGCATTAGAATTAATTCGAGAACCTGCTGTTTTATTCCTTGATGAACCAACATCCGGACTTTCGTCTCGAGATTCTGAAAACATTCTTGACTTACTTAAAGAATTAACATTAAAAGGTAAATTAGTATTTGTTGTTATACATCAGCCTTCATCCGATATTTTTAAAATGTTTGATAAGTTACTAATTCTTGATAATGGAGGATATTTAATTTACAACGGCGACCCAATTGACTCGATAATATATTTTAAATCTAGCATGCAACATGCTAACTGGAGTGAAAGTGAATGCCATTGCTGTGGTAATGTAACCCCAGAACAAATATTTAATATTATCGAAACAAAGGTTCTGGATGAATATGGTAATTTTACTCCAGATAGGAAAATAGCACCCATTGAGTGGAGATTAAGCTTTGAAGATCAAAAAAAGCAGGAACCCAAAGATGTTTCAAACAATAAATTATCTACACCAGATAGAACCGTCCCTGAGATATCATTTAAAACACCAAATAAATTTAAGCAATTCTTAGTATTTGTAAAAAGAGATGTTTTATCCAAACTTGCAAATACTCAATATCTGATAATTAACTTTCTTGAAGCTCCATTATTGGCATTTTTACTTGCTTATATCATTAAATACTATAACATTAACGTTAGCAATGAAATTGGATATACTTTAAGTAAGAATAGTAATCTTCCTGTATATATTTTTATGTCGGTAATTGTTGGTTTATTTATTGGATTAACTGTTAGTGCCGAAGAAATTATAAAAGACAAAAAAATCCTAAAAAGAGAAAAATTTCTTAATTTAAGTTGGGCAAGTTATTTATTCTCAAAAATTGCAGTTCAATTTTCATTATCGGCAATACAAGCCTTTTTATTTGTTGTAATTGGTAACTCAATAATGGAAATAAGGGGAATGTATTTTGAATATTGGCTTGTTCTTTTTAGCACATGGTGTGCAGCAAATATAATGGGATTATTAATATCTGATAGTTTTAAAACTGTAATTACGATTTACATTTTGATCCCTTTCTTAGTTATACCTCAATTAATTTTAAGTGGAGTTATTGTTAAGTTTGAAAAATTAAATCCAAATATTTCAAATCCTAGAAATATTCCTTTTTACGGGGAGATAATAACTGCACGTTGGGCTTATGAAGCCTTAGCTGTTTATCAGTATAAAGAAAATAAATACGAAGAACAGTTCTATCCATATGATAAAGCGATGAGCATTTCAGACTTTAAGAAGAACTACTGGATAAGAACTTTAAATAATAGTATTTCGTTTATTGAACGAAATATTAATGATTCTGAAAGGGTTGATGAGCTCAATGAGAAACTTGAATTATTAAGAAATGAAATACAAAAAGAGCTTCGTTCTGAGTCGGGGCGTATTGTGAAATTTAAAGATTTGGATAAACTGTATCACGATAAAATTGATGAGGAAACGCTCGCTGAGTTAAACAAATATTTAAATACATTAAATAGGTATTATATTAAACTGTATAACAAAGCAAATGGCTTAAAAGATAATTTAATTTCTAATCTTCAAAAAACCCCTGAAGATCGTGAAGAATTCTTGACTTTAAAACGAGAATACTATAATGATAATTTGGCTGATTTAATACGTAATTCTAATGAAATTGATAGAATAATTGAATTTAAAGGAGAACTTTTTCAGAAAATAGATCCTATTTTTCTTGATCCCCATAATAAAATAATAAAAGCACATTTTTATGCTCCTAGAAAGCAATTCTTCGGTAATTTATATAGTACTTTTTGGGTTAATATTATTGTTATTTGGGTGATGACAATATTCTTATATATAATACTTTACTTCAGACTATTAAGAAGAATTCTGGACTATTTTGAACAAACAAAATTTAAAAAAAGTTAAATAAAATACCCATCAAATAAATAATTTGATGGGTAAAATTTAATATTTTTATAAGCTATAGAAAAAAATCTATGGCTTTTAATATTTTAGAATTAAAATAATTTAATCAACGACTTCAATCATTTTAAATGGAATCCGGATTATAGATTCATAATCCTCTCCTGCTTCAAGCATATCTTCATCATCTTCTTCGTAATACCAGTTAATAATAACTTCATTACGCGCTTTTTTAATTGCTTCTAATTTCTTGAAAACATCTAAAATACATTTTGAAGAGCTGGTATTAAAATATTCTAACTGTATATTAACACTAGTTAATTTTTGAGGTTCGCTAGAATATTCTTCTAACCATTCCACTAACGGACGATAAAATTCAATTGAGTTTTCTGGAATTGATCTTCCTTTAATCTCAATTTTTCCGGTTGTAGCATCAAAATTTACAGTTGGAGTTTTTGGTGTTCCTTCTATTGAAATTGATTCCATATTATTACTTTATTAAAGTTTCTAATGTTATTATATTGTAATATTTAAACTAAAGAATGAATAATCATCATCAAAATTATCGAATTCGAATTCAATTCTTCCTTCGGTCCTTCTTGCTATATCAATTAAACCAAGTCCACCACCACCTTTGTCAGAAAATTTTTGATTATTTAAAACAAATTTATACAAGTCTTTTAATTCTTCCTTAGTTAATGACTTAATTTTCTCTAATCGTTCCCTTAATTTTTGAATTTTATCGTTTTTTATAAAATTTCCAGTTCTAATCTGGTAAGTTTCATCCACTTTAGATATTACAAAAATTCCGAAATGTATGTCCATACTTTCGTTAATTATATCTGGTAAATCGTCAACATGATGATATAGATTTTGTAAACTTTCAACAAGTATATTGTAAATTTTCTTTTTAGTAATAGATTTATCAATTACATGATCTAGCTTTGATTCTACCACACCAAGCACATTAGTAATAAGTTCGGCACTTATGCTCCCTTTATAAGCAAGAAGCACCTCCCCTTTGTTCAATTTCTTATAACGCTCGTCAATATTAAAGCTCATAAAGGCTTTACAGTTTATATCTTATCAAGTCGTATAAATTTAAAACTTTTTTCACCTTAAAACAAATATTGTTAGTAATTGATTAAATAAATACTTAATCAATTAAAGTTTTAAAAACTTGAATAGACTAATTAATATAAATATTTGTACTCTAATTTTCTTATTAAAAATAGTCAAGTTAAAACTTGTATCAAAATTTTTTTTTTAATCGTACCAAATAATTATATGAATGATGCTATTTCATATATAAACGTCTATTCTGTATTCTTATTTTTAGTCTTTTTACTTCCTTCATAGATAGAATAATTCAGAAATTTACATTCCAAAGCACCATTAAAAAGCGTAACTCTACTAGACGGATGTAATCCAACACGTTTTATTGCATCATTATTATTACTCAGTAACCATATTTCAAATCCTTTATACTTTGTTTTAAAATTATCGCCTAATGATTTATAAAAGGCATTAATTTCATTTATCTTAATTCTCTCTCCATATGGAGGATTTGTAACAACAATACCATTTTCTGTATTTGGAGGAGTAAAGTTTTCAATTGGATCAACTTTAATCTCTATTTTCCTTTTAAGGCCAGCGTTTGATATATTCTCTTGAGCAATTCTAATAGCTATTTCAGAAATATCAGAGCCTATAACTTTTACTTCAGGGTTAGGTTCCACATTATCCTCTTCGTAAATATTTTCTAACAACTCATTATCAAAATCTTTCCATGTTTCGAAGCCGAATTTTTTTCTGTAAATACCTGGAGGAATATTATTGGCCATCAAGGCTGCTTCTATAATTAAAGTGCCAGAACCACACATCGGATCTATAAATGTACTTTTTTTATCCCAACCTGATAGAAGAATCATTCCGGCTGCAAGTACTTCATTTAATGGCGCTTTGTTTGTTATTTGTCTATATCCCCTTTTGTGTAATGAATCGCCCGAACTATCTAAAGAAACTGTACATAAATCATGTGAAATATGTATTCCTATTTTAATATCAGGATCTTCAATATCCACATAGGGTCTTTTTTGGAATTTTTCCCGAAATTGATCAGCTATTGCATCTTTAACTCTTTGAGTTACAAAATTAGAATGTGAAAAATGATCAGAAAAAATTACACTATCAATAGAAAATGTATTTTCTAAATCAAAATAAGTACTCCAATCAATAGATTGTATTTTGTTATATAATTGCGTATCATCTTTCACTTTAAACTCTGCAATAGGTTTCAAGATTCTTAATGCTGTTCTAAGATGAAAATTTGCTCTATACATAAATTCTTTGTCGCCAGTAAATTCAACCATTCTATTTCCTAGCTCTAAATCGGTCGCACCTAATTGCTTTAGTTCCTTATAAAGAACATTTTCTAATCCTCGAAAAGTTTTAGCAACCATTTTAAATTTACTACTACTACTATCCACTATGTTTTTATTTTAAATCTAAAAATTCATTTACTAATTTTAATGCATTATTGAAACGGTCTTCCCCTGTTCCTGTTACAATTTTGAATTTACAATTGTATTGATTTAATTCTTTTTTATATATTTCAAATAATTTATCTCTCATTTCTCCCCCGTTTTCTCTTACAGGGTCAGAAATCCATGGAATATCGTTACTACATAACAAAAATAAATCAATATTGTTATCTTCTATTTTTTTATTTATCCAATTTGGTATTTTATTATATACCATTTTAAACCAAACCTTTGTGATTATTAAATATGTATCGTAAAATAATATTTTATTGGCTTTTTGATAATTTTCATTTTCAAGTTCTATCTGTTTTTTTGCAATATGTTCTACATCATTGTATGTATAATCAGCATTAAGCTTTTCAATATACTCACGTGCATATTCAGGAACAAAAACAGTAAAAAAATGCTTAGACAAACTTTCTGCCAGTTCAGTTTTCCCTGTCGATTCTGCACCTATTAAAACTATACGCTTTATACTTTTTTTAATTCTTTTTTCCATTCGATAAAACCCAAAATTGCTAATATCGTATAAACTGCAAATAATATAACTGTTGGATACAATCCTTTATAAATATATAAGCTTAATGAAACTAAATCAACAACAACCCAGATTATCCAATGTTCAATAATTTTCTTAGCGAGCATCCACGTTGCGACGAAGCTGGCAGCTGTTGTAAAAGAATCCCAATATGGTATTTCAGAATCAGTGTAATTTACTAGAATGAAAGCTATTACTCCAAATAATAGTATTGTTACTATTATCAAATTAATTCCTAATTTCAGGTTAATCTTTGATATTTTTAGATCGTCCTGTATCTTACTTCTTGCACCAAACATCCAATTATACCATCCATAAATGCTTACTAAAAGATAATATACCTGTAATCCCATATCGGCATAAAACTTAGTAACTAAAAACACATAAACATACAAGGCTGAGGTAATAAAACCAATTGGCCAACACCAAATATTTTGTTTAATTGAAAGAACAATGTAAAGTAATCCGAAAATTAAGCCAAGTAATTCAATATAATTATTGCTGATCCAAAGTATAATTTGCTGCAACATTTTACATATTTTTTAAACGCTGCAAATATATCCCTATTGTTATAAATATTTTCATATTAATGGGCTTTTAATACCCTCTTTTGATAGTCATCCCAATTTTGCATAATTTCAACTGCTTTATTAAATCCTTTATTTCGAGCATTTACAATTTGATAATACTCACTCATGTCCCATAAATCTCGTGCTATTAGTGCTTTGATTATTAATTTAAAGTCATCCTTTGATTTTTCAAATTCTTCATCTGTAGTTTCAATATCGTTTTTGAGCCCATATTTAAGCAGTTCATCCAAAATCTTTTCTGTTACTTCAAATTTATTATTAAAAGTAACAAAGTCTGTGTAATTAGATTTAAGCTTTTTCCTGTTATTGTCAATATAGTCAAGTACAAAAGAGTTTAGCACTCCTTGCCTAATTATTTTACTATAAAATCCTGTAACAGAAGTCGTATCTAAAGGAATAAAAATATCTGGCATTATACCACCACCACCATAAACAATTCGCTTATTTTTTAAAGTTTGATATTTTAATGAATCTGGTAAATTAATGCTATCCTCATTTAAAAACTCACCATGTTCATATCGATTATACAATTCCTTTTCGTACTCTTCTTTTCCATTTTCATAAGGTTTTTGAATCAATCTACCTGTTGGAGTATAATATCTGGCAACAGTTAACCTCATCATTGAACCATCGGGTAAAAACATAGGTTTTTGAACTAAACCTTTACCAAATGATCGACGCCCAATAATAATTCCCCGATCCCAATCTTGAATAGCACCAGAAACAATTTCACTTGCAGAAGCCGAACCTTCATCTATTAATACAAGAACATGCCCATCTAGCCATTCACCTTTTCCAGAAGCACGACTTTCAGTTTTAGCCGATTGAAGACCTTTTGTGTAAACAATTAATTGTCCTTTTTCTAAAAACTGATCTGCAAGGTCAATCGCCTTATCTAAATAACCACCTCCATTACCGCGTAAATCCAAAATCATTGATTTTGCACCTTGTGTTTTTAATGCTTCCATTTTTTCTATAAATTCATCAAGTGTGGTCATTGCAAAACGATTAATTTTTATATAGGCAATGTCATTATCAATCAAATATGCGGCGTCAACACTATAAATAGGAATTTTATCACGAATTATTGTAAAATATAAAGTTTCTTCAACTCCCTTTCTTTTAACTCCCACTCTTACTTTTGTTCCTTTTTCACCAAGCAATCTATCTCGTACACCTTTTGTAGTTATTTTTATAATTGCTACATTTTCATCATCTATCTCAATAATCCTATCGCCTGCTCTAATACCAACTTTTTCGGATGGTCCTCCAGATATTGGAGATATCACATAAAGCGTATCATCTAGCACATTAAACTGGATTCCAATTCCATCGAAATTACCTTCAAGAGGTTGGTTCATTTCTTTAACTTCATCGGCCGGAATATAAACAGAATGAGGATCTAAATCCTTTAAAATACTTATAATCGCATCTTCAACTATTTGCTCTGAATTAATTGAATCAACATAATATGAATTTATGTATCCTAAAGCTCTATTAAATTTAAAGATATCTTCAGTTGGATATTGTGAAAACAATTTAATAGGAACCACAAATAGAAATATTATTAAGATATATTTAGTGATTTTTAACTTAGTCATAGTACAAAAATTTTATTTGTTTTTATATAACAAATTATAATCCAATTTAGTTTCTTGGAATTAAATTAAAAGGGATTCTAATAACGTCGGACAAATCTTCTCCATCCTCAAATATCTGATCATCAAGATCATCATAATACCAATTGACATTAATTTTAGCTCCCTTATTAAATATTTTCTTAAAATGATCTAATAAATGCAATATATATTTTGAAGATGCTGAATTCATATATGTTAAATCAAATTTTAAATTAAAGCTAAAATTCGAGAAATCAATTTCTTTTTCAAGAACTTCATTTACATACTTTTCCACTTTATAATTAATCGATTCGTAAAAAGCGATAACATCTTCTGGTCTGGAAATACCTTTCAATTCAAATTTTCGATTTTTTAAATCAAATAGTATTTTAGGAGTAAATTCTGTTGACTCGATATATAGATTTTCCATTTTTCTGGGAGGCATTTATTTCAAGATAACCAATATTTTATGTGTGTAATATAGTAAATTATTAAAAAAAATTAAAGGAATACTTAATTTTATTCCTTGTCGCTATATTAGTTCTTACAAACCAATTCCTATCAAAAAAATTTACAGATGCATTTTTTTTAATATTTCTTTGTAAATCTTTTAAATTTCTTAATGGACATTTTCAAAAGGCTTGCATAATAGTTGTTCCCATGCTAAAACCCATTTTATTCAAGAATAAAAAAAAAGGGAGAAACTCACTTTATATAATTCTTCATTTATTCCCATTCTATTGTGGCTGGTGGTTTTGAACTAATATCATATACCACTCTGTTTATTCCTTTTACTTTATTAATGATTTTGTTTGAGATATCTGCCAAAAATTCATAGGGCAAATGTGACCAATCTGCAGTCATTCCATCGGTAGAAGAAACTGCTCGTAACGCAACAGCATTTTCATAAGTACGTTCATCTCCCATTACACCTACAGATTGAACAGGTAATAATATTGCCCCTGCCTGCCAAACTTTATCATATAAACCAGCTTTTTTCATTCCTTCGATATAAATATCGTCAACTTCTTGTAGTATTCTAACTTTCTCGTGAGTTATATCTCCTAAAATTCTTATTGCCAATCCTGGTCCTGGGAACGGATGCCTTTGTAGTAATTCGCTTTTAATATTAATTGAAGCACCTACTCGGCGAACTTCATCCTTAAACAATAATTTTAAAGGTTCAACTATTTTAAGATTCATTTTTTCAGGCAAACCACCAACATTATGGTGAGACTTAATAGTTGCTGAAGGTCCATTTACAGAAATTGACTCTATAACATCAGGATATATTGTACCCTGAGCAAGCCATTTAACATCTTTAATTTTATGTGCTTCCTGATCAAAAATTTCTATAAAAACTCTACCTATTACTTTTCTTTTTCCTTCAGGATCAGAAATATCTTTTAACTGACTCAGGAATTGTTCCTTGGCATCAACACCAATTACATTAAGTCCCATATCATTGTACGTTTCCAAAACTTTCTCGAATTCATTTTTTCGCAACAATCCGTTATCTACAAAAATACAAGTCAAGTTTTTTCCAATAGCCTTGTGTAATAACACAGCAGCTACAGAAGAATCAACTCCTCCCGATATTCCAAGAACTACTTTGTCCTCACCTAATTGATCCTTTAATGCCTGCACTGTATCATCAGCAAAAGCAAATGGAGTCCAATCTTGTGTACATCCACAAATATTAACTAAAAAATTCTCTAACAATCTTTTCCCTTGAAGTGTATGATAAACTTCCGGATGAAACTGAATACCATACGTATCTTCATCAGCTATTTTAAAACCCCCAAATTTTACATCGTTTGTACTTGTTATTATCTGATAATTTTCAGGAATTTTTGTTATTGTATCGCCATGCGACATCCAAACTTGAGAATCTAACTCAAATCCTTTCATTAGTTTATCATTCTTATCTATATAGCTTAATCGAGCTCTGCCGTATTCACGATGTTCTGAAGGCAACACTTCACCACCATAATTATGAGCTAAAAATTGAGCACCATAACATACACCTAATAAAGGAAATGATTTTTTAATCATTGTTAAATCAGGAATCGGAGCATTTTTATCTCTTACCGAAAAAGGACTTCCTGATAATATTACTCCTTTGAATTTAGAATCAAGTTGCGGTATTTTATTAAAAGGATGAATTTCACAGTAAATATTTAATTCACGTACTCTTCTAGCAATCAATTGGGTATACTGCGATCCAAAATCTAAAATTAATATTTTTTCGTGCATATTTATATTTTTTCAAACCTACATATGAATAATGTGGCAAAGATAATATTATTGAATGAATTAATTAAAAGTAAAAATGGAAATAAAAAAACTGAATATTTAGTCTTTTCGACTAAGTTCAATTACATGAGTTTCTCCATCTTCAGCAGGAGAAGTATTTTGGAAAATTGCTCTTGCTTCATCTATTATTGGAGAAACGTCTTTATATCGAGCCGAAAAATGTCCAACTATTAATTTCTTTGCGTGTGCTTTTAGTGCAATATTTGCAGCATCTTCAGATGTAGAGTGGGATGTTAATTTTGCTTGACTTTTCATTTTTTTACAAAATGTTGCTTCGTGAAATAATAAATCTACATCTTTTACAAGAGGAATAATTTTTTCAGAATAAGCTGTATCTGTGCAATATGCGTAAGATCTTGCTTTATATGGTGCCAATGTTAAACTTGAGTTTAAAATAAGTTCATTATTTTCATCTAAATAATCCTCGCCTTCTTTTATTCCTTGAATTTTGCTTATTGGAATTTTAAAATCCCGAACTACATTTTTCTTTAAATTTCTAAAATGAGGCTTTTCGGTAAATTTAAATCCGCATGTCGGCACACGATGCTTAAGAGGAATTGTTTCCACAATAATATTACGATCTTCATATATCATCTCATTCTTTTTGGGATTTAAATGATGATATATTATGTTATAACAAATATTCCGTTCAAAAAATTCTAGATGCCTAGTTAAAATATTCTCTAATTCAGGATTTGAATATATGTGAAGATCTTTACCGCGATCTAGTAAATTAAAAGTAGAAATTAATCCAAACAAACCAAATATATGATCACCGTGTAAGTGACTAATAAATATGTGATCAATTTTTCCAAATCTTATTTTATTTTTTCTAATCTGAATTTGAGTTCCTTCGCCGCAATCAATTAAAAAAAACCGCTCATGTGCATTGAGCACGTGAGCGGTTAAGTTTCTTTTCGAAGTTGGAACAGCAGAACTGCTACCTAATATTGTTAATTCAAAAGTCAAATTAAAGGTATAATTTATTTACCATTTTTTTCACGACCTTCTTCCTCAGTATTAACAATATCGACTGCTTCTTCTGTTGAATATGCAATATTCAACACAGTATCTAACTGCGATATAGTAATCAATCTGTCCACAGCATCATTTAATCCTGTTAAAACAAATGTTCCATTAGCGTTTTTACAAAGACGATTGGCAACCAGAATAGCACTTAATCCTGATGAATCACAATATCTGCAATTACTCAAATCAAGTATTATGTTTTTTTCTCCTTTACCAGAAATCAAAACTAATTCGGATTTCAAACTTGGCGCAACATTAGTGTCCAATTTCTCTTCCAATACTTGAATTAATGTGTACTTTTCTAATTTTTCAATCTTAAATTCCATTGTAATTAGTTTTTAATTAAAATAAAGAATTATTCAGAAGCTTTTTCTTCGTCTTTCTTTTCAGTTTTCTTTTCTGCTTTTGGCTTTGTTGCCTTCTTAACAGCTTTCTTCTCTTCCTTCTCTTCCTTCTCTTCCTTCTTTTCCTCTACTTTGTCTTCTGTTTTTTCTTCTGTTTTCTTTGCTTTTGGTTTTGCTTTAGGTTTAGTAACTTTAGTTTCCTCCTCACCTGCCGAACTAGCGGGTTTTTTAGGTTCTACAATTTTTGCTTCTTCCTTAGCATCCATTTCAGCTTTCTTTTCTGCTATTTCTTTCTTTTGCTCTTGCTCCATTTCATTCTTTAAAGAAGCTAATTCAGAAATATCACCTAAAGTTGTTTTTTCAAGATTTGATTTAATCTTTTTAACAGCTTTATTTTTTGTTGCAGTTTTTTGTTTTCTTTCTGCAATTTCTTCACCTTTTTTCTCGTCTTCGAAAACTCGACTATGAGATAAGATTATTTTCTTAGAAGTTTTAGAAAATTCGATTACTTTAAAATCTAATTTCTCATCAACTTTTGCAGAAGTACCATCTTCTTTTACAAAATGTTTTGGTGTAACAAATCCTTCAACACCATATGGTAATGCAATTACTGCTCCTTTATCAAAAACATCAACAACAGTTCCTTCATGAATTGATCCAGCAGTAAATACTGTTTCGAATACATCCCAAGGATTTTCTTCTAACTGTTTGTGACCTAAGCTTAATCTACGGTTATCTTTGTCTATTTCTAAAACAACTACATCAATACTTTCTCCAATAGAAGTAAATTCAGCAGGATGTTTAATTTTCTTAGTCCAAGAAAGATCAGAAATATGAATTAATCCATCAACACCTTCTTCGATCTCAACAAAAACACCAAAATTAGTAAAATTACGGATAGTAGCCGAATGTTTTGTTCCAACAGCATATTTATCGTCAACATCACTCCACGGATCAGTCTTTAATTGTTTCATTCCTAAGGACATTTTTCTTTCTTCTCTATCAAGAGTAAGAATCTGTGCTTCAACCTCATCATTAACTTGCAAGAATTCTTGAGCACTTCTTAAATGTTGTGACCATGACATCTCTGAAACGTGAATTAAGCCTTCAACACCAGGCTGAATTTCAACAAATGCACCATAATCAGCTAAAACAACAACTCTTCCTTTAACATTATCAGTAACCTTTAATTTTTTGTCAAGTGAATCCCAAGGATGAGGAGTTAATTGTTTTAATCCTAATGCAATACGTTTCTTGTCATCATCAAAGTCTAGTATTACAACATTTAATTTCTGATCTAGTTGAACTATTTCTTCGGGATGATTTACACGTCCCCAAGATAAATCAGTAATATGGATTAATCCATCAACACCACCAAGATCAATAAATACACCGTAAGATGTTATATTTTTAACAGTTCCTTCAAGAACCTGACCTTTTTCTAATTTTGCAATAATTTCTTTCTTTTGTATTTCTAATTCAGCTTCAATAAGAGCTTTATGAGAAACAACAACATTTTTAAATTCATGATTAATTTTTACAACCTTGAATTCCATAGTTTTTTCAACATAAATGTCATAATCACGAATTGGTTTAACGTCGATCTGTGAACCAGGTAAGAATGCCTCAATTCCGAATACGTCAACGATCATACCACCTTTAGTACGACATTTAATAAATCCTTTAATAATTTCGTCTTTTTCAAGAGCTTCATTAACACGATCCCAAGAACGTAACGCTCTTGCTTTTTTATGAGAAAGGACTAATTGACCATCTTTGTCTTCTTGACTTTCTACATAAACCTCTACAGAATCACCAGCTTTTAATTCCGCATTGTAGCGAAATTCATTTAAACTAACAACACCTTCGGATTTGTAACCAATATTGATTACAACTTCTCGTTTATTCATTGATACAACAGATCCATCAATTACTTCATTTTCGGTAATTGTTGAAAGTGTTTCATTATACATTTTCTCAAACTCTTCGCGTTCTTTAGTTTGAGTGTTAATTCTTTCATTTGAGATGTTATCCCAATCAAAATCATCACTTGGAGTAGCAAATTCAACAACAGATTTTACTTCCTTCTTCTCTGCTTTCACTTCTACTTTCACAGGTTTCTTATCCTTTACAGGCTCTTCTACCTTTGCAGTCTCTTCAACTATCGTAGTTTCATCTGTTATAGTTTCTTCAACTTTCACTTCTTCCTTCTGCTCAACATTCTCGTTTTGCTCAACAGATTCATTTAATTCTTTTTCAGTCATTTAAGTAATTTAATTAATTTTTAGTAGATTAGACAATATATATAGACTTATACTTATAAGTTTGCAAAAATATAATTTTTATTTAATTATTTAAAAATAAAGGTACTAAAAAACCATATATTAATCAAATAACTATATTTTTTTGTAATAAACTCTCAATTTTACTAAAAAGAATAACGTCACTGGACATTAAATCTTAAAAGGAATTAATTAGAAATATTTAAAAAATGAAAATCAATCATATATTAATCTGATATTATATATCTCAAATAATTATCAAGATTATTATGCATCTGTTTAAAAAAGGCCTCTGGGGGTTTGTTTTCCGGTAATAAAGGCTCTTCATTTTGCGCATAAACTTCTTTTTTCCATTCACCATTATTTAAAACTCGGATTGCGCAAGTTGCAAGATTTTTCTTTTGAAAATCATCAAAATCGATAAAATCATTTCCAAAATGATTAATAAAATCTGTGATAGTTTCAAGAGCTGTATTATAAAGCTTTGCTTGTTTATCGATTGATTTCCTTAAAATTGTGTATGTTTCCAAAAATATTTCTTTCGAATGGGTCAGAATATTTTCAGGTATAGGAGTTAAGCTATCGAGTTTTACAATAACCGCAGGATCATTATTTTCAATTCGTATTTGTTGAACCAGTATCTCACTATATAATTCGGCTCTATACCTATTCATTAAATAGTTAGTATACATATACATAAATCGACTTATTAATATTATGGATTTTTTACGTACTTGTTTAAATAAATCAAAAAATGCTTTTTTGTCTTTTTTATCAGCTTTAGTAATAAAAAAACCAATCGCATTAAATATTAAACCTTTCATTTTCCAAAAACCTTTAAAATTTGGTTTCTGTACATCTGGAATCCTGCTTATATTTTCTATATATGAGGAAACTCTACTTGCATTTGAATCAACAGTATTTAATCGGCTCCAAAAATCTAACATCCCTGACATAAGTTCTTCTCTAGTCATATTTTTAGGGATGACATTAGATACAATATCTGTAAAATCATCATTAATAAGATCATAATCAATAATCCGAGAATCTCTCTTCATCTTGTACCATAACTTAGTACCAGCAGGAGCCATTAATGGATGCAATAAATATTCAGTGACATTCACTTGATTAATAAAATTCTCAATATTTTTAAATGATTCTGTAGTGTCGTTATCAAATCCAATAATTAAATGAGCAGTAACCAGTATTCCATAAGATTGAATCTTTCGAACTGCATTTGGAATATCAACTCGAAGATTTTGAATTTTGTTCATTTCAGTTAGGGTAACTTCATCAACTGTTTCAATACCAATCATTAATTGTATAAAATTACAATCTGCCAATAAGCCAAGCAATTCATCGTCATTTGCAACAGTTATATCCAGCTGAGTCATAAAAAGAAGTGGTGCGTTAAAGCTATTATTAAGAGGTTTTAATTCTTTTAAAATTTCTTTAACGAACTTTCTATTTCCGATAAAATTATCATCGGCAAAAAATACAGCTTTTACACCTAAACTTTCGAGTAACTTTACTTCTTCAATTACTTGAGCTACAACTTTGCATCGCATTTTTCTTCCATACGTATAAATCACATTACAAAAATCACAATCGTAAGGGCATCCACGTGTAGTTTGTATAGATACAGTTGCATAATATTTTAAATCATCTGAAATTAATTCCCACCTAGGAATAGGAACTAATGCCATATTAGGATGAGAGAGCTTCCTATATTTTGGTAAAGGTTTCCCTTTTTCAAAATCAATTAAAAATTCGGGCCAGGTTTCCTCCGCTTCACCATAAAAGACAGTTTGAAATATATTTACCTTTTCAACTGGAATACTTGATAATCCAATCCCTCCCGCTACTAAATAACTTTGTGAACATTTATTTCTTATATGCGATCCAATCTCTATGCATCGTTTTAATAGATTTGTTGTAAGATGAATTCCTATTAAATTATAGCTAGTTGTCTTTAAATGCTCTTCAACAGATCCATGAACAGCTTCATCAAATATCTTAACTTCAAAATTATTGGGAATTAATGCTGCTATTGCAGCTAAAGCATGTGGAGCAAATAAAGCCTTTATCCCCATAAACGGCGCAGCTGTAACAGCCTTATATTCAATATCTTTTAATTCAGATGGAGAAATTAGCAGTATCTTCATATTGATATACTCTTCTTTATTCAATTCTAAAATTTAAAGCAACTTAATATCAAAAGTTCAGACACAAATATAATAAACTGAACTAATTGAAAAAGTAGTTTCCTTATTTGTTTAAAAAGTAAATAAACAAAAAGATGCAACTTATTGAAACTAAACCATTTTTTCTTAAGAAGAAATCTGTTAAAAAATCCTAAAAATATTTAGTATAAGAATAATTCTTATTAAGTTCGTAAACTTTTTAAAGTCAAATTAGAAATAAAATATAATAGAAGATGAAAATATCAATGATTGGTACCGGATATGTTGGATTAGTTTCTGGAGCATGTTTCGCAGAGACAGGTATTATTGTCACTTGTGTTGATGTAAACAAAGCAAAAATAGACGGTTTAAATAAAGGGATAATACCAATATATGAACCGGGATTAGAACCAATGGTTCATAGAAATACAGAAAGCAAAAGACTTTTCTTTACTACAAGTTTGAAAGATAGTCTTGACAAAGCCGAAGCTATTTTCATAGCTGTGGGAACACCCCCCGATGAAGATGGAAGTGCCGACTTACAATATGTTTTATCTGTAGCTAGTGAAATTGGTCAATATATGACAGATTATTTAGTTGTATTAACTAAAAGCACTGTACCTATTGGAACAGCAGTAAAAGTACGTGCAGCAGTACAAGAGGAACTTGATAAACGAGGCGTTAATATACCCTTTGATGTTGCATCAAATCCTGAATTTCTTAAAGAAGGAGATGCAATAAATGATTGCATGAAACCGGATAGGATTGTAATTGGAGTAGATTCAGAAAAAGCAGAAGCAGTATTGAATCGCTTATACAAACCATTTGTAATGAAGAATAATCGGATTATCTTCATGGATATACCATCTGCAGAGATGACTAAATATGCAGCAAATGCAATGCTTGCAACTAAAATCAGTTTTATGAATGATATCGCAAATCTTTGTGAAATAGTTGGAGCAGATATCACATCTGTTCGCAACGGAATAGGCAGTGATTCAAGAATTGGTTATCATTTTATTTATGCAGGTGCAGGTTATGGTGGATCATGTTTCCCGAAAGATGTTAAAGCTTTAATTAAAACTTCAGACCAAAATAATCATTCGCTTGAAGTATTAAAGGCAGTTGAAGATGTTAATGATAGGCAGAAGTTCGTTCTATTCAATAAAGTAAGTGAACACTTTAAAGGTAATTTAAAAGGCAAGCGAATTGCACTATGGGGATTATCGTTTAAACCAGATACAGACGATATGCGCGATGCTCCTGCATTGGTAATCATAGATGAGCTAAAAAAAGCTAGAGCTGAGGTTATTGGATACGATCCTGTTGCAATAGATGAATGTAAACGAAGAATTGGAGATGAAATTAAATATGCGAATAATCCATACGAAGCACTAAAAGATGTAGATGCATTACTTTTGGTAACTGAATGGAAAGAATTTCGAGTGCCAGAATGGACAGAAATGGGAAATTTAATGAAAAACAAACTCATTTTTGACGGTCGTAATATATACGATCCTGAAGATATGAAAAAATGGGGATGGACTTATTACGGAATAGGTAGATAAATAATCGTTTTATATAAAATAATGCAAAGCTGTTGTTAATTTACATCAGCTTTTTCTTATTTTTACTTTCTTATGAAAAAAATACTTGTTACAGGTGGTGCTGGATTTATTGGTTCACACCTTTGCGAAAGACTTTTAAACGAAGGCAACGAAGTAATTTGTTTAGACAACTACTTTACAGGGTCTAAAAAAAACATTGCCCACTTATTAAAGAATCCTTACTTTGAAATTGTAAGGCATGATATAACAATGCCCTATTTTATTGAAGTAGATGAAATTTATAATTTGGCGTGTCCTGCCTCTCCTATCCATTATCAATTAAATCCTATAAAAACGATTAAAACTTCAGTAATGGGAGCTATTAATATGTTAGGATTAGCAAAACGTATTAAGGCAAAAATTTTACAAGCATCAACGAGTGAAGTATATGGCGATCCTCTTGTTCATCCACAAACCGAAGATTATTGGGGAAACTGTAACCCTATTGGTTCTAGATCTTGTTATGATGAAGGCAAGCGCTGTGCAGAATCTCTATTTATGAATTATCATCAGCAAAATGATGTTCAAATTAAGATTGCCAGAATATTTAATACTTACGGGCCAAATATGAGACCCGATGATGGAAGAGTAGTTTCTAATTTTATTGTACAATCATTAAAAGGTGAAGATATTACGATTTATGGTGATGGTAAACAAACACGAAGTTTTCAATATATCGATGATTTAGTTGAAGGTTTAATTCGTTTAATGAACACTAAAGGCTCATTCATAGGACCTATAAACATTGGCAACCCTAATGAATTTACAATGTTAGAATTGGCAGAAAGTATTATTAAAATTACAGGATCAAAATCAAAGATTGCATATCACCCTTTACCAGAAGATGATCCAATGCAAAGGAAACCTGATATTAATTTGGCAAAAAAGATTCTAGATAATTGGGAGCCCAAAATACAACTTAATGAAGGCCTTAAAAATACAATTGAATACTTTAAAGAAAATACAGAATCATGAACAGTCAATGACTGAGATAAATATTGAGACACACAATAACAATGATTAAAATGTGTGGCAAATAATTGAGTTATTAAACAAATTTCAAATAAATGAAAGGTATAATTTTAGCCGGAGGAGCCGGAACAAGACTTTATCCAATAACAAAAAGTATATCAAAGCAAATCATTCCGATTTATGATAAACCAATGATTTATTATCCATTATCGGTTTTAATGCTTTCGGGAATTAAAGAAATATTGATTATTTCTACACCAAAAGATATTCATTTATATGAAGACTTGCTTGGAGATGGCAATCATTTAGGATTAAATATTTCTTATAAAGAACAACCATCTCCTGATGGGCTTGCTCAAGCATTTATAATTGGAGAAGAATTTATTGGTAAGGATAACGTTTGTCTTGTACTTGGTGATAATATCTTTTATGGATATGGTTTTTCAAAAGTGCTTTCAAAGGCTGCTGAATTAAAGGATGGCGCAATTGTTTTCGGTTATTATGTTAATGATCCTGAGAGATATGGAGTAGCAGAATTTGATAAATCGGGAAAGGTTTTAAGCCTAGAAGAAAAGCCTGAAAACCCAAAATCTAACTATGCAGTAACCGGATTATATTTTTATTCGAATGATGTAATACAAAAGGCTAAAAACCTTAAACCAAGCAAAAGAGGAGAGTTGGAAATTACCGATTTAAATAAACTTTACTTAAATGAAAACAGAATAAGTGTAGAACTTTTAGGTAGAGGTTTTGCATGGTTAGATACAGGAACACACGATAGTCTCCTACAAGCCTCAAATTATGTTGCCACAATTGAACAACGACAAGGATTAAAAATTGCTTGTATTGAGGAAATTGCTTTTAAGATGGGATTCATTAATAAAGAGCAATTGATTAAGCTGGGTGAGGATTTAAATAAAAATCAATATGGCCAGTATTTATTAAAAATTGCTAACGAGGAATAAAATGGAATTAATTGACACCGAATTTTCTGGATTATTTATTATTAAACCAAAGATATTTGAAGATCCAAGAGGGTATTTTTTTGAAAGTTATAATAAAAATAAAATAGATGCACTTAAGTATATTGACTTTGTACAAGACAATCAATCCAAATCAACTTTTGGTACTATTCGAGGACTACATTATCAACTTGAGCCATTTGCACAATCAAAATTAATAAGAGTGCTTGAAGGTAAAATTCTTGATGTTGTAGTAGATATTAGAGGCAAATCCGCAACTTATGGTAAACATTTTTCAATTGAACTTTCTTGCGAAAACAAAAAGCAATTATTTATTCCAAAAGGCTTTGCACATGGATTTTCTGTGTTAAGTGAAACTGCAACCGTTCTTTATAAAACAGACCAGTATTACAATCCCAAATCAGAAAGAGGAATCAATTTTAATGATCCTGAACTCAATATTGATTGGAAGATTGATCTTACTAAAGCAGTAATATCACCAAAAGATAAGGTTCTACCTACATTTATAGAATCGGAAAAAAAAATTAAATTTTAAAATTAGATGATTAATATTCTGGTTACAGGAGCAAATGGTCAATTGGGAAGTGAATTAAAAAGAATTTCTGACGATAATATTATTGTATTTGAGAAACAAATAAATTTTGTATTTACTGATATTGATACATTAGACATCTCAGATTCAAATTCATTGCAAGAGTTTTTTAAAGAACGCTCTTTTGATTACATAATTAACTGTGCCGCTTATACAAATGTAGATTTAGCTGAAACTGATAAAGAAAGTGCATACAATGTTAATGCTACTTGTGTTAAAAATATTACTGATGCTTTAAAGAATAAAGACCTGTCTACCGAACAGGCTGGTACTAAATTTATTCATATTTCTACTGATTACGTTTTCGATGGAAACAGTCACATTCCATATACAGAAGTAATGCCAACAAATCCGCAGTCGGTTTATGGAAGTTCAAAGCTTGATGGAGAAAAATTTGCCTTAGAAAACGATAAGTCTATTGTTATAAGAACATCATGGCTTTATTCAAGTTATGGAAAGAACTTTGCAAAAACGATTCATAAGCTTTGCCAAGAAAAAGAATCATTAAATGTAGTTTTTGACCAAATTGGAACTCCTACTTATGCTTATGATCTTGCTATAGCTATTTTACAAATTGTAAAACAATCTATTAAAGAAAATAATTTCATTACCGGTTTGTATCATTTTTCTAACGAAGGTGTTTGCAGTTGGTATGATTTTGCAAAAATCATTGCAGATAAAGCAAATTCTAAATGCATTATAAATCCAATTGAATCGAAAGACTACCCAGCTCCTGTTAAACGTCCTTTTTACAGTGTTTTAAATAAAAATAAAATTAAATCTACTTACAATATAAAAATCCCGCATTGGCAGGATAGTCTAAACGATTTCTTTAAAATTTTAACTAATAATTAAGATTCCCGTTCGTTTCAAAGAAATCATTTTCTTAACTTTATAAATTACTTTAAAGATTGCATCTTATGACTGATACTGAATTATTAAAATTAGTTCGATCTAAAGCGAATACTTGGTTAAAATCTGATATCGATTCAGATTCCAAACAACAAATAGAGAACTTAATTCAAAATGATGAACCAGAATTGATAGAATCATTTTACAAAGATCTTGAATTTGGGACAGGTGGTTTAAGAGGAATTATGGGCGTTGGAACAAATCGTATAAATATTTATACAATTGGGATGGCAACTCAAGGATTATGTAATTATATCAAGCATCAATTCCCTGACAACAAGGAAATTAAAGTTGCAATAGCCTGCGATTCTAGAAACAATAGTCAGTTATTTGCGGAAAAAACAGCAAGTGTATTTTCAGCTAACGGAATAAAAGTCTATTTATTTGAAGACCTCCGTCCTACTCCTGAATTATCGTTTGCAATTAGAAAATTAGGATGTCAAAGTGGTGCTGTTGTTACAGCATCACATAATCCCAAAGAATATAATGGTTATAAAGTTTATTGGGAAGATGGAGGCCAAATAATAAGCCCGCACGATAAAAACATTATTGCTGAGGTACAAAAGATTAAAGATGTAAGCGAAATTAAATTTGATGATAGTCTAAAAAACGTCGAAATTATTGGCAAAAAAATTGATAAAGCATACATAAAAGAACTTTCCAAACTCTCGTTAAATCCAAAAGTGATTAAAAATCAAAAAGATTTAAAAATTGTTTATACTCCTATTCATGGCGCAGGTGTTAATTTAGTTCCTGAAGCATTAAAAGCTTATGGTTTTAAAAATATCACGGTAGTTGAAGAACAAAGAATGCCCGACGGGAATTTCCCAACAGTAAAATCACCTAATCCGGAAGAGCCTGCGGCTCTGGAATTAGCATTAAAAAAAGCCAAAGAAATAGATGCAGATATTGTAATGGCTACAGATCCCGATGGCGATCGTGTTGGTATTGCAGTTAAAAATAGTAATAATGAGTTTATACTACTTAATGGAAATCAAGCAGCTGTTCTTTTAATAAACTATTTAATATCACAATGGCATGCAAAGGGCAAATTAAAAGGGAAAGAATACATTGTTAAAACAATAGTTACCAGCGATTTATTAAAAGATATTGCCGATAAATACAATGTGGAAACTTTTGATGTTTTAACCGGCTTTAAATACATAGCCGACGTAATAAAAAACCAAGAAGGAAAAAAGAAATTCATTGCTGGCGGTGAAGAAAGTTACGGTTACCTAGCTGGTGAATTTGTTCGTGATAAGGATGCAGTTATGTCCTGTGCCCTACTTGCTGAAACTGCTGCCTGGGCTAAGAATGGTGGCAAATCGCTTTACGAGGAGTTAATAAATATTTACATTGAATTTGGATTTTATAAAGAAAATCTAATTTCAGTTGTGAAAAAAGGTAAATCTGGAGCAGAAGAAATTCAAAAAATGATGGATGATTTCAGAAGCAGTCCTCCTCAAACTATTAACAAATCAAATGTGATGTTAATTCATGATTTTGAAAAACAAGTTACGTACGATCAAATAAGTCATCTCCGATACGATATAAATCTACCTAAATCGAATGTGTTACAATTTATTTTGAAAGATGGATCAAAAATATCTGTAAGACCATCGGGTACCGAACCTAAAATTAAATTCTATTTTGGAGTTCACGAACAACTTAAAAAAAGAGAAGATTTTAATAAAGTGAATAAACAATTAGATGTCAAAATTGAAAATATTATTAAATCTCTACGATTAAATAAGTAAATCAGCTAATCATATTAGTAAAAAACGAAAGCCTATTAAAGAATTAACTTTAAACCTTAAACTTAGAACTTAATCAATTATGAAATCATATAGAAAAGAACTTTGGTTTAACACTACTCGACGAAGAGAATATATAAATATAACTCAAGCAGTTGCACAAGAACTTGAAAAAAGCGGCATTAAAGAAGGTTTAATTTTAGTAAACGCTATGCACATTACAAGTAGTGTTTTTATTAATGATGATGAAGCCGGATTACATGATGATTTCGAGAAATGGCTTGAAGGTTTAGCTCCTGAAAAACCATATTCACAATACAAGCATAATTACGGTGAAGATAATGCAGATGCTCATTTAAAACGAACTATTATGGGTCGTGAAGTTGTTGTTGCCGTTACGGAAGGAAAACTTGATTTTGGTCCTTGGGAACAAATTTTTTATGGCGAATTCGATGGTAAAAGACGTAAAAGGATTCTTGTTAAAATTATAGGAGAATAGAAAATAGTTTAGAGTTTCGAGCTTGCCTGTCGGCAGACAGGTTCAAAGAATTAGCTTGAAACTTTAAATTAAAGTTTAAAATTCAAATATTTATAAGTAAACCTTTCTCACTTTCTTATGTTGTTTAGTTAAAAGAAAAACATGGTACATTCTCACCATCATATTGAACCTAACAAAAAGAATCTTTTAATTAGCATTATTCTAAATGCTGTAATTACAATTGCCGAATTTATTGGTGGTATTTTATCAAATAGTCTTGCTTTAATTTCAGATGCCGCACATAATTTAGGCGATACAATGGCTATTATTATTAGCTATATCGCAATGATTATCGGTAAGAAAGATTCTACAGCAAAAAATACTTTTGGATATAAACGAATTGAGATACTTGCAGCCTTGTTTAACGCAGTGGTTTTAATCGTTATTTCGGTTTATCTTTTTTTTGAAGCTTACGAACGATTTATGAACCCAGAACCAATTAAAGGTAAAACCATGTTTATTGTTGCTACAATTGGTTTACTTGGTAATTTAATTTCAGTTCTTTTATTACATAAAGATTCAGCGCATAACTTAAATGTTAAGGCCGCTTATGTCCATTTAATTGGAGACACACTATCATCAGTTGGAGTTATTTTTGGTTCAATTTTAATTTATTTTTGGAATATTTACTGGATTGACCCCCTATTAACAGTAATTATTGGTTTGGTTATTATTAAAGCCACGTGGAGTATATTGAAAGAAACAATTGAAATATTAATGCAGGCTAGCCCTGCAGGGTTAGACCTAAAAGAAATACAAGATAAGTTAGAAAAGCACCCTCAAATAAAAGACATTCATCATATGCATGCATGGAGTCTTTCCGATAATTTAATTCATTTTCAATGCCATGCAGATGTAAGCAAAAATCTACCAATTAGTGATATTGATAAAATCAGAATTGAGCTCGAAAATACTTTACACAACACATTTGGGATTGATCATATTACTATTCAGATGGAATTAGATACTTGCACTGAAAAAACAGCAGTTGGAAAAAAGGATTAACCATAGTTATAATTCAATAGCAGATATCTTTATAAATCAATCTTTTAGCTAAAAAACGTTAGCCTTTAAATATTTATTTTATTTTTTTCAATAAGTTTTTATTATTAAAAGATTCCGGCATTCGCCGGAATGACACTACTTATGCAATAGTATCAACCTTGATTGTCATTCCTGCGAACTTTTCTCAAGAGCGAAGCGAGTAATGCAGGAATCTAAAACATTATATTAATTCATTTAAATCATTCCATTTTGGATTTTTTTCATTAATTAAGTTTTCTTTATACTTTCTTTTCCATTTTTTCATCTTCTTTTCCATGTCAATAGCTAGACGAATATCTTCAAATTCTTCGAACCAAATTAATTTATTACACTTGTATTTTGAGGAGAAACCATCATTTGTCCTGTCTTTATGTTCCTTTATTCTTCTCTTCAAATTATTAGTAACACCTAAGTAAAGAACAGTGTTTTTATAATTTGTTATGATGTATAAATAATATTTCATCTAGTTTTAAATTCTACTTTATTTAAAAATAAGATTCCGGCATTCGCCGGAATGACGATCAAGGTTGATACCATGTGTCATTCCTGCGCATGCAGGAATCTAAAACATTATATTAAATCATATAAATCATTCCATTTTGGATTTTTTATTAATCGAAATCTTCAGGATCAAAAAATCGTTTATCGAAATTAACCAGATATAAATTTTCTATCGGTCGTGTAAATGCAGTATAAAGCCATCGAAGGTATTCCTTATTCATCATGTCGTCGTTAACAAAACCATGATCGATAAAAACATTTTTCCATTGACCACCTTGAGCTTTATGACAAGTAATTGCATATGAAAATTTTACCTGAAGCGCATTAAAATATTCATTGTTCTTAACACTATCGTATTGTTTTTTCTTATTTTTTTCATGCTTATAGTCATCCAAAACATTATAATACAGTTGTTTATTGTCTTCGTTTGATAATGCTGCTGAATCTATATTTAATGTATCCAGAATTATTTTGCATTCCACTTCAATATCCTCATAATCAATAAATCGTAAAGTAACATTTACAAACCTAAATCCATAACGTTCCTCATATTTTCTAATTTTCAATATCTCAGCTATATCGCCATTCGCAATAAAGTCTATCTTGCCTGTCGACGGACTGGTTTTATCATTATCATCAATCCAATAATAATTATTTTTAACAACCATTATAAAATCCCCAACTGCAATCTCCTCCTCGTGCCACATTATCTGACTCCGAATCCCTTGATTATAAAGATTCGCTCTTTTATTTGATCTTGTAATAATTATTGTGTCTTCAAATCCATATTTATCATACGAATCGGAAATAGTATCAATTAATTCACTACCACTAATTCTCTGAACATCCATTATTCCATTTAATTCCAATTTCGGAAATACAAAATTCTTACTTGAAATTAAATTTCGAATATTTGTTGCATTTAATAAAATACCTGAATCTTCTTGCTGACGTACAACATCTCTTAAATTATATTCTAAAACATCATATCCAAAAGATCTCAATTCTTTAGAATCTAAGGCTGGGCTAATATCAAGACCAACCGGAGGAAGCTGGGCTACATCGCCAATTAGAATTAATTTACATGATTTGTCATTATAAACATATTTAATAAGATCGTCAAGCAAACTACCTGAACCAAAGCTTGAACCTTCTCTCGAATTATTTGAAATCATGGATGCTTCATCAACAATAAAGAATGTTTTTGAGTGTAAATTAACATCTAATACAAAAAGTCCAAAACCATCTTTTGATGATTTTTGTCTATAGATCTTTTTATGAATAGTGTAGGCTGATTTTTTTGAATATGCAGTGAGTACTTTTGCTGCTCTTCCTGTAGGTGCAAGTAACACAGATTTGACTTTAAGTTCTTTAAAAGCGTTAACCAATGCACTAATCATAGTGGTTTTACCTGTTCCTGCATATCCTTTTATTAGGAATATTTTATTTGAATCATTGTCTAAAATAAATCCTGATAAACCTTCAATCAATGTCTCTTGATCCTTGGTAGGACTGTATATTAATTTTTTAAGAATTATATTTTTTATGTGATCACTTAACATTTTGGTAAATAATTTATGATTTAAATTTAATTTTTAAATTTTTCTTATAAATTTGCAGACAAACATATACAATTAAATTAATGAAAATGAAAAAAATAGTTCAAATCGTATTAGCAATTACAATTGTAGTTTTAGTTTATTTTATTTGGGAAAGTATACAAACTCCAATTCGTTTTAATAAAGAAAAAGATCAAAGATACTCAGCTACTATCCAACAATTAAAAGATATTAGAACAGCTCAAATAGCTTATAAAGCTGAATATGGCGCATTTACTGCTAGTTTTGATACTTTAATTGATTTTATTAAAAATGATTCAATGAAGCTTGTAAGAGCTGAAGGAGCAATCTCTGATGAGTTATTAGCTCAAGGATGGACTGAAGAAATTGCTGTACAAGAAGGATTAATAAAAAGAGATACAATTAGGATTGCAATAAAAGATACACTATTCAAAAGTAAAGATTTCAATGCTGATTTATTATGGAAAGTTCCTTTCACCGAAAACGATTCATTTAAAATGGCAACAGCTTTTATTACTGTTTCTAAATTACAAGTAAATGTATTTGAAGCAAAGGTTAGTAATAATATTCTTCTACATGGAATGGATGAGCAATTAGTTGTTAATCTTAATGACAGAATGAGGAATCAAAATAACTTCCCTGGTGTACGAGTAGGTAATGTTGAAGAGCCAAATAACAATGCCGGTAACTGGGAATAAGGATATCATAATATGCAAGATTTTGCTTTTATTGATGAAACATTAGATATTAATCTAACACGATCATATTATTTGTCCATTCAGCTGAGTCTGGATGGACTTTCTTTTTGTATACTTGATCCTGTAAGAAAAAAGTATATTGCTTTTTCACATAAAATTTTCGATACAGATTTATCATTTGATGATTATTTAAATACTATTGAAGAATACCTGGCAAAGAATGATTTATTAAATCAAGAGTATAAAATTTCTAAATTAATTTGGATCACAAATAGAAACACACTTATTCCCGACAGTTATTTTAAACCGGATAATTTAAAGAAGTATTTTGAATTTAATCAAAAACTCGATGATCTTGATGAAATTCATTTTAATAAGCTTAAATATATTGATGCATATAGTATTTTCGCTATACCTAATCAAATTGCAAATATTTTTATAAAGCAATTCCCTGGATTAAAATTCTATAATCAACAAACACCTTTTATTAACAGAAATTTATTTAAATATCATTCTGAATCAATAAAAGTATTTGTAAATATTAATGATATATTTATTGATATATGCCTAACCAAGAATGGAAAACTATTACTTTATAATAATTTTACTTATAAAACAGATCCCGATATAATTTATTATATAATGTATGTGTTTAAACAATTTGATTTAAATCCGGAAAATATAGAGTTAATATTATCAGGCTTAGTAGACAAAAAATCATCTGTTTATTCAAATCTAAAAGATTTTATTGGTCAAGTGAAATTCGATAAATTATCAGAAGATTTTTCGTATAGCTATACATTTAATAAAAATCTTTCACATTCGAGTACTAATTTATTTAACTTACAAAGTTGCGAATAGTTAGTGGGAAATATAAAGGGAGGTTAATAAGACCACCTAAAAATTTTAAAGCAAGACCTACTACAGATTTTGCCAAAGAAAATCTATTTAATATTCTAAATAATAATTTTGATTTCGCTGAACTTTCAGTTCTTGATCTGTTTTCAGGAACAGGCAGCATATCTTATGAATTTGCCTCCAGAGAATGTATTTCTATTGTATCAATTGAAAGTAATTTTAAGCATCAACATTTCATAAGAAAGACAATTGAAGAACTTGACTTACCAAATGTAAAAACTATTAAATCTGACGCTTTTAGATATATAAAATCATGTAAAGATAAATTTGATATTATTTTTGCCGATCCTCCTTATGATTTAAAAAATATTGAATCAATTCCTGGTTTTATTTTCGAACAACAAATATTAAAAGAAAATGGTTGGATAATAGTTGAACATGGCAATAAAACAAATTTCAGTAAACATTTAGGGTTTGTTGATATCAGAAAATATGGAGGTGTAAATTTCAGTATCTTTGAGACTTACAAAACCGCGTAAAAAAGAGTGCATTTTTTATAAAAATATTTACAAAAACTTTTGGTGAATTAAAAATATAAGCTATTTTTGCATCTCAATTAAGTAAATGGTTTGGTAGTTTTCCCGATAGCTATCGGGATGGTTAGAATAACAAGCCTAAAAAATTGAAAGTTCTTATTACAAATACGGTTTGGTAGTTCAGTTGGTTAGAATGCCTGCCTGTCACGCAGGAGGTCGCGAGTTCGAGTCTCGTCCAGACCGCACTAAGAAAAGAAAAGTCCTTGATTATCAAGGACTTTTTTGTTTTTAGACACTACGCTTAGACACTAAATTAAACACCAGTTATTTTTCCCAAATCCAATTTGGTTCAAAGTTTCTATATCGCCTATCTAAACGCCAATGTTGATCCCAATAATAAGATTCATATTTTAATTCTGGAGGATTATAATTAACACCGTCATCTATAACTAAAATATCTAACATTTCATGAATAATAATTTCTCCATTTATTAACGGTAATTCGTTAATTTCATCATTAAGAAATCTCTCAATCTCTCTCCACCAGTGAAAATATTTATCAAAAAAGATATTATAAATAATCTCTTTCCCATTTTCCAAGTCCTTTATCCAAACATGTCTGTATTGTTGAGGTTCGTCCTTAAATGATTTATTCGTAACCTTTGACTCTCCTATTTTTGTTATTTCAACCATAATGATAACATTTAATAATTTATATCATTTTATGATTTAATATTATGGATACGATTAAAGAATTTCTCATAATTCTCATTATCGGTCAATCCCGGGATGATATTATCATATCCAAAATTATATGGGAATATTTCTAACAGTTCTTTTTTATTCATGGAAATATAATTACCATAAAAACTTATTATTTCTTTATGTATTGCAATAGTTTTAAATATTTTCCTTGACAACAGTTGAGAGTATCTAACTTCCGATTTTGATTGTTTTGCATGAATAATTTCATTTCTTATATTTTCTAAATTAATAAAATCATTCCACCATTTTTCTTCTGTTGGATCAGGTGTGTTTAAGATTGACTTTAAGATATTTTTGAATTTATCCTTCAATGCAAATTCTCTTTCAATAGCTTCTAGTGTATATATAGTTGTTTTACCACTTTTTTCAATTTTGTATTCAAATCCACTTGGAATACAAATATTTGCAAATGCTTCTAAAGAAGTATATGCAAATATAAGTGCAGAAATAATTAATTCGAAATAATCAAGGTATTCCACTTGTTCCTCTCTTAAAGGAAATACTCCTATGTATCTCTTGTAACGTGGAATTATTGTCTCATCATAGAATTTTTTTGCCTTTACTAAATTATTTTCACAAATGCTTGAATAAAGTGATACATCATTTGGTCGTATCATCATTGTCTCAAGTTTATCAAATGACAAAATCCAATTTTTATCAAAAATTATATATTTTCGAAAATTATCTTCATGCAGCACTACACTAGGTTTTCTAATTCTTTTATCTGCATTCTTAATATAATTCTCACTAATTTCTTTACCAATTTCTATTAATGGATCAAGTGCCGTCCAATTATTTTTACTGTACAAAAAATATTTAATTCCGTTACTTTGAGAATAAGTCTTTTTAATAATAGACTTCAACTTATTTTTCTTTGGTTGATTATATAAATTAATAGTTTTAAATACATCAGTTAAGGCATTTAAATATTCATCATCACTTTCATAGTTGTCAAAAAGAAATTGAAACTTATAGTTATCTGGACTACAATAGAATACTGAAAACAGAGAGAATGGTCTTCCAATTTTTAAGTCATCATCTTTATTTACAATTTTAGAAATTTCAATAATGGGTTGAATGATTACCTTAAAGTTTTTCATAAAACATTCAAAATCATCTGTTGATTTTAGAACATACTCTTTAATTAGATTATCGCTTACATACAAGTTCATAACGGAGGTACTTGAAATCCAATTTCCAGATATATAGGATTCCTGTTTATTGATAACTAAGACTTCTACACTTAGTTTATAATCTTTTAAACCGTTTACTAAAACCTCTTCTACAAAATCTTTAACTACATCGCTCTCAACAGAAATCAGAATGTCAGTTTCAAATTCTGGATATATCATCTTGCTATATTTAGTTTGGTATATTTCTCTTCCTTCATTCTCATAATGTTTTAAATTTAATTACCAATTATCTCGATATTTATCATAAAACTTCCTTGGATGCATAAAGACTCTATATTCATTGTATTTTTTTGGAATTAATCTTTTCCGATATCTTTTGGGATATATAATTTCAATAAATAAAAAATCTAAAGAGTTTGCATACTCATCTTCCCAAAATTGTCCAATGTTGATTATAAATTTATCAGTATTAAATTGTGGGTATTCATTAATAAATTCAACTAATAACTTTTTTGCTTCAAGTAATTTCTGAACTCGATATTTAGTTGGTAAATTTATATACTCATTTTTAATGCTTTCAGATAATTTTACTAATTCTTCATCATCTTTAAGTTCACTAAATGCTTCGCCCTCATATTGATCATAATTACCATATTTCTTATCTATTTCCTCAGGTAATAATTGATGAACTTGCATAGGCAAAACATGACCATTTGGATGTTCATCATAAAATTCTCCTATTGTTTTCTTTATTCTTTGCTTGATTTGTTCAATTAAGATGTCTATTTCAGATTTATCTTTCCGATAAAGAACTTCAAACCAATATATCATACAATCCATTTGCTGATCATTTGAAAGACCTGATAAATGCATATGCCCACCACCCCAATTTCTTAATCCTTTATCATCCCATAATTGCGAAAATGTTTTATTCCCAGTAACATCATAACCTAAACTGTAACTTGCTTCAATATCATATATTTTATTCTTAATATTAGATTTCTTACCAGTAATTATTTCAATTAACCTGAAAATAAAAACTATTGGTGTAGTTAATAAATAAAGAATAGATAATACAAGCATTACAAATATTAACTTCAGAACTGACATGCCTTTAAATGTTGAATCGGAGAAAAAGTAATGAATATATTTTGTAGGTGTTAGAAAAAGTGGTAAGTATTTTCTTTTTAGTTTTTTAATCTCTTCTTTAGCAACCTTCTTTCTTATCTGCAAAGAATAATCTATGCACTTTTTTTCTTTCTGATTAGCAAATATTATATTAGATCTATCCATAATTATTTAAGATACATGTGTTAAACCTTAAGTCCATATCTCTGCTTCTGATTTAAGTAATTCAAATGAATGCTCTAAAGGATCATAGTTTTCAATTAAATGGTTAAACAATTCGTTTTTAAAATTTAAATCGTAATCTGTTTCAATCCTCTCAGAAACAACATCTGCATACCACCCACTACTATAGCCAATTTCAAGACTGATCATATTATTCTCTTCAAAAAATGCCGTATCATACTTTTTTAAACATTTCTTAAAAAGATTGGAAGCATAATTGTCATTTAAAGGGTAATTCTTGATTTCTGCATCATAAATGACTATATCATCTTTTCTAGGTACGTAACTTAAATATTTATAAAACTTAAATTCAATTTCGTTAAACATTGAAATAAGTGCTAACCTGTTATTCTCGATTTCATCTGAAAAGTTTTTAAACAATTCCATCTTAATATCATTAATATCGCCACCTAATTCAATGAATTTATTCATTAATTCAATTCTTTTATGAAAACTGTAATCTGTAAAATGTTGAATATTGGTATAGTTAGACCAAGTTTTATACTTTACAATTGCTTCTCTTTTTTTTATGTGATATCTATCAAATATTACTAATTCTGCTTCAACAATAACTTCTTCTCTACCCACCCCACCGGTATTTTCTTTTTCAGATTTGCTTACTACGATTTTATTTACTTGAATATGCTTATCTATGAATGGAGCAAAGTGAGTGCATCCTGTTAAATCTCTTACAACAGGTTGCAATACTACTTTTTCTCCATCTTTTATGGTAATGTATTCCGATTCATATTTTTTTCCATGAATATATTCCATTACTTACTTTCTTTATTCTTTAAAATTTTTAATCTTAGTTTGTGAAATTTATCCATATACTCAGGAATTTCATTTTCGGCTTTTTCTATTTTTAATCGATATTGCTTTTCAAATATTTTATCTTTTTTATACCATTCTTTGATGAAATTCCTAAGTTGCATCATTTTGCCTTCATTTTCTCCCCAATATCGATTTGGATGAAACTTATCCATTGCTTCTAATTCCATATCCATAATAACAATTACGTCCTGTATAGTGAATCCTTTACCAAACTTAAATTTACTATAATCATTACTATCATATAAATCATATATCATTAGAAATTTATTTGGGATTAATTTATCTGACATAGGCAGTACTTAACTTTCTTTTATAATATTGATTTCTTCTTCTGTTAAACCATATAATTCATAAACCATTTGATCAATTTCATTATCGCTATGATTTATTTTATTTATGATTTCAAGCATTTTTTGTTTTTGTTCGGTAAAATATTGTATCCATTCTGATTCGTCAGTTAATGACAGTTGAATTTTATTTTTTTTCAGTTCTTTTAAAAACTCTTTAAAATCTATTAAATACCAATCTCTAATTTTATTGGAAATTTTTTCAATATTAAATTTATTTGTTAAAAGCGTAATGAATTTATTTTGATTATCATGTAGTTCTTGTTTTAATAGAATAATATTTTCTACATGATGAATGTAAGGCAATTGCAAATCCTTTGATAATGGTTTTAAAGGTAAATTTCTAATTGCTTCAGGATATACATGAAGATTACTGCTAAGAATTAACTTGTAATAGTAATTTAGTAATTTGGAGTTAATTATTGATAAATTAAATTTTAGTGAATTTTGTTCTGATAAGGTAATTTGTTCCGAATTTCCAATAACTCCTCTTTGGTTAACTCCCTGAAGTTTGCACCACGGTATAACAACACTCATCGTATCATTCACGTAATATTGATTATCGTCATATACACACATAAGTCCTTCAGTGGTTGAAATATTTCGCACTAAAAGTTTGTCGTTTTCAAACAATTCTGGAAATTTAGGACGATGCATTTCTGCTGGCTGATAATCCAAATATTTATTATCCCAATTAATTAAGTATCGTTTTACATTTTTGCCTTCAATATATTTTTTACATCTTTCGTTTTCTTTTTCACTTTTAATTAATCGGTCTTTAGAAGCACCTGTAATTGAATTATGTGGTACAGCACCAATAACAACATAACAAAAATCATTTAAGACTTTAGAATTATTTTTTATTTTATTAATTAATTGAACGGTACTTGCATTTAAATCAGTTCTGTATGTAGAATTAGGTAGAGACCTCAATACATCCTTTTCAATTAGATTTGTTTCTAAAGAAAGAAATTGATTTTCACTTTTAGGTTTACTTACTGTTACATATACACTTGGTACTGTATTTTTGACAGCAATAATGGCTGTTTGCACAGCAACTCCTTTAAATACATCTACTTCAGACAAATCAATTAGTTCTAACAAATCAAGTTCATTTAAAAACCACTCTCTTTGTTTAACTGAATAATTCTGATTAAAAAATGATGAAGGGAAAATGTACGAAAGCAATCCATCTTTCTTTAGAAGTGAGATACCTAACTCATTGAATAATATATAGAGATCAAATCGTCCGAAAGTATATTTATATTTTGATTCTTTAGATAAATAATATTCTCTTTCATTTTTATTAATATTTTCTGCTCTTACATATGGTGGATTTCCAATAACAACATCAAAGCCATCTCTAGCAAATACTGCTGGAAATTCTTTTTGCCAATTAAATGCTTTTTCACCAACAACATCAGGATCATCAATTAGAGAATTGCCACATTTAATATGGTCGCTTAAAGTGGTTAATTTACGACCTTTTTGAGCAGTTCTAAGCCATAACGATAGTTTGGCTATCTCAACAGATTCTTCGTTTAAATCAACACCATAAATGTTGTTTTCAAGTATTTTTGATTCAACATCAGGAAATACTATTGAACCACCAAGAAGTTGTGCTTTTAATTCGTCAATTTTTGCATGTTCATTAATTAAAAAATCTAGTGCTTGGTTTAGGAATGCTCCTGAACCACATGCAGGGTCAAGAATAGTTAGGCTCAGCAACCAATCTCGATATTGAGTTAGTTTATTATCTAAATTTTTAACAATATCCTTTTTACGATTTCTTCTACCTTTAGCATATTCCTCATCTACAATACCAATATCTGAACGTTTTTCAGCACAAAGTTTACCAACAGTATTATCTACAATATATTTAGTAATATACTTAGGTGTGTAGAATATTCCATCCTTCTTACGTTTCGTCTTTTGTATGTCAACTTCTTCTCCTGCTAATTCTGCTTGTACGTTTTCAATCTCACCTAATGAATGCTCAAAAATATGTCCTAAAATATTTACATCAACATCAGTTTCAAAATCATAAGTACTTAATTGCACTGTGTGCAGATGCAAAATTTCATCATCAATTTTAATATTATCTAAAACTTCATCAGGTGCAAATAAACCACCATTGTATGCGAAAATATCATATTTCTTGCCCTTAAATCCTGTGTTTAAATATCCAAAGTATTTTTTAAATCGTTCGAATAATGGAACGTATTCATCAAGATCTTCTTTTAGTGTTGTCCATTGTTTAACAATTTCACTAATTGAATTTGGTGGTAATAATAATCTGTCCTCAGCAAAGAATATAAATAAAAAACGATCAAGTAACTTCTGGGTTTTTTTGAACAGAATTAACTTATCATGCTCTGTATTGTTTTTTATAATATTGTTGAAAATTTCGGTTCTAAATTTCGAATAATCGGCATATAATTTCTTTGTTATATCTTCTTCTTGTAATACAGAAGCATCTTTAATTTTTAATGGTATATCAGTTAATATATTTTCTTTCGAAAAATAAAGCCATAGAACCTCAAACCGTTCTTTTGGTAAATTAAATAAATCAAACTCTATATGATCAATTGCATCTTTTATATAAATCCGAATCTTTTCAAAATTTGATGTAATAATATATTTACATTTTGGATTGTGATTTTTATATCCAAATGCTTGTGTTTCGACATTATCAAGATCGGTTGTTTGTGTTGATTTTAATTCTATAACAGCAACAACATGATCATCTTTTAATATTGCTCCATCGGCTTTTTTACTATCGTCAACATTCTTTTTTTCTAAAACGATATTGTAATCTGCATTTGGTTTTAAAGTATAGCCAAATATTTTAACAAATAACTCACGAATAAAACCTTCTTGAAACTCTTCTTCTTTTGAGTCACGAATATTTTGTTGAATTTCGGTATTTCCAAAATATTCGATAAATTCTTTGTATTTGCTATCAATAATCTCTGAATTTAGATCGTTGAGATGTTTTTTAAGAACGGATGTTTGGTATAAACTCATGTTAAAATATCGTTTTCTTTAGAATTACCAAATTAATGCTTTTTTGGGAGAAAATTGCAGTAAAACAAAAGATACAAATTCATTAATGGTTAAAATTTTTGTAAATTTGATAAGTATGTAACTAACTAATTAATAATATTCAATATGAAAAACTTA
>JAQIBH010000098.1 GCA_027859205.1 Bacteroidales bacterium | reverse complement strand
ATCCTAAAATTAAAACATCAATACAAGGGGTTCTTTTTCCTGAAATGATACTTAATCAATGAATATAATAAGCTCAGAGATATATTTATCAATTCAACAAACGTTTAGGACAGGATTGATTCCATTCTTATTTTCAATAGCTACAATTATTCCATCGTTAATTCCAAACCATTCTTCGGCCTGGTCGCTGTAAACAAATGCAGGATGATCCTGAGGCATATACTTATCAAGATCAGTTTCCATTCTTGAATTTTGTTTCATTTGCATGAAAAATAACGCACTAACAATAATAGTTACCGCAATTACAATCCAAGGTTTGTTTAATAATTTTTTTAAAATGTTTTCCATTTTTATCTTTTTTTTAATTAATATTCAATAAAATTGATTTAAAAAATCAATTGCCTTGAGTCACATTCTTTTGTTCATTTTTCCTAGGTCTACAAATGGTAAAATAGGCAAGTATTATAAAGACTATTGTTATAAGTATTCTAAAACCCATTGCACCAATTGTTTTTGTTTCATAAATACCACCATGATTGATATGAATTAATAACCCAAAAAATGCTGCTATGAGAATTACAAATGAAGCAACCAGATACTTGGCAGTCCATTTACTGTTTCTAATAGAACCATTAGCTGCAAAAAGATAGAGAATACTGCTAATGAAATTTGCCCATACAACTATCAATACATAATTGCCTTCTTTTTCTCTGATACCGAATAGATCAAATATCACAGAACTACTTAAAAATAAGGTTAGCAGACCAAATATGGTTAATGCAACTGCGATTAAATAAGGAAGCCTCTTTTTCATAATTTTTTTAATTAATTGATTTTATTTTTCTAAAATTTTATTTAAAACTTCTATTAGGTTTTTACCTTCAGTACTTAAGTTAAAGTTGTGATTATTCAAATCCCATTTTTTTACAAGTAACCTAAATGAACCCATAACTATTAAAGCAAGACTTTTTGTATCAATATCTGACCTCATACTATTTTCTTGTTGCCCTTTAGAAGTAATATTTTCAATTGTTTGGGCATGCAAGTTTAAGATTTCAATTATCCTGGTTTTTAAAACCTCTTCGTTTTTAAAAATTTCTTCTGAAAATATAACTGAAACTATTGAAGGTGTTTCTGAGAATAATTCGATCATTCTGGAAAACATGAAACTGATATTTTCCGATGCTGTAGCTTTATTGCTTTTCATTATTTCGGAAAGTATAACTGACAGCTCTTTAAAATTATTAAGAATTTCTAGCAAGATATTAGTTTTACTCTCGAAATGTCGATAAATGCCTGGCTCTGAAATACCAATTCTTTTAGATAAATTTTTAATGGTAAATCCCTGAATTCCTTTGCTATCAATTAATTTAATTGATTCTTCTATTATTTGTTGTTGTCTTTTGCTAAGCATTTGTTAATAATGCTAGTTAGTATTCGCTCACAAATATATGGTGCGATTTTACTTTTTCCAAATAAAAAAAGAGATATTTTGATTTAATGCTCATAAGTACTTAAAAATTAGAGCAGTAAATTTTTTATTATTTTTTATTGAAACTTTTCTTGTATAATTTAGTAAAGTTTTCTATTTTTGACCAGTTGGTTAAACTAAATAGTTTAATTAAACAGTTAAGTATTAAAAATATGGTAAATCAACAAAAAGATACAGAGCAAAAAATTATGAATGCTGCAAAGGAAATCTTTCAGCAAAAAGGAATGACAGGCGCAAGAATGCAAGAAATTGCAGATAAAGCAGGCATTAACAAAGCATTATTACATTATTATTATCGTACTAAAGAAAAGCTTTTTGAGAAAGTTTTTGAGATGGCGTTTTCAATTTTTATTCCAAAAATGCAAGAGATAATGTTGTCGGAGAAACCGGTTTTTGAAAAGATTGAATTTTTTATTGAAAACTACATGGATTTACTTACTAAGCATCCGTATATTCCTGGGTTTGTAATTAACGAGTTGAATAGAAATCCGCAAATTCTAGTTAATATATTTGAAAAGAATGTTCAGATAAAGGAAAACAAACTATTCGAAAAATTTGATACTCAGGTTCAAACAGAAGTTCAAAAAGGTATTATTAAACCAATCGATACAAAAAACTTAATGACTAATATTATTGGTTTAATTGTATTTCCTATTGTAGCAAGGCCAATAATTCAAGGAATTATGTTTGAAAATGATAAAAAGCAATATGATGCTTTTTTGAAACAACGAAAAGATTTCGTTATTGATTTTATTATTAATTCAATTAAAGCGTAATGACAGCCAATGAATGAGAAAACTTAGCAAAGCGTTCTCACGAGCATTTGCGAGTAAATATTGAGATACTGTATTGTTTAAATTTAGTAGCACAATATCGAAGTCAGGCACAAATTTAATATTTATGAGAAAAATTGTAATTGTATTATTATTCATAACAAACGTAGCATTCGCTCAGCAAAAGCAAGTAGTTCGTTTGCAAGATTGTTATGAAAGTATGTTGGTTAATTATCCTTTAGCAAGTCAATCGGATATTTATCAGCAATCGAGCGAGCTTAGTATTAAAAATCTGAAAACAAACTGGTTACCAAATGCTGAGCTAAAGGCGCAAGCTACTTACCAATCAGATGTTCTTGAACTTAATTTAGATTTACCTATTTCATTTGATTTGCCAACAATGCCAAAAGATCAGTATAAAGCAACGGTAGATATTAATCAGTTAATTTATGATTGGGGGCGAATAAAATCAGCTAAACAATTAGAAAGTATTAATCTAAAAACTAACATTCAAACATCACATGTAGAGTTGAATAAAATAAAAGAGCAAATCAATAAATTTTATTTTGCTATATTGATATTGGAACGTAACGAGGAATTGCTCGGTGTGATGCTGAATGATTTAGGAATTAAGCAAAAATCCGTTCAGTCTGGTGTAAAAAACGGAGTGTTGCTAAGTTCTGAATTAAGTGCATTAAAAGCAGAAATCCTTAAAGTTAATCAGAGCGTGAATGAAATAAAGAATCAACGATTAGCAACTATTGATGTACTATCTGAAATAACCGGAATCAGTTTAACTTATGAATCAGAGTTTGAAATCCCGGAATACGAAATCGACAATTCTGAAAGTTTGAAAAGACCCGAATCAGTATTATTTAATTATCAGAAAGAAAAACTAGATGCTACTACAAAACTAGTTTCGAAACAGAACAAACCAACCGTTTTTGCATTTACTCAGTTAGGTTACGGAAAACCGGGATTAAATATGTTAAACGATCAGTTTGATTCCTATTATTACGTAGGTGTTGGACTAAACTGGAAGTTTTGGGATTGGAGTAAAACAAGCCGGGAAAAGAAAATAGTATTATTGAATAAGGATTTGGTTTCTACACAAGAAAGCACTTTTAATAAGCAAATAAATATTGCTTTAAAAAACGAAAGTGCTAAAATAAAAATATACGAAGACGCTGTTGAATCCGATAAAGAGATAATAAAATTACGTGAAGAGGTTACTGAAAGCGCTCGCTCAAAACTTGATAATGGAGTAATTACGTCAACAGATTATATAACTGAGTTAAGTAAAGAAACGCAGGCTAAAATTAATTACGAAACACATAAAATACAGTTAATTCAGTCCAAAGTAAATTATTTATATATAAAAGGAGAAATTTGAGATTTGAGTATCAAGATATGAGAAATACAAACTTTTTAATCTTGATACTTGATATTAACTACTAAATACTTATAAAATGAAAACAAAAATATATTTATTGATATTGCCAATAGTATTGGCTTCATGTTCAGGAAATGAAAATGGTTCAGATGCATATGGAAATTTCGAAGCAAAGGAAGTAATTGTAAGTGCTGAAGCTCTGGGGAAAATTATTGAATTTAATGCAGAAGAAGGAGAGAGCTTAGTTAAAGGTCAGTTTCTAGGATTTATTGATACATTAGTTTTATCAATACAGAGAGAACAGTTGTTGGCTCAAAAGAATGCAGTTGCATCAAAAAAAGCTAACGTAAATGCTCAAATTGATGTTCAAGTAGAACAAAAATCAATTATAGAAACAGAGAAGAACAGAATAGAACAGTTATATAAAGATAATGCTGCAACAAAGCAAAAGTACGATGATATTAAAGGGAAATATGTTGTTCTGGAAAAGCAAATTGTTGTAATGCAAACGCAAATTTCATCAATAAATAAAGAAATGAAAGTTGTTGATAAGCAAGTAAAGCTATTAAATGAGCAGATAAATAAAACGAAAATTATTAACCCTATTGATGGAACTGTTCTTGAAAAATATCTTGAAGAAAACGAAATAGCAATGCCGGGTAAAGCGCTTTATAAAATTGCTTATTTAGATGAAATTGAATTACGGGTTTATGTTAGCGGCGCACAGTTACCTACAATAAAAATCGGTCAAAAAGTAAAAGTTTATATTGATAAAGATGTAGAATCAAATCAGGAATATGCCGGTGAGATTTTTTGGATTTCTGATCAAGCTGAGTTTACACCTAAAATTATACAAACCAAAGAAGATCGTGTAAATATGGTTTACGCAGTAAAAATTAGAGTTAAAAATGATGACAAAATAAAAATAGGAATGCCGGGAGAAGTTGAATTTTAGTTATTGGGAATAATTAGTTATTACAAATAAAGAGTATGGTTGAGGGTTTAGAATATATTGTAAAAGTTGATGGTTTAAAAAAATCGTACGATAAAGTGGAAGCTGTAAAAGGAGTAAGTTTTACAGTCTCTAAAGGTGAGTTGTTTGGCTTGATTGGTCCTGATGGGGCAGGGAAGACAAGTATTTTTCGAATTATCACAACGCTAATGTTTCCATCAGAAGGGAAAGTAACAGTTTCGGGTTCTGATGTGATAAAGGAGTATAGAAAAATCAGGAATAATATTGGATATATGCCACAGCGATTTTCTTTGTATCAAGATCTTTCGGTTGAAGAGAATCTTAGTTTTTTTGCTCAAATTTTTGGAACTACTATTGAAGAGAATTACGATTTAATCAAAGATATTTATATTCAAATTGAACCATTTAAAGATCGATTGGCAGGGAAACTTTCAGGTGGAATGAAACAAAAACTTGCACTTTGCTGTGCATTAATTCATAGTCCTGATATTCTGATATTAGACGAACCAACAACAGGTGTCGATGCTGTTTCAAGAAAAGAATTTTGGGAAATGCTTATTCGTCTTAAAGAAAAGGGAATTACAATTTTAGTATCAACACCTTATATGGATGAAGCAAACTTATGCGATCGTGTAGCATTGATTCAGACTGGAGAGATCATGTCAATTGATACTCCTGAAAAAATAATAAAAAGCTTTGGGCGAAAAATGTGGGCTTTAAAATCGAATAATATATATCAATTAATTAATGACTTAAGAAATCTTGATTTTATTGATACGGTTTTTCCCTTTGGAGAGTTTTTGCATGTCACATCAAAAGAGAATGATCTAGATGAATTAAAATCAATATTAAAACAGAAGAATCATGAGAATGTTGAAATTCAAGAAATTGAAGCAAATATTGAAGATTGCTTTATGCAGTTAATGAACAGTGATTAGTGATTAACTCACAGCTCGAAGCTCATCGCTCAAGGTTCAAGGCTTTTAATTCTATGAAAGAAGTTAATAGAAAGGAATCAAATGCTAAAACATACAGAAAATATAATCGAAGTTAAAAATCTGATGAAGAAGTTTGGAAGTTTCGTTGCAAACGATAATTTGAGCTTCGATGTTAAACAAGGAGAAATATTTGGTTTCTTAGGAGCTAATGGAGCAGGAAAAACTACCGCTATAAAAATACTTTCCGGATTGTCTTTTCCTACATCGGGCGATGTTAAAGTTGCTGGCTTCGATGTGTATAAAGAACGTGAAAAAGTAAAAAAGAATATAGGTTATATGAGTCAGAAATTTTCGCTTTACGAAGATTTAACGGTACGTGAGAATATTCGATTTTATGGTGGCATTTACGGTTTATCAAATAAGTACATTAAAGAAAAAACGGAATCTTTGCTCGATCGCCTTAAAATGAAAGATATTCAGAATTCGTTAATTAAATCTTTACCACTTGGATGGAAGCAAAAAATAGCTTTTTCAGTAGCCATTTTTCATAATCCTAAAATTGTATTTCTTGATGAACCTACAGGAGGAGTTGATCCAATTACCAGACGGGATTTCTGGGAAATGATTTATGAAGCATCACATTCTGGAATAACAGTATTTGTAACAACACATTATATGGATGAAGCCGAATATTGCGACAGAGTTTCTATAATGGATCAAGGAAGGATAGAAGG
>JAQIBH010000097.1 GCA_027859205.1 Bacteroidales bacterium | reverse complement strand
ATTTTCATAAGCAGTAAATGCATTTGCTAATGTTCTGGCAACTGCATGATATTCATTCAATTCAGACTGAACTTCAAATGCAAATTTTTGAGCGTTTGAAATTACTACTTCAACGGAATCATTATAAGCTGTTTTTTTAGCATTTATACTTATATAACCTATCGCAATAGCATATATTGCAACTGATAATGATATTAAAAACAGCTGCATTTTATTTCTTAAGCTTAGCTTCATTTTCATAAAGGACTTTGTTTTATTTTAACTCAATGATGAAACATTAAATTTCTGATTTATCATGAATGTGCTATTTATAATCTTTTAAATCCATAGCAAGGATTAATATTTTCGTTATTTCTTCATTGATAAAAACAGGAGCAAATGAGGTTAATAATTCAAGTTCATTTCCGTTTTTATCTTTTAAAAAAGTTATTTCCTGATGAGATTTGCCTGACATAACAGTGTTTAAAATTGTATGAAATTTACGGTTATCTCTGTCTGCTACAAAATCTTCTGCTTCCATACTACTTACTTCAGCCATTTTATATTTAAATTTCTTTAGGAAAAGATCATTTGCATTTACGAATTTAAAATCTAAATTGAATTCGGCTTTTAACAAAAACTTATCGATACTGTCTAATACGCCACGAAACTCATCGCCCTTCCAAGTGGATTCTTCCTGTGTTGCCTGAAGTTCTTCCATATTTTGTCTCATTTCTTCTTCTTGTGCTGACATTTCTTCGGCTTGTTGTTGCGACTGTTCAAGTAAGAATGAAGTTTTTGTATTTATTCTTACTGATTTTAACGTTGAGCCAATGCTTTCAGCTACTTTTTCTGTAAATTCAACCTCGTGTTTTTTAAACTTTTTAAATGAGGCGAGTTCAATAACTCCAAGGACTTCATTTTCTATTATTAATGGAACAATTAATAAACTATTTGGATTTGCTTCACCTAAACCGGAAGTTACATTAATATAATCTTGCGGAACTTCTGTTAAATGGATAGTGTTTTTTTCTTTTGCGCAGGTCCCAACTAATCCTTCTCCTAATTCTATATTTTTTTTAATGAACTTTTCTCTGTCGAAAGCAAAAGCCGCTAGCAATTCATAATTTTTAATTGACCCATTTTGCTCATTTAAAATAAACAATCCTCCTTGATTAACATTTAAGTAGTAAACCAGATTTTTAATTATTTCGTTAGCAAGCAAATCCAGGTCATTATTATCCTTTCGTAGAATCTCGGCAAATTTGGCTAAACCTTCATTAATCCATTGTCGTTTTTGATCTTCAACTTTTCGTTTTTCTTCTTCCGATTTTGCTTTTAAAAGACTTTGTCGCATATGTAGTAAGGAATGTCCAAGTTGATCTTCTTCACTTAACAGGTCTAATTCATGATCAATATTCCCAGAGCCAATTTGGTTAGCAAATGCGGCTTTTTTGTTTAAGCCTTGAATTGATGTGTTTAAAGCAAGTGTCATTTCACCAATTTCATCTTTGGTTTTTATTTCCATTAAAAGGGATTCGTCAATTTTACCTTTTGCCAGACTCTTAAGTATTTCGGTAACCCCAATTATCGGATTTGTTATATTTCTTGCTATTAGCCAAATGATCCCTGTTAGAAAAAGTAAACCAATAAAAATAACAAGTAGCGCACTTAATGATATTTTTTTTGCGTTTGAAGTAATTACTTTGTTAGGAACAACAATAGCAAGAGACCAGGGGGCATTTACACCCTCAACAATTATTGGAGCAAAGGCATAAAAGTTTTTTTGATTATTTTCGTTTTTATACGTAAATGAAAAGCTTTCTCCTGACTGAATATGTTCAATAATTTTAAATTCATTATTTAACTCTGGATGTACATTGCTAATTAATTCGCCTGTTAATTTGAAGTTTGGATGAGCAACATAAGTTCCATTGTTTGACATTAAAAAAGCATAACTCTGTTCAAAGGGCTTAATTTTTTGTATTACTTCACGAAATTTCTGTAAGTCAACATCTAAACCAGCTATTCCGATAAATGTATTTCCAAGAATTATTGGAACAGAAAAATTTGTATTTATATATTGGTCTTCTACCTTGCCCGTTGGTGACCAAATTGCAGGATCAACAATCATGGAATGACCTCTCGATTTCATTGCATAATAATTGCTTTTAAAATCGTCTCCTTCTGTATTAAGTTGTAATTCTATTTGTTTAATGTTTCCATCATTGTCGCGAACCCAACCATTTAGGTAGCGACCAAAAGACTTTTCCCAATTCGGATCAATGTGGTTTAGCTCCCAGCTTGTAGCAACTGCAAGATAATGAGGATTTTCTGTAATAACGTGCATTTGTTGATCAAGGAATATCTTAATCCATTCATCCCAATCTAAAGTTTGATATGCTTGTGCAGATTGAGCCAGAGTTTTTGTGACATTGAAATCAGATGCTAATTCGGACTTTATATAATTTGCATATTCGTGGGCATTCTTATTTGCAATTTCATGGGCTTCTTCCAGCGCTAATTGTCGTGATTTAGTTGCTACATAACCTATAGATAAGATAAAAATTATCATCGAAGTTGAAAGGATATAAACCAACATTTTTGCATTAATCTTCATACCAAAGTTTTATTGAAATTAACGTCTAAACTTACACTAATTTAGGAAAAAATCAAATTTCTGCTTCGCAATTGTTAAGCTTAAAATATTAATAAATCTGTAATGAATAAGTTTTTAGCTCTTTTGAAATTGCTTTTGCATCACCAAGTATAGAATCCATAAGGTTCCAGAATCCTTTTCCGTGATTTTTTTCCACAGTATGGCACAATTCATGTATAATAACATAATCGATTAAAAAATCCGGTAATCGAAGTAAATGAAGGTTTAAATTGATGTTGTTTACTGATGAACAACTCCCCCAAAGAGTTTTGTTATTTTTAACAAATACTTTATTAAATTTAAAATTATATTTTTCGGCTAAATCAAGTGTTTTTTTAGGGAAATATTCTTTTGCTTCTTTACGAAGGGCTTTTATTATAGCAGATTTAATTATCTCTTGAACAGCCTTGCTTTTTACATTAACGCTTTCTGGATATTCAACTGATATTGTATCGTGAGTAATTTTGGACTTAATATTATTACTATGATTTTGGCAAATTATTAACTTCCGACATTTTGTGTTAAAAACAGAGGTTTCTGTAAAAACAGTAATTTTATTTTCGATTTTTTCGATTTTTGGAAGCTGTTTTAAAACCCATTCTTTTTTACTATTAAATATTTTAATAGCATATTTATAACTCAAATAATAAGGAAGAGTCACAATTACTCCCTTTAAAGGACGAATTGCGATGCTAACATTTCTTGAACGTTTATTTTTTCGAAATGTAATTTTTCCGACATCATCAAAATGAATTATTTTTTCTGGCATTTTGCAATAATAAGAAATGTAAATAAATCTAAAAAATAATTTAATTTAATCACTCAAATAGCAACCGGGATTTAATAAACAATTATATAGCTTTTAAAAAAAGAAAGAGATTAATCTTTTAAAATGATATGTTTTCCTAAATTTGGAGTTTTAATTCATATTTTAAATAATATATGAATGCTTTACCATAAAGGATTAATAAATGAAAAATAATAAATTGCTTAAGGTTTTACTAATTGCTACAACTGTATTAATTGTGTTTGCACTAATTGGTAAAAAAGCCGGATGGATTGGCCAAAAAGCTGGTATAAAAGTTAGTGTTGAAACTCCTAAATTAAGAACCTTAACTGAAATTGTTAACGCAAGTGGGAAAATCCAACCAGAAACTGAAGTAAAAATTTCACCCGATGTATCTGGAGAAATTGTAGAGTTAAATATAAAAGAAGGCTATGATGTTGTTAAAGGCGATTTGTTGTTAAAAATCAAGCCCGATACATATCTTTCGGCTGTTGAAAGAGCGAGAGCAACTGTAAACTCAGCAAAAGCTAATCAAGCAAACAACGAAGCTTTTCTTGAACAGATTAAAGCAAAGTATAAACAGACCGAAAATTCGTATCAACGTACAAAGGTTTTGTGGGATCAAGAAACAATTTCAAAAGCGGAATATGAAGTGGAGCTTTCTTCTTATGAAATGGTAAAAGCAGAGTTAAGTGCTGCTAAAAAATCTATTGAAAGTGCTATGTACACAGTTCAAAGTGCAAAAGCATCATTTTCCGAAGCCGAAGAAAATTTACACAAAACAACAATTTATGCGCCTATGAGTGGCACCATTTCTGTACTTAATGTAGAAAAAGGTGAGCGAGTTGTTGGAACAATGCAAATGGCAGGTACAGAATTATTACGCATAGCCAATTTGGATCGAATGGAAGTTAAGGTTGATGTGAACGAAAACGACATTGTAAAAGTAAAATTACAGGATACGGCACAAATTGAGATTGATGCATATCTAGGGGAAAAGTTTAAAGGAGTTGTTACTGAAATTGCAAACTCCGCTAATGTTTCAGGAATGACAACAGATCAAGTTACCAGCTTTGTTGTGAAAATATTTGTATTAGAAGAATCGTATAAGCAATTAGTAACAATGAACAACCAAAATCCTTTTCGTCCGGGAATGTCGGCTTCAGTTGACATTCAAACAAATACCAAACAAAATGTTTTAACTATTCCAATACAGTGTGTTACCACAAGAGCCGATTCAATTGAAAAGAACGATGAAATTGTTATTAATACTGATGAGGAAATAAAGGAAGTCGTTTTTGTAGTTTCTAATGACTCTGCAATTGTTCATCCTGTTAAAACTGGTATCCAAGACAATAAGTACATTGAAATTTCCGAAGGATTAAAAGAGGATGATAATATAATTAATTCTCCGTATAGCGCAATATCCAGAAGGTTAAAAAACGGATCGATTGTTGAAATAGTTGAAAAAGATGAATTGTTCAATAAAAAAGAATAATTAATTAGAATTATTTAAATGATAACAAATGGCGCTAATTCTTAACATTGAAACTTCCACAACTGTTTGTTCTGTAAGTGTTTCTTTAAATGGAATTATTCAAGGAATAAGGGAAAGCAGCGAAGAAAAAACTCATGCTAAATTGCTTACTATTTTTATTGATCAGCTTTTAAAAGAGCTTAATTATAAAATTGATGATTTTGATGCCATTGCTGTAAGTAAGGGCCCAGGATCATACACCGGATTAAGAATAGGAGTTTCAACTGCAAAAGGATTGTGCTATGCAAAAGACATCCCGTTAATTGCCATTAATACGTTACAAGCTATGGCAAACGGAATGATTTTAAGATTAAAATCAAAAGTTATTTCATTTGATGATTTTAAGAATTCAGTTTTAGTACCTATGATTGATGCTCGAAGAATGGAGGTTTATTCTGCATTTTTTAACTTTAAAGGTGAGTTTACAAGAGATGTAAAAGCTGAGATAATAGATGAAAATTCATATATGGATATATTATCCATACAAAAAATGATTTTTTTTGGTGATGGATCGGAAAAAATAAGAGAAATTATCAAACATGAGAACGCAATATTTGTTAGTAATTTTCATCCATCATCAGATAGTATGGTTAGCTTATCAGAATTAGCATTTCAGAATAATGAATTTGAAAATGCAGCCTATTTTGAGCCTTTTTATTTAAAGGATTTTGTTGCAACTATTCCGAGGAAAAACATTTTTAAGTAAAGCTTAAGTTTCACATTAACCTTTAAACAAAAAGTATGAAGCAATGCAGCCTGAAACTAAGCTCAATACTTTTATTCTTTGTGCTTAGCACGAGTTTTAATCCAAATCCCAATTTAAATTCTAAGCCGTATATTCCGGGAGAGAAACTGGTTTATATTGCTCATTTTGGATGGCTAAATGCTGGCGAAGCAATTTTTACAATACGTGATTCGGTTTTCGAAGGCCGGAATTTATATCATGCTGTTGCAGAGGCAAATAGTATTTGTATTGCCGACAAAATATTCGAAGTACGTGATGTATATGAGAGTTTTTTTAGACCTGAGAATAATCAAACATATCTGGCCATTAGAAACATTAACGAAGGTAGATATAGATATTATAATGAGGTAAGGTATGATTATAAAGAGAATAAAGTTTTAAGCCAAAAATCGGGGGAACATGATGTTCCAGAAAACATTATTGATATTTTAGGCGCTTTTTATTATTTCAGAGAATCAATGACCAAGCAGATTAAGAATGTAGGTGATGAACTAATATTAGACACTTATTTTGCCGACGAACTTTTTCCTTTAAAAATGCGATACGTTGGCGACGAAAAAATAAAAACGAAGCTAGGGAAGTTTAATTCTATGAAGTTTTCGCCTGTTGTTGAACCCGGTAGGATTTTTGATTCAGAAGATGATGTAACTATTTGGATTTCAAAAGACAAAAACTATATTCCTCTTCAAATCCGTATTGATTTAATAATAGGTTCAATTAAATGTGATTTAGTAGAGTATTCAGGCTTGCAGTATAAGTTAGAACCTCGCAAATAGAAAACAGTTCAGATAAACGCCGAATTAAGAATTTGAATTAGGTATTTCAATGATTTACATTATTTTTGCATTAAACCAGTAAATTTATAAAGGTATGGCAAGCACAACAGATTTTAAAAATGGATTATGTATTGAATATAATGGCAATTTATTTACTATTGTTCAGTTTCAGCATGTAAAGCCAGGTAAAGGGGCAGCATTTGTAAGAACAAAGCTTAAAAATCTTATAACCGGAAAAGTTATCGACAACACTTTTAATGCAGGTGTAAAAGTTAATTTTCAGCGAATTGAGCGTCGACCTTACCAATATTTATATAATGATGATTTAGGCTATCATTTTATGCATACAGAAACTTTTGAACAGGTAGCTTTTCAAAAAGATTTAATTAATGCGCCTCAATATTTAAAAGAAGGCCAGAACGTTGAAGCAGTTTGGCATGACGATACCGAAACTCTATTATACTGTGAACTTCCTCCATTTGTAGCTTTAGAGGTTGTTTATACAGAACCAGGATTAAAAGGAGATACATCATCAAGCACATCGCTTAAGTCGGCTCAGTTAGAAACAAACGCTGAAATAATGGTTCCTTTATTTATTAATACTGGTGATAAAATTAAAGTTGATACACGTGACAATTCATATGGTGAACGAGTAAAAGAATAGATTTTCTTTTTGTTCGTAATTTTCGTACATTTATTCAGATAAGAAAATCGGTACTAATGGAATTTTCAGGAAAAGCATCAATAAACAGATTAAAGCTTTCTACTTTTAAGCTCAACACCTTACTTACGATTACACAGGCAATTAATGCTAATCTTTCAACGGATGAGCTGCTAAAGCGTTATGAGAAGATTTTGCGGGAAGATCTTAATATTGGCAAAATGCTGATTTTTAGATATGAAGAAACTTGGAGTCTAATCTTAAGTTCTGGATGTTCAAACGAAATTATAAAAAGAATTGATGTTGAAAAGGATTTATTGGAGCACCAAGAAATTTCATTTATAACGGCATCGCCAAATCCAACACTTAGAGTTTTTGATAATATTATTCCAGTAATAAATAATAATGTTCCAATAGCATTTGTTTTAATTGGTGATATTGATGAGGAAAAAGAAGGAGTTAGCCCAACCATTAAACATCTTCATTTCATTCAGACACTTTCAAATATTATTATTGTTGCTATAGAAAATATTCGACTAAATCGAGAATCTCTGAAGCAAGAAGCCATGAAAAAGGAGTTAGAATTGGCATCTAAAATGCAGTCGATGTTAATTCCTGACCGCTCGACATTACCACATACTGATAAAATTCTTGTTTCAACGTTTTATCACCCGCACTATGAAGTTGGAGGTGATTATTACGATTTTATTAAGCTTAACGAGGATGAAGCAGGATTTTGTATAGCCGATGTTTCAGGAAAAGGAATCTCTGCCGCATTGTTAATGTCGAATTTCCAAGCAAATTTACGTGCTCTGTTTACAGTAGAGATGCCTTTGCTTGAGATCATTAAAAAGCTTAACGAAAGAGTTATGGCTAGTGCAAAAGGGGAAAAATTTATTACTCTCTTTATTGCAAAGTATAATTCTAAAACTGGTATTTTAGAATATGTAAACGCCGGTCATAATCCACCAATTTTTTACAATATTATAACAAAGGAATTGGTTTTTCTTCGTGAAGGCTGTGTAGGAATGGGTATGCTCGATGAAATCCCAACACTAATATCTGGAAGCTTAAAAGTAAGTCAGAAATCTAAACTTTTTTGTTATACCGATGGCTTAGTTGAGTTAGTGGACGAAACAGGTGTTAGTTTTGGCACTAAGCAAATAGAGAAATGCATAGCTAATTCAAACGACATAGACGATAACATTGGTACAATTATTAAGCAGCAAAAAATACTGGAAGGGAGCACTGCAATTTTTGATGATATTTCAATTATCGGAATAGAATTTTATATGTGATTTATTGTACGCAGTATATTACAAACAAATTGTTATTCTACTAAAAAACTGCGGTAAAAATCCCTCCTAATTTCTCGTTTAAATCATTTAATCTCAATTGTATAATTGCAAAAGGAATCGAATTTATACAAAAAAAGCTGTCTCAAAATAATTTGAGAAAGCTTTTTTTATTTTTGATAAATTCGGATTTAGTTAAACATGTATCTTATGCCAATTTGTAATTGCCATTTAGATCTTAACGAAACATCATCTACATAAGATTTTCTCAAGTTAGAATCAAACTGGAAATAAGGCACACCAGTATTATCTACTCCGTTAACAGTAATAGGAGTATATGTTGAAGCAAATTGTCTCACACCCCAATTTGGCACTATTAAATTACCTGCATTCAATAAATCAAAAGTTAATTGAAATGTGTTTTCTTTACCTTTAATATCCAATTTGAAATCCTGTGCTAAGCGAATATCAAAAGTTGTAAACCACGGTAACATTGCTCCATTACGTTCGGCATAATCACCTCTTCTGGTACTTAAATATTCATCTTGTTCAATAAAAGCGTCTAAAGCAGTCCATTGAGCAGCTGCATCAGCAGCAGGTGTTCCAATACCAGCAGCTACTGTACCAAAATTAATATCGCTTGCATCAACAGGAACGTACAATAAATCATTATTTATAATGCCGTCAAGATTTAAGTCCCCGGCATAAGTATATGAATAACGATTTCCTCTACCTGCCTCAAAGAAGAAAGCTAAAGAAGTTGCCATTTTCCCATATTCAATTTTATACATAGCAGAAGCTATAAATCTGTGTTGTAATCCATAACGCGACCACGAAAGACTTGGGTCATTTGGATTTCCAACTACAGGGTTTCTTTGAAACGCATCAGCAGCAATTTCAGCAGGGATAGATGTGTAATCTTTTGACTCCATGTAGGTATACGCAACATCGGCGTTTACACCAAAATCAAATTTCTTTCCTAATTTCCCAGTTAAACTATACGAATAACCTTCGTCAGTGTTATCCATTATAATTGTTCCAGCATCTAGGAAATCTGGAGCATTAGCCGGATCAGAAGAATAGATATTAACTTCATTGAATCCTGCAAATATTTTTCTATCATCCCCTGTACCTGTTAATTGTCCGGTTGGAGGTGCCATGTTGTAATTTCTATGAACTATTGCATTTAGATCTTTTCCATAAATACCTTCTAAAGTTGCATTCCATCCTTCGCCAAAAACCATATCGGCAGCTAAATTAGATTTCCATACTTGAGGCCAACTAAAATCTTTTGAAGTAGCATTTACCTGGAAAGTATAAAATGGATTAATTCCAGAATTTGATGATTGGTTACCTAACCAAACAAAAGGAATTCGTCCTGTGAAAATACCTGTTCCACCACGTAATTGAATTGTATTATCTCCTTTAACATCATAGTTAAATCCAAGTCTAGGTGACCACATAAGTTTTGAGTCAGGCCATTTAGAAGGATCAACTTCAACACCAACATTCCCATTTTCATCTACCCATCCATTATAATCTGAGACTTTCTTAACAGCATCTGTATTTTCTATTTCATTAAAGTACATAGGTATATCTCCACGTAATCCTATCATTACATTTAACTTATCGGAAACACGATATTCATCTTGCAAATAAATAGCAAGTTGTCCTACATCAGCATATGTTACTAAATAATCATTCATTTGTGATTGAGTAACCTGATCATTGAAATCAATATCTGCAGATGTGTTATTTAAGAAATCGGTAACACTGTTAAAAGTATTCAATGGATAATAGAATAAATTAAATGAATTTTCAAATTTGAATAATTCAAAATTAAAACCAGCAGTAAATGTGTGTTTTTCAAAATAATATGTGAAGTTATCCTTTATTTGAAAAACATCTTGATTTAAAATATTGTTTGTTGAGAACATTTCTGAACCCATAGTAATTGCCGTATTTAGGTTATTATCCAATATATCAATTACAGGAAATGGTTTAGAATGAGGATCTCTATGATCGCGGAAAGCAGTATATCCTACCATAAAGTTGTTAGCCATTTTGTCTGAAAAAATTGAATTTAATTCAGCAACAACAGAATGAATTTCATTAAAAATTCTATAAGAAGAATTTTCAAAAGGCATTCTATAACTTGTCGGTCCTCTACCTCCAATGGCTTCTGGATGCGGAAGGATATCCTTGTAAGCGTCAAGCATGTTATAACGAACAGTTAAAACATGGTTCTTTGCCAAGTTATAATCAAGTTTAAATAAAAATTTATTATTATATGTTTCATGATTATATCCTTGATATTTTCCAGTTTCATATCCAAACTCATTGAACAAATGATTTTTAATATCAATTAAATCAGACTCTAATACACTAGTAACATTACTTCCGGAATTTGAACCATTATCAGCAACAAATCCGTGAGCCAATTCTGTTTTTCTTTCGGCTTCGGCATTAAAAAAGAAAAATAATTTGTCCTTAATAATAGGGCCACCAACACTAATACCAAATTGTTTTGCAGAAAAATCAAGATTTTCTGTTGTAACGTTATTCACTTTTTTTCCTATCATACTTTCATTTCTGAAAAAGTAATAAGCTGTTCCTTTAAGTTCGTTTGTTCCAGATTTTGTAACAGCATTTATACCGGCACCGGTAAATCCACCTTCACGAACATCAAATGGTGCTAAAGAAACTTGAATTTGTTCAATTGCATCTAATGAAACAGGCTGAGCATCTGCTTGCCCTCCGGGAGTAGCATAATCTAAACCAAATGAATTATTAAAAATTGATCCATCTAAAGAAAAGTTATTGTATAGATTATTTCTACCTCCAAAACTATTTCCATCAGATTCTGGTGTTAAACGAGTAAAGTCTTTAGCGCTACGCGCAATAGAAGGTAATAACTCTAATTTTTCAGAACTTACATTTGTCCTTGAACCCGTTTTGTTAGGATCAATAAATGCGTCTTGATCAACTGTTACTACAACTTCTTCTAATTGAAGCGTAGTTTCAGTTAAAGTAAAATCAACTTCTGTTGTTTTATTTAAATTAAGATAAATGTTTTCTTGAGTTTGTTCCTGATATCCCAAAAAAGATGCTACAACTGTGTAAGGGCCACCAACACGCATATTCCTTATGTTATACTGACCATCTTTCATAGTAATTGTACCGTACTGAGTTCCGGTTGGAGTGTGTATTACCACAACATTGGCAATGTCAATAGGTGCTCCTTTGTCATCAACAATTTTACCTGTTATTGACGAGGTTGTTACCCCTTGCGAATAAATATTTGTAAAGCAATCCTGTCCTAAACGTTTGTTGAATTGATAAATATATCTCTGAGCTTATTATATTCATTGATTAAGTATCATTTCAGGAAAAAGAACCCCTTGTATTGATGTTTTAATTTTAGGATG
>JAQIBH010000096.1 GCA_027859205.1 Bacteroidales bacterium | reverse complement strand
CATCCTAAAATTAAAACATCAATACAAGGGGTTCTTTTTCCTGAAATGATACTTAATCAATGAATATAATAAGCTCAGAGATATATTTATCAATTCAACAAACGTTTAGGACAGGATTGGTAATTTTTCTAAAACTCCAGTAACTTTAAAATTGTATTTGTTATTTATTGTAATCGTTTTTCCTATGGGATTTTCGTTTCCAAAATATTTATTTGCAAACTCCTCAGCAAGAACTATTGAATAAGGCTTATTGAGCACTTTATCAGCTTTTCCCAGCGCTAGAGGAAATGAGAATATTTGGAAAAAGGTAGAATCAACTCCCACTCCATTAGATTCAACGTATTTTTTATCAATTTTTCCAGATGCATCAAATGAAGTAAACAATAATTCGCTGGCTAGCTTTAAACGTGATTTCATTATTACTTCAGGGTAATTGTTTTGAATTTCTTCTCCCCAAATACCTGCGCAAGTATAAGATTTGACATTCTCATTATTCAATTTGTATTCCAAGCCTAATTTGTACAAATTGTCAGCGTTGGTATGAAAACTATCGAAACTATATTGATACCTCATACTAACAAGCATAACCATAGATATAGCCAAACCCGTTGATAATCCAAGAACATTTATAATTGAAAACGTTCGTTGCCTCCAAAATCTTCGTAATGCGATTTTTAAATAATTTTTAAACATAATTTCAATTTTTTATTCAATTGCTTTATGCCATAATTTATGCCAAAAACACTAAGTCTTGATTCATATGCAATTACTATCAGTGTTTTTTACTCAATCCTAAAAACTGTCAAATTATTGGACGATCAATTGCCAAATATATTGACAATTTAATAACTTGCATTTTTTATGAATATAAAGATATGATAAAACCGGAAGGAAATTTGTTAATAATAGATGACAATCAGGATGTACTTGATGCGCTAAGCTTATTTATTGAAAATGATTTTGAAAAAGTACATTATTTACGTAATCCTAATCTAATTCTTGAAAATCTAAAGAAAAATAATATAGATATTGTTTTGTTAGATATGAATTATTCCGCTGGGATTAATTCAGGAAATGAAGGTCTATATTGGTTGCGTGAGATTTTAAAATTTGACTCAGATATAACTGTTGTACCTATAACTGCTTATGGAGAAGTTGAAACTGCTGTAAAAGCCTTAAAAGAAGGTGCATTTGATTTTGTACTTAAACCGTGGGATAATGACAAACTATTATCGACCCTCAAAGCTGCATTTAAACTTCGAAAATCAAAACAAAAGGTAAATAAGCTAAAAGTAAAGAACAAAATATTAATTGAAGAATCAAATAAGAAGTATCCCGAATTAATTGGGTCGTCTGAGGTAATGAAGAAGATTCATAAACTAATTAATAAAGTTTCAGTTACACACGCTAATATTCTAATATTAGGAGAAAATGGCACTGGAAAAGAATTGGTTGCACGAGAAATATACAAAAAATCAAATCGAAAGAATGAAGTATTCATTCCTGTTGATTTAGGTTCGTTAAATGAATCATTGTTTGAAACCGAGTTGTTCGGTCATGAAAAAGGGGCTTTTACCGATGCTAAAGAAAAAAAGGTTGGTCGTTTTGAAGCTACCAATAAAGGAACTATTTTTCTTGATGAAATTGCAAATATTCCATTATCTCTACAAGCAAAATTATTATCGGTAATTCAAAATAAAGAGGTTTACAAAGTAGGCTCGTCTAAACCAACTCCAATTGATGTAAGGTTAATTTGTGCAACAAATAAAAATCTTGAAGAAATGGTAAATGAAGGTCTTTTCAGAGAAGATTTATTTTATAGAATAAATAGCATTGTAATCGATCTCCCTCCTTTAAGAAACAGAGATAAGGATTTATTTTTACTTTCAGAATTCTTTGTAACGAAATATGCAAATAACTATAATAAAAAGAACTTAAGAATAACTCAAAGAGCATTAGAAAAATTAAAAACACACAATTGGCCGGGAAATATTCGAGAACTTGAACATACCATTGAAAAAGCTGTAATTCTTTCAGAAAGCAATCTTATTAACGAAGATGATTTTATTTTTCGTAAATCTGAGAGTAATTTTTTTGATAGAAACAGAGCATTAACACTTGAAGAAATTGAAAAAGATGTTATAATAACTGTTTTAGAAAAACATAAAGGAAATTTATCAGAAGCTTCTAAAGAACTGGCAATTAGTCGCCAAACAATGTACAATAAATTGAGTAAATTCGGAATTTAATAAGCAATTTATATGTTATATAAAAAACTATTTTTTCAAATCATATTTAGAGTATCTCTAATACTTGCTAACACATTACTTCTAGCATATTTATTCTTTCATGAAAAATATATTGCAACACAAATCAACTTATTTTTACTTTTATTTATTCAAGGAGGTTTACTCGTATATTACCTCAATAAAACAAATCGTGACTTATCGCATTTCTTTTCATCTGTCTTGAATCAGGATTCAACAATAGTATTTAATCAAGAAGAAAATATAAAAACAAACTCTACACTCCATAAAAAGTTAAATGAAGTAAATAAAATAATTGAGCAAGCCAGGATTGAAAAAATTGGACAATATGAATATTTAAAACAGGTAGTTGAACATGTTGGAATTGGTATTTTATCATTTAACGAGAACCTTCATGTTGAATTTTTTAATCCAGCAGGGAAAGATATTCTGAAAGTTAGTAAATTAAAATCAATTTCAGAATTAGATAAAGTTTATCAAGGTTTATCTCACAAACTTAATAGTTTAAAACCCAATAATCAGCAATTAATAAATATTAGGAACTCTAACATTAATTTGGAATTATCAACAAAACTTGTTGAACTTAAAATTGGAAGTAAAACTATAAAGCTTTTAGCTTTTCAGAATATACAATCAGAACTTGACAAGAAGGAAGTTGAATCGTGGCAAAAAATAATTAGAGTGTTAACACATGAAATTATGAATTCAGTTTCACCAATCGATTCCGCAACTACCTCAATAAGTAGATTATACAAAATAAACAATGCAGCAATAAAACCATCTGATATTGATGAAGAAATTATAAGTAAAACCATTAAAGGCATAGATATAATTCAACAACGAAGTAAAGGAATGCTCAATTTTGTACAAAATTTTAGGGACTTAACATTACTTCCAGAGCCACGAAAAGAAGAAATTAAAGTTTTAGATTTATTTCATACCGTTGAGATACTATTTATTAAGGATATTGAAGAATGTTCAATTGAGTTTAAAACTAATTCGAGTCCTAAACAGCTGACAATTTTTGCCGATAAATCACAGATTGAGCAGGTTTTAATTAACCTGGTTAAAAACTCCATAGAGAGTTTAAGAGGGATTAAAAATCCTCAATTAGCAATCTCATCATTTAAGAATGATAAAAACAAGTCGGTTATTGCTGTAACAGATAATGGGCCTGGAATAAGTACAGAAATACAAGATAATATTTTCACTCCGTTTTTTACTACAAAAGAAAATGGCTCGGGTATTGGTTTAAGCCTTTCACGCCAAATTATGCAATTGCATGATGGAAAAATCACCGTGCAATCAGAGCCAAATGTTAAAACTATATTTACTTTAGAATTTTGAATTAAATTAAGGTTTAAGAGTAAAATAAAACTTACTCCCTTCTCCGACCTTGCTTTCTACCCAAATTCCCCCACCGTTCTTTTCAATTAGTTCTTTGCATAAAATTAAGCCCAAACCAGTTCCCTTTTCCTTTTCTGTTCCCAAAGCTGTATAATCATAATCAATATTAAATATTTTTTCAATATTACTCTTTGATATTCCAATACCGGTATCTTGTACTATTAAAATAATTTCTGTTTTATTTTGGGAGACGATTTCATTTTTTGATTTTACAGTAATAATTCCGCCCTTAGAAGTAAATTTTAAGGCATTATAAATTAAATTTCTAAATACGGTGTATACGATGTTATAATCTGCATAAATATTTAATTCTTCGGATATATTATTAACTAACTCCAGTCCTTTAGTTTTTATGTTTTCATCACAAAGATCCCGAACTTCCTCAACAATTTTATAAACATTAACATTTTCGTTTTTAGTTTTTAATCGGCCCAACTGACTTCTTGACCACATTAATAAATTTTCTAATAACTTAAAAGTACTGTTTGCCAACAAACTCAAATTACTAAAAAACATATTAGCTTGATCTTCTGACAGTTCTTTGTGTTTTTGATTAAGTAAATCCGAAATTTGCACAAAATTTCCGATTTGGCTTCTTAAATCATGAGATATTAGGGAAAAGAATTTATCCTTTTTTGTGTTTAAACCTTTTAATTTCTCTTCACTTATTTTTAGATTTTCATTTAGTTTATTTATATCTTCAATTCTCCTCTCCAGATCATCGTTAACCACATATATTTCTTCGTTAATCAACTTTATTTGTTCATTTTGGATTTTTATTTCATCTAATTGATGATTAATTGTTTCCTCATCTTCTTTTTGTTTTGTTATATCATGAACTATTCCCTCAACTGCAATAACTTTATTGTTCTCGTCAAATAAAGGTGATTCTGAAACCTCTAATATGAGTACATTATTTTCAGAATCGAAAATTTCAAGTTCAAATGGTTTTTGTTGAATACCTTTTATTGATTGTTCTGTATTTTTAACCGCTTTTATATTTAAGGGATTATCCTTCAAAAAATTAGTGTAATGAGTTTGAAATTCTTTTTGAGAATAACCTAAAACATTTTTTACAGATGGACTTACATATTCAAAAACTCCATTAATATTGTGCTTATAAAAAAAATATTTATGTTTAAGATTTTCAATAAGACTTCTATATTTTTCTTCACTCTCACAAAGTTCCTTCGTTCTTTCAATTATTCTTCCTTCCAACTCTTCGTTTAATATTTTTAATTCATGCTCTACACTTTTTTGCTTGTGTATATCTGTAAATGTTTCAAGAAGAAAGGGTTTTCCTTCAATTTCAATTTTCTTTACATTCTTTAAAATATACTTGATTTCACCTTTTTTAGTTGTTAGCTCTCGAACGGAGTCTTCAACTCTTTTTTTTAAATCTGTAACCGGACATTTACCTTTTTCTGTTGGGCAAATAAAATTAAAACACTCCTTGCCAATTACATCTTTTCTTTCCCTTTCAAACATCTTAAGAGCACCCCTATTTACATCAACAATTATGTGAGTTTCAGGATCAATGAGCACTACACCTGAATTAACCGAATTTAAGATTATTTCAAGGTATTTTTCATTCTCAATTAATTGCTGTTCAAATTTATTTGTAAGTTGCTCTGAATTATAATCTTCGAGGGAATTGTTTTTATGAATAATTTCCTTATGTAGTTGATCTATTTTATCCGAAATTTTTGAATATTTCTTTTCCTTAATTAAAAAATTAATTTTGGCTTTTAACTGTTTCAATTTTTCAGGAAAAGAATCCATAACAGCGTCGATTCAAAATGCAAAACAATTTAATCATAAAAAGATGTAATGTCAATAAATTTTGACGAACTAACATCTTAATTATTAAACAAACGGCATTACACTTATTCTCAATCGTTAACATCATGAAATATTCTTTCAATTTTTTTCTAAAAATTAAAACAAAAAAATCCCTATCAAAAAATTGATAGGGAGCATAAAGAAAATATTTTTATCAATCTACAAAACTTAAAAATTTGCTATAGTCAGGTTCTCCATGAAAACCAAAAAGCATTAAAACATTCTCATTATCGCTTTCAACTAGCATTAGCATTTCTGATTTTCGATTTGATTTTTTATTCATTATCATTCGCACTTTATCACCTCCATCATCTACTGTCATGATTTCAACGAAATTACCGTTTTTTATACCATCCTCAAGTGCAAAAAAATCATTTTTTTGAAAATCGTTCTCACAAATAACAATTTTCATATCATCAATCATTTCAAGAACCTCGCGTTCTTCTTCTTCCATATCACCAAATGCTACACCTACTTTAATTAAGAAACTTGGGATAACTAATGTTAATTCGCTATTAGTATTTTGATAATTTTTTACGATATCACTTAAGGTTTCTTGAGCAATAATTGCATGGGCCATAAACACTAAAACAAATAAAACTATAACTATTCTTTTCATAATTTTTATCTTTAATTGTTAAACTTATTCTAAAGACGATTAAGAATTTGAATTGTTACAGTCTACGGCTATTTTTGTAGAAAAAATGTAAACAGTCAACTTATTTCATAGCATTTTCTTAGCAGCTTAAGACTTAATTTAATAATCTCCAAACAGTTTTATCATATATCTCTATATAGTTACATAAAATCGATATATTTATCATTTTGCTAATTTTTTGAAATTAATACTTATGTTACACACTTCATACATCGAATTAAGCAAATCTGCACTAAAAAATAATCTACGATTTTTGCAGAAACACATTAATGAGAATACAAGATATTCCATGGTGATTAAAGCAAATGCTTATGGTCATGGTATTGAAGATATTTTACCTATGATCGAAGATTTTGGTGTGAATCATTTTTCAGTTTTTAGTGCTGTTGAAGCTATGCGTGCCAATAGAATTAAACAGGACAAATGTGATATTATGATTATGGGCTGGATTTCTGACGAATCTATGGAATGGGCCATTGAGCATGATATTTCTTTTTATGTGTTCACTATCGATCGCTTAAAAGCCGCTTGTGAAGCTTCTAAAAAAGTAGGAAAACCAGCAAAAATTCACATTGAAATTGAAACTGGAATGCACCGGACAGGCTTTTGTCGCGAGGAACTGGAAACCGTGGTTGATGTTATTAAGAATAATCGGAAATGCCTGGAAATCGAAGGAATTTGTACCCATTATGCTGGAGCTGAGAGTATTAATAATTATAACCGTATTCAAAGCCAAATAAAAACCTTTCATGAACTTTGCTCTTGGGTTAATGACCATGGGATTCATCCTAAATACAGACATACCGCCTGTTCTGCTGCTTTATTAATATACCCTGAAACCGCAATGGATTTAGTCCGGATCGGGATTTCAAATTATGGATTCTGGCCCAGCAATGAGATACGTATGAATAAAATCATCAATGAATATAACAACCAGGATCCTCTGCTTAGGGTTCTTAGCTGGAAAAGTGAAGTTATGAGTGTTAAAACTGTGGATGAAGGCAAATATGTGAGTTATGGAACGTCATTTTTAACCAATCGAAAAACTAAAATAGCAACGGTTCCTGTTGGTTATGGCTACGGATATAGTAGAAATTTGAGCAATTTAGGGCATGTTTTAATTCATGGCAAACGTGTATCGGTAATTGGAGCTGTAAATATGAACATGATGGTGGTTGATGCTACCGATATTACTGATATAAAAGAAGGCGACGAAGTTGTTTTGATTGGAAATCAAGGAGATAATACAATCACTGTAAGTTCGTTTAGTGATATGAGTAATAGCTTAAATTATGAATTATTAACCCGATTGCCCAATCACATTCCTCGTTATATAGTATATTGATATTGTGAATTGAATTCGTTACAATAAAACTGAAAGTATTCTAGTAGCCGTCAAGCCGATTAAAACGGCCAGACGGCTTAAACATAAATTTAAAAATAATCTTCTGGATCTACATTCTCTCCATCTATCTTTACTTCATAGTGTAAATGCGGTCCGGTTGATAATCCACTACTACCAACATATCCAATTACATATCCTTGTTTCACTTCACTGCCTTCTTTTGTATTATACTCTGAAAGCTGAGTGTATAGTGTAGAAAAACCTCCTTTATGGTCTACAATTATAAATTTTCCATAACCTTCTCCTTGTTTATAATTCTGCTTCACTTTTCGAACTATGCCATCGGCCGTTGCAAAAACAGGAGTTCCTTCAGGAGCTTTAATATCAACTGCTTTATGCATCATTTCCTTTTTCGAAATTGGATGAATTCGCATTCCGTAACCAGAAGATATTGCGACACCATCTACTTTTTTAACAGGAAATATAGATGGTACTGAATTATCTTTTGCTTGTGATTGATCTTGAAGTTGAGTTTTATCAATAACTCTTTCCATGGCACTTTCAATTGAAAAGGCCATTAACAATACTGCTACTAATGGTAAAACTAAAAGTAATTTAAACTTTGCTAGTTTACTTGAATTTATTCTTGTCATCATTTTTATTCTGTTTTTGGTTAATGAATAATTAAATTGGCTGGCAAGATTTACATGAAAGCTCTTTTCTATTTGGTCGAGAATTAGTTTCTGATAGCCAATTTTATCGTTTTTGGCAATTAAAACTCCTCGATCGGCTAAATATTCATGAACTTCTTTAAATGCTAATCTGTACCGATAAATGAAAGGATTAAACCACTGAAGAACAAGTAATAATTCAAGTAGAATAACGTCAAATGAATGTTTTTGTTGAGCATGTGTAATTTCATGCAACAATAACTCATTTGAACCGATCGAACCATAATCATCTTTGTTAATAAAAATGTAATTGAAAAATGAAAATGGAGAACTGCTGTTATTCAATAATACTAATTTTTTGTTTTTATAATTTATTATTTCATTGGCACTTACTGTTTTTAAAATTTTTAATAATTGATATATAAATCTTACAAAAAATAAACTTCCTACGAATAAGTACAATAGTAATATATAATTGGGATTTGATATGGCTTCAATAGTTTGTTCTTCAAATGAACTTACTGTTGATCCAAAACTCAGGTATTCGTTAAATTCAAATTGATTTTGAGAACTAAGCACAATACTTGACGCTGAAAAATCAAGCGTTGGAATAATTAAAGAAAAAATTAATCCAAGCAATAAAAAATATCTATTAAACCGAAACCATGTATCTCGTTTCAGAAATAATTCATAAAACAAATAAAACATAGACACGGAAATAGCTGATTCAATATTATAAATCAAAAATTGGCTCATCATTATTTAGTTTTTTTCTTTAATTCAATTTGCTCTTCAACTTGCTTTTTTAATTGTTCTAACTCTGTTAAACTTAAATCATTTTCGCTTGTGAAAAATGATACCAGTTTACTTGCCGAATTATTAAAAAAGCTTTTTGTAATCACTTTAAAAAACACTTTTGTATATTCCTTCTTACTTACTTTAGGATGATATTCATTTGACTTTCCGTAAGTTTTAAATCCAATAAATCCTTTATTTACTAACACACGAACAACGGTCGATATTGTTGTATATGCAGGTTTTGGATCAGGGAATTGATCAACAATATCTTTCAGGAAACCTTTTTTTATCTCCCATAGATATTGCATTACTTGTTCTTCAGCCTTGGTTAATTCTTTCATGCAACAAATGTATAACTATATTTTTAGTTATACAACTATTTTTATAATAATATTACTATAAAAATAGTTTAGGGATTAGAAATCAGTAAATTAAATTTAAATACTGTCAAACTTTTAATATTCTAATTATATTCTTATTTTTCAAATCTATTAAAACCAACATGATAATGAAAAAAATTATATTTCTATTAAGTATTATTTTACTCGTTGCAGGATGTGCGTCAAAGCGTTATACAAAAAAAGCATCTAAATTTGAAGAAGCCGGATTATATGAAGATGCAGCTGAATATTATTATCAGGCAGTTAAAAAGAAAGATTCTAACGTTGATGCAAAATTAGGTTTAAGAAAAAATGGTCAACTTACTCTAGATCGTAAATTATCTGATTTCACATTCGCTTATAAACAATCTGATTATAAAAAGGCAGTTTACAATTATCTTGAGGCTGAAAAATATAATAATAAAATAAAAACAGTTAATGTTGATTTAGATTTTCCGGAATATCATAAAGAATATTACGAGGAAGCAAAAAGTGATTATTTAAATAAGAAATACTCTGATGGTTTAGATAAATTAAATAGAGAGGATTTTACTGCAGCACTTATTGTATTTGAAGAAATTAAGGGAATTGATTTTAATTATAAAGATGTTAAAGAGCTTTATGTTACGGCTAAATATGAGCCAATGTATCGTAATGCAAATCAGTATTTGGAAACAGAATTGTTTCGTAAAGCATACTACACTTTCGAAACAATAATAATAGGTGCGGGAAGTTACAAGCAATCTGTAGCATTAAAAGATGAGTCCCAAGAAAAAGGAACAATTACAATTTTGGTTACCGATTTTTCATATTCTAATAGAAGATTCGGTGAAACAGCAAACGCAATTACATCAAATTTAAAAGCTGAATTAAGCCGATTGGATAATACTTTTATTAAAATTATTGATGCTGCATCTTTGAACTCAAATATGTATGAAAACGGTCAGATCAATATACAAGCCGCAAATCTTGCAGGAATCAAAGCTGTTTTAACAGGATCAGTAACTAAGGTAAGTACAACCACTGGAGGTTTAACAAAAAAACAAAAAAAGGGATATCTTAAGGAAGTTACAAAAACAAAAGATAAAGAAGGTAAAATAATTAAAAAGGTTAAATATTATAAAACAAGATATTGGGAATATAAGCAAGTAAACAGAGCCAGTCTTGCATTAAATTTTAAATTGGTTTCTACAAATGATAATGTTGTAATGGTTTCGGATATGATCAATACTAGCGATTCGGATAAAATCCATTATGCAACTTTTAGTGGTGATAAGAAAAAACTAATTCCGGGTAACTGGAAATATAAAGATCGTAATTCGAAAGAAGATATTAAAAAAGATAACAAATCGGATATTAATAGACTTAATAGACTATTAAAAGCTGATAAGAGTATAAAATCTGCAGAATCATTGTTAAACGAGATAATGAACCAGTCAGTAAATAAAATTGCTAAAAAAATTGACAAATATAATCCTGAGAACTAATGAGAAAATATTTTGTAATAATAGCTATGTTTTTAGCATCTTGTGCGGCTAAAAAACAGGCAGCAGAATTTGAAGCACGGCCGGAATGGGTAAAGCAAAAGCCAATGATTTCCGGGTATTACGTTGGTATAAGTTCAGTTAAAAAAATAGGAACATCTGCTCAGTATGTATCTAAAGCGCGTCAAGAAGCCTTAGCCGATTTAGCAGAAAGTGTTTCATCGAATGTTAGTTCAACTTCGGTATTACACAGCATCGAAACCGAATATGGATTCTCAGAAACATACAATCAAAGCATAAAAATTAGCACCGATGATTACCTTGAAGGTTTTGATCCTGTTGATTTTTACGAGACAGAAAGCTCACATTGGGTTTATTATAAGATTGCTAAGCGTACTTATCACGAAATGAAAGAAAAGAGAAAAAGAGAAGCAATTGCAACTGCTGTAGCAAATTATCAATCGGGATTACAAGAACAAAATGCTAATAAACCTAAAGAAGCTTTAGCATTTTATTTACAAGGATTACAAGCAATAAAATCATATTTAAATGAGGAAACTCCAGCTGAGATTTCTGGGAAAAGTGTTGATGTTGGAAATATTCTATACTCATCTACAGGTAAAATATTGAATTCGTTAGCCATAAAATCTAGCACAAAAGAGTTAACTGTAAAAAGAGGAAACAGTTTTGACAAAACCCTAGAGTTTTTGCTTACATATAATAATAAACCCGTTCAAGGTATTCCGGTTGAATTTTCATTTACAGGAGGTTATTTAAAAAAAGACAGACAAAATTCTGATGTAAATGGATTCGTTCAACTTGAACCAGAAGTACTTTATTCAAGAAACGGAAAAGAACAAATTACTGCAACTATTAACTTGAAAGATCTTGCACAAAAAGCAGTAGATGATTTATTTATTCGTGGTTTGATTTTAAAACGTAACTTAAAACCTGCGATTGTACAGGTAAATATTGAAGCACCAGCTCTTGCTATTACAATTACAAACGAGAACACAAGTAACGCTGATGGAATAGAAAATGTTTTTAATCAAATTGCTAAACAATATGGTTATGAATTAAAGACGGTTAAATCAGCTGATTTTGTATTTGAATTATCGTACAGTTTTAAACGAGGCGAAAGCGCTGGAGGATTAGTTTCTTCTTATATTTCGGGAAAACTAACAATTAAAGATAAATCAAATAACATTGTTTGGGCAAAACAAACTCAAGATATTAAAGGTGTAGGAAATAATATAAGCGAAGCCCGAAATAAAGCATTCAGAGATTTTCAAAAAGCTCTTAATCGCAAATATTTTAAACAAGGGATTGATAATATTAAATAATAATATATGAAGAAAGGTGGATATAGGAAATCCACCTTTTCTTTTTTTATATTTCAATATTTCCAATAAATAACTTAATACTTTTGTTTCCCTGTTAATTCATCAATTTCAAGCTTTAGAATTGTTGTTGCATCAAGCATTTTTTCTTCGTAATTAAAACTATCTTTATCGGTATATTGTTTCATAATGCTGTTTAAACCTTCAATTTTTTCTTGAATGTTTATCACTTTATAAATTTTACCATAACCAATAATACTTTTAAAATTCATACCAAAACCACACGCCTTTTTTGCTGTAATCAACTCATGATCGATATCCATCTGAAAACATGCGGTATTATTTTTCTCAATGATATCAAGTTTTCGCCCTTTATTAGCACAATGAAAATACAATATAGCTGGTGTTCCAGGTTTATATCCAAAATTTAAAGTGACTATGTATGGTAATCCATTGTCAACCAATGCAATTCGACAAACATCCGCTTTTTTTATTATTGCTTCAATTTTTTTCTGATCCGTAACTTTTCGATCAATTCTTCCCATTTTATTTATGATTATTTTAGAAATCTTTAAATAATAATTTTAAACAAAGTAAATGAATAAAATATACTATTTAAAATTATTATTCTTTCATTACACTTTACAAAATACTTTTGAAAACAAAATAATTCATGAAGATTTAATGTCTTTTTTTGCTTTTAAAATTAACAATGTAAACATTCCGGCAATTAGAACTATTGTAGTTAATATGCTTCCCTCGGGGCCAAAATCACCACCTGTTAAATAATTTGGACCTTCTGTAGATAAATTTAAAACAGACCCAAGTCCATCTGATCCACTAACTTTAAGACCAAAGATATTTTCCATTGACCAATTCCATGCAGTATGCCAGCCACATGCAGCCCAAATACTTTTATCTCGTAAAATGATAAATATTAATAAAAAAGCGAATAAAAGTAAATTGATAATTGCTAAAGGCGAAACACCAGTATTAAATCCATGAAGTAATGCAAAAATAACTGATGAAATTACTGCTCCTAACCAAGGTCGGTATCTAGCTCCGATAACTTGAAATTGCCATCCACGAGCAATAATTTCTTCACTTGCACCCTGAACAATATATCCAAGTAATAAAAGCAACATTACACCTAAAAAATTTAAACTGAATGGTTCCGGGTTTTCCAGAAATCCAATAGTACCGAATAAAGCCATTAATCCAATAACAATACCAAGCATTATTAATCCGGTTAAAAATCCTGAAATATATTTTTTAAATGCACCTTTAGCAGTAAATCCCAATGTACGTATTGAACGTTTTTCAAAAAAACGAACCCAAAGCCACACCATAAAAATTATAGCACCAAACGTAAAGAATAATGAATAAAAATCTTTAAAAGGCTCGGAAAATTTTATGTTTTTAAGAATTAGTTGAGATCCGATTCCTTCGCTCAAAACTGCACCTCCTAATAAAAAAACAATAATAATTGGAATAGCAATTGCAATGTGTGTTATTCTTTTCCCAGTTCTTGCCAACGCAAAAAATTCATTTTCGGAACTGAAAAGTTCTTTTAAGGTTTCAATTAGAATTTTCATCTTTTTAGATAGATATTTATGTAGTTAAATTTAACAATACTAATTTAAAATTCAAAAAGATATATGATTAAGCCTTAAACATATAAGCCAATTCAATTTTTATCTTCTTTTCATTTTACACTAGTATCAATGATTTAATCAATATCATCACTTTTTTTGTAATTCAAATTCAAACATTTCATTGATATAAATCAATACAATTCCAAAATTAAACTATAACTTACAATTGATATTCAGCACAAATCTTATTAAATTAACAGCTTAATAAAATAAAACGTTATGAAATTTACTCGAATAAGAAATATGAAATTGCCGCGTTCATATTACAATTTATTATCCTTTATTGGCACAGCAATTGCTGGAGTCAGTTTTTTCATGATCGGATATCTTTTTATTATAGGTTTCTTTTTCGAAGAAAGTAATTCCTATTTAGGCTTATTTACTTACATTATTGTACCTGTATTTTTCGTTATAGGTTTACTTCTTATTCCGTTGGGAATGGTAATTGATAGCCGAAGACGTAAAAAAACTAAAAAGGATTATATTAAAAAGGGTTGGCCGGTAATCGATCTTAATATACTAAAAAATAGAAATGCAATTGTTATCTTTTCGATTGGAACAATATTTTTCCTTTTTCTTACCGGGCTTGGTAGTTATGAGGCTTTTCATTATTCTGAATCAGTTGAATTTTGCGGAACACTTTGTCATGAAGTAATGAAGCCTGAATATGTAGCTTATCAGAATTCGCCTCATGCAAAAGTAGCTTGTGTTGAATGTCATGTTGGATCAGGGGCAAGTTGGTACATGCGATCTAAATTATCAGGCTTAAGACAAGTTTATGCAGTTTTAACTGATGATTTTTCGCGTCCGATAGAAACACCATTAGAAAATTTACGACCAGCCCAAGAAACCTGCGAACAATGCCATTGGCCGGAAAAATTTTACTCTCGCCAACTAAGGCATGAAAAACACTTTTTAACCGATAGTTCAAATACTGAATGGAACATCAGTTTGCAAATGAAAATTGGACCTTCACATAGTGCTTACGGTCTAGCAGAGGGAATACATTGGCATATTAATCCTGATGTAAAAATCGAATATATTCCTAAGCATGAAAAAAGGAATACAATACCCTGGGTAAAATATACCAATAAGGCAACAGGAGAAGTAATAATTTATGAAGACAATTATAAGCCATTAGAAGAAGAAAAAATTGCTGAAGCAATGCCAAAGAAAATGGATTGTATGGATTGTCATAACAGACCATCACATCATTATTTTACCCCTTCTGAATTTATTGATCAAGGTATGGCTACAAATGATATTCCTACTGATTTGCCATATATTAAGAGATTAACTATGGATTTATTTAGTACTTCATATGAGACTACTGATACAGCCATGCTTATAATCGAAAATTATATTACAGATTATTATAAAGATGAGTATCCGGAAATGTCCAATGCTAGAAAGGGAGATATTGAAACTGCTATTTCAAGTATTAAGAAACAATTTAACCTAAATATCTTTCCAGAGATGAGTGTAAGTTGGGACAACTATTCAGATCACATTGGGCACAAAACCTACGATGGTTGTTTTCGTTGTCATGATGATAATCATGTAAGCGAATCTGGCAAAACTATTTCAAAAGACTGTAACTTATGTCATACCATTGTTCTGCAAGGCAAAAAGGAAAACGAATCTTATGCGGCTTTAAATAGTTTTTTAGAGTTTAAACATCCTGTTGAAATTGATGAAATGTGGAAGGAAGGTAATTGTTCAGAATGTCATAGGAATTTGTACTAGTTAAACGAATATTTATTAAAAATTTCCAACATTTATACCATTCGCAATTAACGATTTTTTAGAATTAAATATTTCTTTTAATTCTAAGAAATCTTTTACAATAAGTGCTTTCCCTTTTAAATCAAATCGCTCAAGATTTTGATGACCAGTTTGAACCAAAATACACTCTGCACTTATAGATTCTGCAACTTCATAATCGTGGTAAGTATCTCCAATTAAAACAATCTGTTCAAAATCAAGCGAGGAGTTATTTATATAGTTAATTGCATTATCAAGTTTACTTTTTGCATAAATATTATTTAATCCGATTACTGCATCAAAATAATAAAATATTCCTCTTTCCTTTACTTGCTTATTCAATGATAACTGCTCCGAGGCTGATACAATAATTTGTTTATAGTTATTTGCTTTAAATAAATCAAGAGTTTCTATGGCTCCCGCTTGCAATGGAGAATTAAAAGAAAGCTTTTTATAAAGATCTATGTATTCAACTGAAAGTTCTTCAAATGATTCTTGATTAAAATCAAAATCCAGAGCTTCATAATATTTCTTAACAGGAAAAGTAAAAATATCTTTATAAACTTTTTGATCAAGAAATGTTTGACTCCTTTTTGCAAGCATATTATTCATTGAATTTACACAAGCTTCAACATCATTTAATAATGTTCCGTTCCAATCCCAAATAATTAAATTTTTCTTCATTACCAAAGTTATTCATTAAATCGTTTATCTGATTTTTTATTTTTCATCTTATCTGATTTCCCCTCTAACCATCCAAGTTTATCAACATTAGGGCAATCAACATCAGGAATAAATGGTTTTATATCTAATAAAGGAGTTCCATCCAGAATATCAATATTCTCAATAAATAATATATTCTTTTCTATCTTATTAAGTTTAACAACCGAAAGTCCTATTGGGTTTGGTCTTTTTGGTGAACGTGTTGAAAAAATTCCGTGTGAATTATTATCCATAAAAGGAATAACTTTAAGACTGGATCCTGTGGATAAATGTAAATGATAAATTAAAATAATATGCGAAAACCCTTCTAAATCAACTAAACCCTCGCTAAATTCTGAGTAGATTTTAATTTCCCCGTTTATTCCTTTGTCTCCTGTAGGTTGAATTGGCATATCTTCCTTAGTTTTAAATGGAGAATTAATAATGCCAATCGATTGGTAAGTAATATCATTCATAAAATTCAAAATAAATAAAGCTAAAAATAACAAAAATGCTGATTACTTTTAACCATATAAAAATAATAATTATGAATGATGTGCTTTATTTCATTTTGTCTTCGCAACTCTCCATTAAATTCCGTAATTCTTCAATATAATTGAGTATCTCTTCAGGTTCGTTATCAAATTCAAAAATAACTTTATGACATAACTCATCAGTAGTAATTTCAATCCATTCAGTTCCACCATCAGTACAGTCAGGGCACCCAATAACTTCTTCCATATTTCTGAAAATTAAAAATTCAATCGAATTTACAAGTCTTTCCCAGTCTACAATTGAAATAGTTCCAGAAATATCAATTTCAGGTAAATCTCCAGTTGCAGTAAGTCCTGTCGCTTTAAAATTTATATCTGTTCCAATAATTTCAAGAGTACGATCGCAGTAACCAATACATTCTCCAAAAGTAGTTCCGTAAGCAACAGAAACAATTTCAGAATCATAAGTAAGTAAATCCTCATCAGCTTCACATGAGTAAAGTAATTGAATTGAAATAATAATAATTAAAAATCTAAAAATCTTTTTCATCCTCGTATCATCCGTTTATCAATCTGAACAATAGATGTTAGATTAACTATTGGGGTTGCGTTGTAATAAAAATTATCTTACTAATTAAAATCATATTTTCATTTCTAACTTAATTTAAGTATGTTTATATAATACAATTATCATCGGGAGTTTTTACAAATACATACTAATTAAATGATTAGAAAGAATATATCATTCTCTTTCAAGTATAAGCTTTTGTATTTATGTATTTTTGTTCTCTCATACTCAGCATACTCTGGAGAACCTTTACCTACATCAAATTTTATTCAAGTATTAAAGGTTTTTAAAACAGATAAAGCAATTTTTTCATCCCCGGTTGCCTCATTCAACGACAATGTAATTGTTGGCTCACATGATAAGTGTGTATATTTCTTTTCTAAAACTGGTGATTTGTTACAGAAATATGAAACAGATGGTTGGGTGCATGCTTCTCCTTCTATTCTTTCAGACAGTTCTATTGCAATAGGTTCATATGATGGTCATATATATTTCTTTAGTGAAACAGGTAAGTTAAAATCCAAAATAAAAATGGGATGTGGATCATTGTTTACTTCTATTATTGAATTGCCGAGTAAAATCTTAGTTTTTGGATCAAACAAAAAAGGGATTGTATTTTTTAATAAAAAAGACAGTACTCAACGCAATTTTAATCTTAGAAAATGGGCACATGGAAATCCAAACCTAATTGACAAAGATAAATTAGTTATTGGATCAAATGACAAGCATTTATACATTTTTGATATGGACGAAAAATTTCTTTCAAAAATAAAAACTAAAGGCTGGATCATGCATTCTGCTCCTACATCACTGAGTCAAAATAATTTTGCTGTTGGATCATACGATAAAAGTCTATACATATGTAATACCAATGGTAATACAGTAGCAACTTTTAAAACAAAAGGAAGAATTCATTCATCGCCATTAAAACTTAAAGATTCAAAGATAGTTTTTGGCTCTTTCGATCGTTTTGTTTATTTTCTAAAACCAGACGGATCGTTATTTAAAAAATTTAAGACTGATAAAAAGATTGTTTCATCACCAATTAGTTTATCTGATGGAACGGTGGTAATTGGATCATACGATAAATATTTATATTTTTTCTCGCCTCAAGGTGAACTTATTGGTAAATACAAGACAAATGGGAAAATTTTTTCTACACCAATAGTTCTCAGCAACAATACTATTGTAGTATGCACTGTAAATGGATACGTTGAATTTCTTAAAATAAACTCAAGCTTAGCTTCAGTTGAATAATTTTCACTTTACATTGCTTTTAAAATTGAATCTTTTACTTTTTCAGCTAAAGTTTCAAAAGTATAATCTTGTGGATTAATTGCATGCAAATAATTAACTTGAATCTTAGTAAACGGTCTGGGGAAATGTGTCCCGGAAGGAAGAGCATTATACGCACCGCTGATAGCAACTGGAATTACCGGAACATTTAATTCTTTACTTAAAATAGCGAAAGTCTTTTTAAACTCTCCCAATTCACCCGTTTTTGATCTTGTGCCTTCAGGAAAAATCATGATTTTTTTACCCAATTTTAAAACTGCAGCTAATTTCTGAATAGACTCCTTTAAATCATTATTTAAGTCCATTACAATTATATTATTCTTACCAGCCAAAAATCTAAAAAACTTAGTTTTTACATGCTTTCTTTTTGCATAGAAAAATGTTTCTTTTATCGTTTTTCTCTTTAAGTGAGCAGAAACAAATAATACATCAAAAAAGCTTTGATGATTTGGGGCTATTATTGCAGGACCTTCTGGCAGTTCATTATAGCCCGTGCTTTTAAATTTAAAATAGACTTTAAATAAATTTCTAAAAGACTTAATAACAAATGGTAATGTAGCCCATGATTTTGGCAATTTAATTCTGATTTTTTCCTTTAATATTTCAGACCAATTTGCTATTTCGAGATTATGAAACACTTTATTCTCTCTAATGTGATCAACCATTTTTTTAATTGAAGGAAAGTTTAAAAGATTCTCTTCTTCGATTTTCACACCAAAGGTTCTTTCAATAAAATCAATTAAAGAAATTTTTCCAAGTGAATCCAGTGCTATATCAAATTCCAAATGATCTTCGGGAGAAATAGTCATATCGACTTGACTCTCAATAAATGATTTTATTACAAAATACTCTTCCGACTCAGTTTGATCACTTTTTTGTATCTTTTTTACAGGATTCTCAAAAAGCTCGATCAGCTTAAAGCGCTGTATTTTTCCTAATCTAGTTCTTGGTATATCCTTTTTTATCAAAGAAAATTTCATTATTCTTTTATAGGAAGTTAATTCTTTATTGAACTCTGGCATTACAGTTTCTCTAAAGTATATCTGAGGATTCTTGATTTCATTTTTTGCTAAAAATTCATAATCGGGCACAATAACGGTATGCAACAAATCATTATTCGAAAATACACCTGCCTCATTTATAGCAGGAATTTTTTCCAGTTTCACTTCCAATTCTACAGGATTTATATTTTTCCCATTTTGTAATACAATAATTTCTTTTTTTCTACCTGTAATAAATAAAAAGCCTTTTTTATCAAATCGTCCTAAATCACCAGAATATAACCATCCATCCTTTAAAACATCCGCTGTTTCTTCGGGTCGATTATAATATCCTTTCATAATATTATCTCCCTTTGCACAAATCTCATTATCACGAATTTCAACTTCAAGTCCCGGTAAAACTTGCCCAGGAGATCCTATTTTAACTTTTCCCGGTCGTGTAAATGTAATCATAGGAGAAGCCTCAGTCATCCCATAACCTTCAAGCACTTCAAAACCTAATGCGTGAAAGAAGGCTCCGGTTTCTTTATTCAAAGAAGCACCTCCTGCAACCATATATTGAAGTTGTCCACCAAAACCATCGTGAACTTTCTTTAATACTTTTTTGGCTATTTTTTTTGAATCTAAAACCTTTACAATATTAAAAACAATTTTACCTACAAGTGAAGCATATATTTTGGTTTTTAATCCCTTATACAATAAATCATATAATCGAGGAACACCAATCATAATGTTAATTTTATTATTTTTAAGTGTTTCAAGTAAATCAGAAGATTGCATAGAAGGCGACATAACAACAGTTCCCCCTACGGCTAATGGTGCACCCATTGAACCCGCAAGAGGGAATATATGATGCAAAGGCAGTAATAATAATACTTGGCGGTCTTTAGTGTAAATCTCAACTTTTTCGGAAACTGCTACAATATTTGCCATTAAATTTTTATATGATAACATTACACCTTTCGGGCTACCCGTTGTTCCCGATGTATAAATTATTACAGCAGTTTCCTCTTTGTTCTCTGGCACATTCCAATCAAATTCTGTATTTGAGTCTTCCAAATTTTGTTTATCAAAATCTTGTATAAGCGGACTATAAGTTAATTTAGATTTAACTTTTTCAAAGTTATCAGCTGTTTCAGAACTTATAAAAACCAGCTCAGGAGTACTGTCGTTTAATATATACGATACATCATCAACCGATGCTAAAAAGTCAATAGGAACTACCACACAATTATTTTTCCATCCAGCATAAAATGCAAAAATCCAATCTTCTCTATTTTCGGAATGAATAGCAATTTTCTTATAACTTTTACTATCAAAATATTTTGAATATTGATTTATTTTAACAAATAACTGTTGATACGTATAGCTTTTATCCGTAGTTATTAAAGCGATATTGTCTTTATAATTTGTATTTATCATGATATATATCCAATTTTTGTAACATGTTTGACTATCAGAATCTTGATTCTATACAGTTCATACAGTTACATTTAGTATAAAGTAATTAATAAGTTTTTCATATATTTATTCTATAAAAAATGCAAAGTTAAACATATAATTATTAATTGTTACAATCAACAATAAAACATATATTCTGGATAAATGTTTTAATCTTACCAACAATATTATTTAATTTTAAAAACTGT